>SXMH01000050.1 GCA_005777405.1 Actinomycetota bacterium
CCGATGGTCTACTACCCGCTGTCGACGCTCATGACGGCGGGGGTGCGTGAGGTGCTCGTCATCACCACTCCTGAGCACCGTCTGCAGTTCGAGTCGCTGCTGGGCGACGGCTCGAGGCTCGGCATGCGCATCGAGTATGCCGAGCAGCCGAGCCCCGACGGCCTGGCGCAGGCGTTCATCATCGGCGAGCAGTTCATCGCCGACGAGAGCGTCGCGCTCGTGCTCGGCGACAACATCTTCCACGGGGCCGATCTCGACAGGGCCCTGCACGGTGTCGATCATCTCGACGGCGGCCTCATCTTCGCCTACGAGGTCGCAGACCCGAGTGCCTACGGTGTCGTCGAGTTCGACGAGGCGATGACGGCTGTCTCGATCGAAGAGAAGCCCGCGAATCCGAAGAGCGCCTTCGCGGTGCCGGGGCTCTACTTCTACGGCCCCGACGTGGTCGACGTGGCCAAGGGCATCGTGCCGAGCGCTCGTGGCGAGCTCGAGATCTCATCGATCAACGAGCACTACTTGCGTGAGGGTCGACTCGTGGTGCGTCCGCTCGATCGCGGCACCGCGTGGCTCGACACCGGCACGGTCACCTCGATGATGGAGGCCGCCGAGTACGTGCGTGTCATCGAGCACCGTCAGGGCATGAAGATCGGCTGCATCGAAGAGATCGCGTGGCGCCAGGGGTGGATCACCGACGCCGAACTCGCAGAGCTCATCGAGCCGCTCCGCAAGAGCGGCTACGGCGCCTACCTCGAGAGGCAGCTGCATCGTGGTGCATGAGCTGAAGTCGGCGCTCAAACGTCTGCTGCGACCGCTGCTGCGATTCAGCCGCATCGAGATTCTCACGATTCTCGCGATCGGTGCGCAGCCTTTCGTGCTCATCCTGCTCGCGCTCGTCATCGCAGCCATCGAGTACCCCTGGCTCGTGCTCGCGTGGTTCGTGCAGCTCGTGCTACTGCTCGCCTACGCTGCCGTGCTCGCTCGACGTCGCTTGCGCAATCGCACGGAGAACCGGCACAACCCGCAAGTCAATGGCTTCCTCGTCGACGGCTTGCTCGAGGACTCGGCCGAGAGCGGCGCGCTCGTGCTCGCCCCCGACGCTCGACGCCGCAGCCTCAACCGCCTCGTGCAGCGCGCGTCGAACGACGAGCTGCTTGCCTACACGTTGCACGCTGGCACGAGCACGCTGGCCGATGCCATGGCGCTCAAGGCGACAGCAGGAGCCCTCGACGTCGCCGCCCTGCGAGCGGTCGCTCGATTGACGCCGGATGCTCGCGCGCGGTCGCTCGGTGCCGTCGACGCCGACCTCCTCATCGGTCTGGCTCGCGTCGCGGCGATCCACGACCTGGGTGACGGCGTGCTCGGCGCGCTGCTCGATCTCGCCGTCTCAGTCTCAGCGCGTGCCTCCGACGCCGGGCGAGCGAGACTCGCCGAGCTGTGCGTCGGCGAACGGCGCTTCGGTGATGCGGCAGTGGTGCTCGATCAGGTATCGACCGAATCGTGGCAGCGCCGGCTGCTGCTTGCCGACCTCGTGAACCCGTTCACGGGCGCGGTCGACGACCCCGATGACGAGGTGCTCACAGCGTGGCTCGCGCTTGTGAACCCGTCGTTCCATGCCGCAGGACTCGAGCCGGTCGACGTGCCGCCCGGCGCCGGAGCTCCGTTCGATCGACTCACCGCTTCGGTTGCCTCCGGCATCGCCGGGGGGCCGATGGTGACGGTCATCATGAGCGCTTACAAGCCAGACGAACTCGTGTTGCATGCTGTTCGGTCGATCATCGATCAGACATGGCGTGACTGGGAGCTGCTCGTCATGGACGATGCTTCAGGCCCCGAGTATGACCGCATATTTGCGGCCATCGCGGCGCTCGATGACCGCGTTCGGGTCGTTCGCAACGACGTCAACGCCGGCACCTACGTGCGCCGCAATGACGCGCTCGCGCTCGCGCGCGGCGAGTTCGTGACCATGCAAGACAGCGATGACTGGAGCCACCCGCGTCGCCTTGAACTACAAGTGCAGCACTTGCTGAGCCACCCCTCGGTTCCGGCCAATGCCACGTCGGCACTGCGCGTGACGAGCGAGCTGCAGTTCACTCAAGGGCGTGGTCTCTATCTTCGGCTCAGCGAGCCGTCGCTCATGTTCCGTCGCGTGCGCGTCGTCGACCGCATCGGACTCTTCGATACCGTTCGCAAGTCGGGCGACAGCGAATACCGGCTGCGCATCGCGCGTGCGTTCGCAACTGACGTGCCGCACCTCATGACGCGCGGACCACTCATGCTCATGCGGTTCGACGCCGGCTCGCTGAGCGGCAGTGATCTCGCCGATGGTTGGACGCACCCTTCTCGCGTCTCGTATCGCAGTGCCTATCAGCGCTGGCACCAGAGTGCTGGCGCTTCGAATGGATCGTTGCGGCTGCCCCTCCCCGCGCTGCCTGCAGCGGCAGGCGCGGGCAACGACGCCTCGCGAGCCTTCGCCGCTCCTCCGTTGATCAGCGGAACCAGCACCGATCGAGGGCACCTCGACACTCTCATCGTGGTCGACGCGCGCGCTGGCGCCACCCTCGACTCGCAACGCACAGCGATGCGCGCCCTGCTGCGTCGTGAGCGCGACGCCGGCCGCAGTATCGGCATCATGCACGCACCGGCGTTCAAGGTAGGAGCACAGGAGCGCCCGATGTCGGGCTTGCTGCACGAGGCCGTCGACACCGGACTCGCTCTCGAGGTGGCGTCAGTCGGCGAGCAGGTGCAGGTGGATGTCGTGCTCGTGTGGGGCGACGGATGTCTCGTCGGCGTGCCCGATCGGGTGGCTGTGCGGCCGGAGACGCTCGTGCTGGTCGCCGGCGATGCCGGAGCAGACTCGGTGGTCTCCGCTGACTTTGCCGCCCAACTGGCGCGCGACCGATTCGGTGCCGAACCGCTGCGGCTCGGAGTCGAGCAGCTGCGCTCGATCGCTCGCTCCTCGCGCGACTGACCCTTCGGGCGCGCTCGCCTACACTGATCACGGCCCGATCGACCCCACGAGAGCATCCATGACCTATCTGAAAGAGCTGTTCGCCACGCGCGAGCTGCTGTACAACCTCACGATGCGCGAGGTCAAAGGCCAGTACCGACGCACCGTGCTGGGCCAGTTGTGGTCGTTGCTGAACCCGATCGCCACCATGCTCGTCTACACGGTCGTGTTCTCTTTCATCTTCCGCGCTCGCCCCCACGTCGGCGACCCGAGCGGGCTCGACATCTACCCGCTCTGGCTCATGTGCGGCCTACTGCCGTGGCTCTATTTTTCGCGGGTGGTCAACGGCGGTCTCAACTCGATGGTCTCGAACTCGGGGCTCATCAAGAAGGTGTACTTTCCGCGCATGCACTTGCCGTTCTCAGTGACGGCGTCGGTGGGCTTCACGTGGCTCATCGAGATGGGCGTTCTCGTTCTCGCGCTGCAGATATTCGGCGGCTGGCCGATCTGGTGGATTCCGGTGGCGTTGCTCGTCATGGTGCTGCTCGCGTTCTTCGCCGTCGGTGTCGCGATGATGCTGGCCATCACGAACGTGCACTTCAGAGACACCCAGCACTTCACGACCATCGTGCTGCAGATGTGGATGTACCTGACGCCGATCATCTACCCGCTCTCACTCGTCGAGAACGCCGCTCGCGACATCGGCGACTGGGTGCTGACCGTCTACCGCTTGAACCCCATGGAACGGTTCGTGGAAGTGTTCCGCAACCTGCTCTACGACAACCGCTGGCCCGAGCTGGGCGACACGCTCTTCATCGTCGCGGTGTCGGGCATCGTCTTCACCCTCGGGTTCTGGGTGTTCTCGCGCAACGAAAGAAGATTGGCGGAGCTGCTGTGAGCGCCGACACTGCTGCCGTGGTCGTCGACCATGTGTCGAAGAAGTTCAAGCTCTACCGCGAGCGCAATCAGACCTTGAAGTCGGCGGTCATGCGCGGCCGCAAGACGGTCGCCGAAGAGTTCTGGGCCGTGAACGACGTGAGCTTCGAAGTGCCAGAGGGTCACACCTTCGGGCTCATCGGCCGAAACGGCTCAGGCAAGTCGACGCTGCTCAAGACGCTCGCTCGCATCTACTACCCCGATGCCGGTTCCATCACGCTGCGCGGCAAGGCCGCCTCGCTGCTCGAAGTGGGTTCGGGTTTTCACCCCGAGCTCAGTGGCCGCGAGAACGTCTACCTCAACGCCTCGATTCTCGGCCTCAAGCGCCGCGAGGTCGACGCGCGCTTCGACGAGATCGTCGAGTTCAGCGGAGTCGAGAAGTTCATCGACCAACCCGTGAAGAACTACTCCTCGGGAATGTACGTGCGGCTCGGCTTCTCGGTCGCGGTGCACACGAACCCCGACATCCTCGTCGTCGACGAGGTGCTCGCGGTCGGCGATGGCGCGTTCAAAGAGAAGTCTCGCCAGAAGTTTCTCGAGTTCACGCGCGACGGCAAGACGGTCATTCTCGTCTCGCACTCTCTGCCGCAAATTCGCGAGATGTGCGACCAGGTCGCGTGGCTCGATAAGGGCACTCTGCGTGAGGTCGGCGATGCCGAAACCGTCACCGAGCACTACGAAAAAGCCCTCGTCGACGAGAAGGAGTAGGCGGGCATCCACCCGCTCGTGTGGGGCTCAGCGCGAGCGGCGCACGACCCACGCTTCACGCACGTGCAGCGCGGCCGAGAGACTCCAGCGCAGCCAGAACAACCAGCCGGCAGAGTACTTGCGGGCGAGAAACCTGCGAGCGCTCGCGTGGTGCGCGCGAATCATGCGCTCCGACTCGGTCGTGGTCGAATGCGCACCGGTGTGGATGACCTGCGCCTGAGGAGCGTACACATTGCGCCACCCGGCGAGCCCGAGACGGTAGCCCAGGTCGACGTCTTCGAAGTACATGAAGTAGCCCTCGTCGAAGCCGCCGAGCTCGTCGAATGCACTGCGCCGCACGAGCAGGCACGAGCCCGAGAGCCATCCGGCATCGCGCTGCTCGCCCGTGTCGGCGTCGTGTCGGTACTTCGCCGTCCACGGATTCTGCTGCCAGACAGTGACGAAGAGCGCGTGACCCACGCCGGTGCGCAGTGACGGCACACCTCGGGCGCTCGGGTACACGCTGCGGTCGGTGTTGAGCACCGCAGGGCCGACACTGCCGATGCGAGGGTCGCTCTCGCCGACGGCGACGAGGGCGTCGATGCTGCCGGGCAAGAGCTCGAGGTCGGGGTTGCAGATGAGCACCCAGTCGACGCTCGACGGCAGTGCTGCGACTCCCGCATTCATTCCGCCGCCGTAACCCGGATTCTGCGGCTGCTCGACGTAGACGGCGCCGTGCTGCGCCGCCAGTTCGCGGGTGTTGCCTTCTGAGGGCAGGTTGTCGACCACGACCACCGCCACAGGGTGGGCGCTCGCCGCAGAGACCGAGGCGAGCAGCTCTCGCAGAACCCTGTCGGAGCGGTAGGCCACCACGACCAGAGCGACGCGGGGGTTGCTCGACGCGGCCTCGTGCTCAGGTGCCTCGTGCGTCGCGCTCATGGTGCTCGCATCCTATCGGCGCGACGTTTGCGATCCGGGTGCGCGGCGAGCCTAGGCTGTGGGCGTGACTGCAGCATCCGCGAGCCGAGACACGCCCCCCGCCGTCTCTGTCGCGATGGCGACCTACAACGGGGGCCGCTTCGTCGCCGAGCAAGTGCGCAGCATCCTGGCGCAGCGCCCCGCTCCGTTCGAGCTCGTCGTGGGCGATGACGACTCGGCCGACGACACGCTCGCGATCATCGAGCGCGAGGTCACGGCAGCCCGGTCGGCCGACTCGGCTGTGCAGACCGAGCTCGTGGTGCGCCGGCACTCGCCGGGTCTCGGTGTCGTCGGCAACTTTGCCGATGCCCTTGGCGCGTGCCGCGGAGACCTCATCGCCTTGAGCGACCAAGACGACGTGTGGGCACCCGACAAGCTCGCTCGCCTCGTGCCGCTCTTCGCGGCGGATGCTCGCCTTCAGCTCGTGCACACTGACGCGCGCCTCGTCGACGCCGCCGGTGAGCCCCTCGGCCTCACGCTGCTCGACGCGCTCGAGGCCACCGCCGCCGAGCGCGACGGCCTCTCGAGCGGTGACGCCTTCGCGGTGCTGCTGCGCCGCAACCTCGTCACGGGCGCGACGGTCGTGCTGCGTCGCGAACTCGTCGATCGCGCAGCACCGTTTGTCACCGAGTGGGTGCACGACGAATGGCTCGCAGCTCTCGCGGCCGCCCAGAGCCCGCACGGTCTGCGACTCGTGCCTGAGCCACTCATCGACTATCGCCAGCACGGAGCCAACGAGATCGGCGCCCGCCGACCCACGATGGCCGACCGCTGGGCGAAGTTGCGCGAGCCTCGCGACGAACGTGCGCCACTGCTCGCCGAGCGCACGCGACTGCTCGCCGAACGGCTCGAGGCGTTGGGGGTGCCCCCCGAACGGCTCGCCGAAGCGCGAGCCAAGCACGAGCACGAGTCGCGCCGCCGAGACCTGCCGCGTTGGCAGCCCGCGCGCATCCCCGGCATCATCACGAGTGCGGCGCGGGGGCGCTACGGCCGCTACAGTCGCGGCATGATCGATGTGCTGCGCGACCTCGTGCAGCCGCCGTCGCGCCGCCCCGCCGACTAGGCTGGCTGGCGCCCGAGCAGACCCTCGAGCCGGCCGCCTCGCGCCGTCCGCCCCGCGCCGCTTCGGCACCGCAGAAGGGAGCCCACTGTGACGCGCGTCGTCGTCATCACTGGTGATCCGCTCGGCAGCCG
The DNA here is from genome assembly GCA_005777405.1 of Actinomycetota bacterium. Classification (GTDB taxonomy): domain Bacteria; phylum Actinomycetota; class Actinomycetes; order Actinomycetales; family Microbacteriaceae; genus Microcella. The sequence continues at coordinate 6,743 of SXMH01000050.1, forward strand.
CATGGCTGGGCCGGCAATCCGGGCGTGGAACATGGCGACCGAACTCGCGCGGCAAGGACACGACGTGCGACTGATCTCGACCAGCGCCGCGACCGAGTCGAGCACGCCGAGCCCCGGCATCAGCATCCACATCGTGCGCGCCGGTGACGATCGCGCAATGCGCGTGCACGAGGGTTGGGCTGAGGCGATCGTCATGCAGGGCTATGCGCTCGGCCAGTTTGCGAGCCTGCGCAGCACCGACCGCATGCTCGTGTGCGACCTCTACGACCCCCTGCACCTCGAACTGCTCGAGCAAGGGCGCGACTTGCCCGGCGCCACATGGGCGCTGCGGGTCGACGTCGCGCGCGACGCGATCGTCGACCAGGTGCGTCGGGCCGACCTGCTGCTGTGCGCGAGCGAACGGCAGCGACTGTTCTACGTCGGTCACCTCGCGGCCCTCGGCCGACTCAACCCCTCGACCTACGCCGACGACGGCGCCCTCGATCGGCTGCTGCGCATCGTGCCGTTCGGGCTGCCAGAGACACCGCCGCAGACGTCTGAGCAGCCGGTGCTGCGCGGCGTGCACCCTGCTGTGCCCGACGACGCGAAGCTGCTCATCTGGGGCGGGGGAGTCTACGACTGGTTCGACCCGCTGACGCTCATCAGGGCGGTTGCCGCCGTGCGCGAGCGCGAGCCACGCGTGCGACTGCTCTTTCTGGGCACGCGTCACCCCAGCGTTGAGACGATGGGCGTCGTGCGTCAGGCTTACGACCTGGCTGTCGAGCTCGGCGTCGAAGGCAGCCACGTGATCTTCAACGACGACTGGGTGCCCTACGACGAGCGCGGAGCGTGGTTGCTCGAGTCCGATGCCGGCGTCAGCACGCACCACGTGCACCTCGAGACGACCTTCGCCTTCCGCACGCGCATTCTCGACTACCTCTGGTCAGGGCTGCCGATGGTGGTCACCGAGGGCGACGGCTTCGCCGACCTCGTGCGTGACGAGCACCTCGGCCTCGCCGTGCCGCCCCATGATGTGGATGCTCTCGCCGACGCCCTGGCCCGTGTGCTCACAGACTCGCCCGAGGTTGACCAGTGGCGCGCAAATGTCGCGCGCGTACGCGAGCAGTATGCCTGGCCCACCACGCTTGCACCGCTCGTCGACGCGCTCGCCGAGCCGCACCACGCCGCCGACTATCGCCCAGGACGTCGCGGCATGGGTGCCGACGCCCGTGCGCGCCGCACGGCTGGGCTCGGGCACGACGCGCGCATGGCGGTGCACCACCTGCGGCACGGGGGGCTTCGAGGTCTGGCCGAGCGCGTGCGCATTCGTCGAGAGAAGAGTTCATGAACGACACCACGTCGGCGGCGCGAGTCGGGTGGCGACAGCGCGTGAGAGCGGCATCCCGCAGCCCCATCACCGGGCTTGCGCTCGCCGCGCTCGCCCTGCTCGCGTGGGTCTACGCCTCACCGATCGGCTCGTCGCCCGACGACGACTACCACCTCACGAGCTCGTGGTGCGCGGGCCCGACGGCGAGTGAGTTCTGCGCCGATGCCGACAACCCCGACGACGCCACAGCGCGCATCGTGCCCGAGGCCTTGCCCGAGATCGCGTGCTTCGCCTACGACTCCGAGGCGAGCGCGGCGTGTCAGGGCGATGAGTTCAGCTGGGATCCCTCGGTCACGACCGAGACCTCTCGCAGCAACGTCGGTGGAGGGTACCCGCCGCTCTACTACGCCGTGACCGGCCTCTTCGCCGGCGGCGATGTGCAGCTTTCCGCACTGATCATGCGGCTCTTCTCGGTGGTGCTCTTCTTGGGCCTCGCTGCCGCCTTGTGGATGCTGCTGCCGGGTCACCGCCGACCCGCGCTCGTGTGGGGCTGGTTGTTGGCCGCGGTGCCCCTCGGCGCCTTCTTCCTCACCTCGAACAACCCCAGTGGGTGGGCCATCGCCGGCGTCGGGCTGAGCTGGTTGGCCTTGCTCGCCTACGTCGACGAACCTGATCGACGCCGCGCGATCGGCCTGGGAGCGGTCTTCGTCGTCGCGGCCATCATGGCCGCGGGCGCTCGCGGCGATGCGGCGCTCTTCGTGGGGCTCGGTATCGCCGTCGTCGCTGTGCTCACCTACGAGGCTCGGCAGAGCAGCTGGTTGCCGAGCGCGCGCTGGCTGCGGCGGGCGATTCTGCCCGCGGTGATGGGGGTGATCGCTCTCGCGCTCTTCGCGACCTCCGGGCAAGTGCGCAGCGGGCTCTCCGGCTTCGGCGGAGCATCCGGCGGCGCAGGTTCAGGCGGCACCGGTGATGGCGCCGACCTCGAAGCGGTCGTCCAGGGCCCGGCACTGCTCGCCTACAACATCTTGCACTTGCCGTCGCTCTGGGGCGGACTGCTCACCGAGGCGGGCGTCGGCTGGCTCGACACCCCCATGCCGAGCCTCGTCGCCTTCGCCGTGTGGGGCGCCGTGCTCGCCGTCGCTTTCAGTGCGCTGGCGTTGCTCGAGCGCCGCACCGCGATCGCCGTGCTGCTCGTGGGTGCCGTGCTCATCGCGTTGCCGCTCTACGTGCTGCAGGCAGGCGGCGACCGCGTGGGCCAAGAAGTGCAGCCGCGCTACCTGCTGCCGCTCATGGTGCTCTTCATCGGCGTGCTGCTGCTGGGTCGCGCCGGGCGCACGGTGCGGTTCACGCCGCTGCAAGCGTGGATGCTCGCCGCAGCTCTCGCCGGAGCCCACTTCGTAGCCCTGCAGATCACCATGCGTCGCTTCATCACGGGCATCGACGGGGCAGGCTTCAGCCTCGGCAGCGGTGCAGAGTGGTGGTGGGTGCTGCCGATCGGCCCCGACGTGGTGTGGCTGCTCGGCTCGATCGCTTTCGCGGGTCTCGTCGCGTGGGCGGTGCCGCTCGTGTTGGCGCCGCGCGACGTCAGCAGCTCCGCAGCGACGCGACCCTCGAACTGAGCACGCTCGTTCCGCCGAGCAAGACGACATTCGTGGCGCCGAGTCGCTCGATGTCGTAGAGCACTTGGCGTGGCACGCAGTTTGTCGGAACCAGGTACAGCGGGTCGTCACCGATTCCCGCCAACACGCTCCCCGCCAGAGCATCCGGATAGTTGAGCCCGGATGCCAGGTAGACCGTGTCAGCGCTTTCGAATCCGTATCCGTTGACATGCTGATTCGTGCGGTAGCGATCTGAGCCCCAGAGTCGACGCTCAGTCTCCGGTGTGAAGGGGTATCCGACGATGTCATCCCAGAGGTCATTGGTGACGGTTTTGCTGTCTCCTACTACGAGCTTTGTCTCCGAGCGCAATCTGTCGATCGCCAGGCTCGATGCGGTATCGATCGCGCGGCCGCTGGTGCCGTCGACACGTAATCCGTCGATGAGCAGAAGTGGTGAGTCGAGACGTGCCGCAAGCGGCGCCACCGACAACGCGTCGTGGAAGTTGCGGCCGCTCGCTATAGAAGTCGTCGACGACGTGCCCGGCCAGGTGTCAGCCACGATTGCACGCGAAGTCGCATAGCGATCTGCGCCCGACAGTCGCCGCACGGTGACACCTGGCAGAGCACTCCGCACCGCAGAAACAATTCCAGAGGGCAAGGCCGACGTTCCGCCGATGATCACCACTTCGGTCGGTGCGAGTCGCCTCAGTTCTGCGCGGGTGCTCGCGGGCAAAGTGGCGCCGCTCAAGAGCAGCGGCGCGTTCTCGACGGCCGCCGCGGGGGCGGCACTCAGAGCATCGGCGTATCCGAGTCCCGAAGCGAGGTACACCGTGGCCGCACCTTCAGGGAAAGCCTGCCGTGAGATCGCTGCTGCGGTTGCGTATCGTTCCGCACCAGAAATGCGAGTCACAGTAACGTCTGTGCCTGCTGTTGGCACAGAGCGAGTGGGTGCGGCAAACGACTGCACGCTGTTCTCAGTAGACACCCAGATCTCTGTTGTGCCCGGCCGTGCGGCAATCGCAAACTGTGGTTCGCCAATGGCGATCTCCTCGACAGTTCGTTCCGTGAGGGGGTCGATCACGACGACATTGTTGCCGCCGGTCGTGCCGAGAACCAGCGTGCGGTCGAGGGTCGTGATGAGGTTTCGCGCCCCATAGTCACTTGACCCCAGCGTTGTTCTCCACTTTCTCGGGGTTGAACCGAGGTCGAGAACCCAGGCGGTGGAGTAGCTGCCGGTGGGGCCGAAGACACGCTCGTTGCCAGCCGGAAACGCCATGTCGAATCCGGGTTCGGATCCGCTCGCTGAACGAGTGGTTACGCGGTTGTTTGACAGATCGAGGCGGTAGATGTGGAAGGGCGCGGGGGACGACTCCGCGAGCCACACGAAGTTTGTTCCAGGCTGTCGATTGAGGCCCGTCACTGGCCCCGGCGTCTCAATGGTCGTGTAACTGCTGAATGCCGGTGCGCCGACGACGCCCACCCAGTAGCTCGCGCTGGTGAAGTAGAGCTTTGTGCCGTCAGTCGAATACATGATGTCGTCGACCCGCGAGCCAAGATTCACTTCGCGAGTTGCGCCTGTCGACAGGGTGATGACGGTGAGTCCTCGCGCTGCGGCGTGGCCTGTGACGAGCGTGCGTCCATCCGGTGAGATCACGATGCTGCCCGGCTGGTACTGCACCTCGAATGTTCTCAGTACGGCACCCGTCGAGGGGTTGATCTCTGAGACGCTGTCGGTGTCCCAGTTCGAGGTGTAGAGCCGTGATCCGTTCGATGAAAACACCATGTCGTAGGCGCCCCGCACGGCGACAGTGGTCGCAGCCGCCGGCGAACTCCCGATCGCGCTCACGTTGAGCAAACTCGCCAACACGAAAGCGACGCAAAAAAGGGCGAGAGCGCGAAACGTCATGACACATACTTTCGATACGCGGGCGAGAGCCACAGTTGATACCGGAGGTGACAATGCGTCGCCTTCGAGCACACACTAGACGAACCCGAGGCCTTATCGGAACTCGCGCGATGGGGGAGGTCAGCGAGCCTCAGGCGCCGCGCGCAGGCTGAGCAACACTGAGGCTGCCGCGAGCCGCAGCGGGGCATCCCGCCGCAGAGAGTCAAGCAGCCGAGGTGTCAGCAGTGCGCGCGGGTGCGTGAAAGTGCGGCGCACAGCGAGGAGTGGGCGAAGGGCCTCGACGTCGACGCTCGACGTGAGCACAGCGACAATGCGCGCGTCGATGCGAGAGAGCGAGCGACGATAGTCGGGCGCGACGGGCGCGGCCCGGTCGAGCAGTTCGCGCGCGGTCGCGAGCGCCTCGTCGGCACCCTCGGTCTCGAGTCGGGCCGCCAGCTGCGGCAAGAGGTGGATGCGCACGATCTTCGTCACCGCGTGCGTGCGTGCGGCGGCCGACAGTCTGCTGAACCACGGCTCGTCGAGCAGCGCGCGAGGAGCGGCGAGCTCTGTGGCGAGAGGCTGCACTGTTTGCGTCACGCGCGTCGGCGCGTCGTCGCCGAGCACGTAGGCGGGGCGGCGGCTCGCGAGGCCGATGCGACGCCCGCTGTGCCACAGCTTGAGCGTGAAGGGCTGGTCGCTGCCGTTGGTTCCGCCCTGGGTGAAGGCGAGCTGTTCGGCGTGCACCGCATCGAGCGAGAAAAGCCCGCGCAGTGCGGTGCGATACACGAGCCGGTCGCGCACACCGTGCACCGTGCGGCGCGGCCACGGGCGCACGAGAGGGTTGCGCACGAGCCCGCCGCTCGCGTGCCGCTCGAGCGCGATGACGGCGTCGAGGCGGTCGCGTTCGGCGAGAGCGAGCCACGCCGCAAGGGCTCCGGGCTCGAGAGTGTCGTCGCTGTCGACGAAAGACACGAAACGGGCATTCGCGTGGGCAAGTCCCACGGCGCGCGGCCCGGCCGGCGAGCGCTCGCCGTCGAGACACTCGCGCACGGTGGCCACGTCGCCCAAGCCTGCGGCAGTGAGGGCCGAGCAGAGTGCCGTCGACCGCAGGTTGTGCGCGACAACCGTGATGCGCACGTGCTCAGGGCCCAGCCCGCCAGCAAGCAACGACTGTACGGTGCGCGCGATCGGCCTGCGAAGGTCGTGCACGGGCACGATGACCTCGACGTCGACCAGCTCAGGGCGACTCACGCTGCGACCTCGCGATAGACCGCGTCGAGTTGTTCGGCGCTCGCCGCAAGACTGCGCTCGGCCACGACCCAGTTGCGGGCCCGCTCGCGCATTGCGCGGTGGGTTTCGGCCGGAAGGGCGAGCATCGACCGCAAGGCATCGAGCAGAGCCGGCTCGTCGCGCTCGGGCACGAGCACGCCCGTCTCGCCGTCCACAATCATCTCGGGCGTACCGCCGCTCGCGTAGGCGATGGCGGGGGTTCCGCACGCTTGCGCTTCGAGCAGCACGAGCCCGGCGGCTTCGCGCCACCGCCCGTCTTGCTGGGTCGGCAACACGAGCGCGTGCGCCGCGCGCATCGCGGCGCGCACTCCCTCACGAGGCAGACTGCCGAGCACCTCAATGTGCGGATGCTGCGCCGCGGCCGCGCGCAGCTCGCCCTCGAGCGGCCCCGCGCCGATGACCTGCAGCCGGTGCGGGGTAGTAGCCGCGAGCTCGATCGATGCCCGAAGTAGGTCGGGCAGCCCCTTGCGCACTGCGAGAGCGCCGACGAAGAGCAGCGCGGGCGGCTCGTCGTGCGACTCAGAGCCGTGCGGCTGCGAGCCCGAGTAGGGGGTGAAGAATTCGGCGTCGATGCCTTGGTAGTGCACGTCGAGCCGGTCGGCCGGAAAGCCTGCCGCGATGGCGCGGTCGGCGAGCGAACGGCTCACGGCCAGCAGACGGCGCGACTGCGCTATCGCGAGCTCAATGCCGCCGGCGTGAAACCTCGCGAGGGGAGTGCGCTCTGCCGCCTCAGCCGCGGCAACGTCATAGCCGTGCAGCGTCGTGACGAGCGGAACGCCCAACTGGCGGGCAGCGGAGGCGGGGCCGTGCATCCACGTGGCGAAGTGTTGGTGAATGAGGTCTGGCTCGGTGGCACGAATGCGGCGGGCGTGTGTTCCGCCGGCGGCGAGGGCGAGATACTGCCGCACCGACCACGGGCCGAGGCCGCGAGGCACGGCAGTGTCGACCACGATCGGCAACTGCGCATCGGTGACTTCAGCGGCACGGGCGAGCACGCGAAACTCGTGCCGGTCGGCCAACTGCAGCGCATGCTGCACCACAACGTAGAGCGGTGGAATCGGCAGCAGGCCGGTCGTGACCGCGACTCTCACGAGCGGTCGCGGCCCTCAGACCGGCCGGTGGCGGCATCGAGCTGCGCTTCGAGTTCGGCGATGCGGTCGGCAAACCGGGCCTCGGTGAGGGCGATCTCGCGAGCGAGTTGGGTCGTGGTGCGGGTGAGCTGCACCGAGCGTTTGTACTCGCTCACCACATAGATGAGCGCGGCGACGAGAGCCAAGTAGAACAGCAGGTCGACGCCGCGACCCACGCCGACGAGGCGCGCGAGTTCTGACAGCAGCCCGGGCCAGATCACCACCACGACGCCAGCGATGAGCGCCACGAAGACCAGCAGCCGCCGAATGGCCTGGTGCCGCGGACTCGGCGTCGAGCGCACGAGATAGACGGCGATGCCCGCGAGGGCCACGACGAGGATGAGCTGGAACCACATGGCCGATGCTCCCTAGTTGATGACGAGGTCGACGAGAATGTTCACCGAATTGAGCAGCGACTGCCCCTTCGCTTTCGAATACTCGGTGTAGATGACATGCACGGGATGCTCCGCCCAGGGCAACCCGCTGCGACCGAGCTGCACCACGATCTCGGTGGCGTGCGCCATGCGGTCTTGCTTGAGGGCGAGCGACTGCGCCGCATCGCGGCGCAGCACGCGCAAGCCGTTGTGAGCATCCGTGAGCTTGAGGCCCGTCGAGAGATTCGTGATCGCCACCGCGGTCTTGAGCACGACAGTCTTGAGAAAGCCGGGCTGGGTGCGGTCGTCGAGGAAACGGCTGCCGAAGACGATCGCGAGGTTTTCGCCGCGCGCGCGAGCGAGCATGGCCTGGGCGTCGTCGATGCGGTGCTGGCCGTCGGCATCGAATGTCACGATGTACTCGCACCCCGGTTGGCTGCGCGCAAACTCGATGCCCGTCTGCAGCGCGGCGCCCTGCCCCAGGTTGTGCGGGTGCCGCACCACGCGCGCGCCAGCGGCCGCTGCCGCTGCGGCAGAGCCATCGCGTGAGCCGTCGTCGACGCAGACGACGTGGGCGAACTGCTCGAGCAACTCGGTCACGACACCGCCGATGACCTGCTCCTCGTTATAGAGGGGGATGACGATCCAGGCTGTCTCGTCGCGGTCGTCGGCCATGCGCTCATTCTGTCAGAGGCCGTTCTTCTCGCGTTCCGCTGCCGGTGGGCCGATAGCCTGGGGTCGACATGCGCATCGTGCTCGCTACTCGCCTCTATGCTCCCGAGTCTGCCGTGGCTGCGGCGCGACTCGCGGCGATCGTTTCGGGGCTGTTGGAGCGCGGGCACGAGGTCGAGGTGCTGACGAGTCGTGCCCCTCGTGGCGCAGCCGGCGCGTCTCCCGGCAGTCGGGTGCGGCGGTGGCCCGTGCTGCGCGATACCCAGGGCGCGGTGCGCGGATACGTGCCCTACCTGAGCTTCGATGCCCCGCTGCTGCTGCGGCTGCTCGTGGTGCGCCGCCCCGATCTCGTGCTGGTCGAACCGCCTCCGACGACCGGCACCGTCGTGCGCTGGGCGGCGGCACTGCGTCGCATTCCCTATGTCTATCTCGCGGCCGACATCGTGAGCGACGCTGCTGAGCAAGCAGGAACGTCGGGCTGGGTGGTGCGCGCCGTGCGCCGTCTCGAGCGGCTCGCCGTGACGCGTGCATCTCTCGTGCTCACGGTCTCGCGCGACTTCGCCGCGCGGCTGCGGCAGCTCGGCGTGCCCGACGATCAGCTCGCCATCATCGGCAACGGTGCCGACACACGGGTGTACGACTCGCAGGGTGCGCGAGCGGGAGGCGAGCATCCCTTCGTGCTGTACGCAGGCACGGCGAGCGAGGTGCACGGGCCCGAAGTGCTCGTCGAGGCGATCGCGCGCGTGCCCGAGTTGCGCGTGGTGTTTCTGGGTGGCGGCACGCGACACGCAGCTCTCGCGGCGCTCGGCGCACGGCTCGCACCGGGGCGCGTCGAAGTGCTGCCCACCGTGCCCGCGGCTGAGGCCGCTGCTTGGTCGCGGGGTGCTCTCGTGTCGGTCGCGACGATCGCGCCCGCGCGCAGCGAGCACGGCTACCCGTTCTTTCCGGCGAAGCTGCACGCTGCGGCCTTGTGCGGCACGCCGATTCTGCACGTGGGTGACGGGCCGGGTGCCGCCTTCGCGACGGAGGCTCCGCTCGGCACCGCGGTGCCCTACGACGCCGAGGCGGTCGCCGAGGCCCTGCGCGGGATGCTCGCCGCCCCCGCCTCGCCCACGGCCCGCACACAGTTCTCAGAGTGGGCTCGCGAGCGCGTGTCACTCGACGCCGTGGCGCGCCGCGCGGCGGAGGCCCTCGAGGGGCTCGCATCGTGAGCGCGCTCAAGAAGCTCGTGGGCCGCACCCTGCGCCTGCTGCCCGACTCACTCGCCGGGCGCCTGCTGCCAGGGGAGTATCGAGTCAGACCCGGGCAGGTGCCCCCGCCGAGCCCGGTTCCCGAGACGCCCGTGCGGCTCTACGTGGCGCCAGCGAACTTCGCCGGGCAGGCCTACCGTTGGGCGCGCGCTGTCGAACAGCACCTGCCCGGTGTGGGCGCGATCAACGTCATGGAAGTCACGGCGACGGGCTTCCGGCACGCCGCCGACGTGGCGGTGCCGCGCGGCGTGCATGCAGCATCCCGACGATGGCAACGGGCCGAGCGCGCGGTGGTGCCCCGCTTCACCCACCTCATGGTCGAGGCGGAACGCCGGCCGGTCGGCAATGTGCTCGTCGAGTCGATCGAGCAGCAGATCGCGTGGGCGCAGCAGCACGGTCTCGCGGTGGCGATGCTGTCGCACGGCAGCGACCTGCGCGACCCCGTTGCGCACCGCGAGCGCGAGGTCGACTCGCCCTTTCACGGCGTACTCGGCGCGCCGCAGATCGAGCACTATGAGCGGCTCACCCGTCACAACCGCACCCTTCTCGAGCAACTGGGCCTGCCCGTCTTCGTCTCGACCCCTGACTTGCTTCTCGACTACGCCACCGCGACGTGGCTGCCGGTGGTCGTGGATGCCGCGCCCTGGTCGGGCGGCCCTGCACCGCTCGAGCGGGCTCGCCCCGTCGTGGTGCACGCACCGAGCCGCGCGGCCATGAAGGGTACGGCGCTCATCGAACCAACACTGCGCGCGCTGCACGATGAAGGAGTCATCCAGTACCGCCGACTCGAGGGTGTTCCGCACGCCGAGATGCCCGCTGCCTACCGCGAGGCCGACATCGTGCTCGATCAGTTTTCGCTCGGCATCTACGGCGTGGCCGTGGTCGAGGCGCTCGCCGCGGGCCGTGTGGTCATCAGCCACGTTGCCGAGCACTCGAGGGCCGTGGTGCGTCAGCAGACCGGGCTCGAGCTGCCCGTCGTGCAGGCTCGGGCCGCCCAGCTCGAGTCTCTCCTGCGTCGACTCACGGGCGACGCCGCCGCGCGAGAGTCGGCAGTGGCGACCGCTGCGCTCGGCCCCGCCTTCGCGTCGGCAGTGCATGACGGTCGTCGCTCAGCCGAGGCGCTGCGCCCCTTCTTGCTCGGCTGAACTCAGCAGGTGCGCAGCGCGGCCACGCGCGAACTGAGGGCGCTCGTGCCGCCCACGAGCACCACGTCATCGGTGCCCTGAGTCAAGAGCAGATTGCGCAATTGGGGCCGGACGCAATCGGGAGTACTCAAGTGCAGCGGGCCGCCGAGTTCGACGGCAAGAGGTGCCGCCCCGAGGGCGTCAGGAAACTGGAGGCCGTTCGCGATCACGGCGCCCTCGGCCGAGTCGAAGAAGAAATCGTTGATCAGTTCGCCCGTGGCAAAGCGGTCTGAACCAGCAAAGCGGTAGACATCTCCGAGCCCATAGTCGTTCTGCCATCGGTTCACGGCAAGCGCAGAGACGGCCGAGTGGCCGCCAGCCACGTAGATCATGCTCGGCTCATAGTCGTTCAGCACGTCGATGGTGGTTGCACTGAATCTGTCGAGATCACCGTTCACGAGGAGTACGGGAAAGCGTTCAGATCCGGCTGCAGCCGCAGCCGCGAGCGCGTCGGCGAAGTTCGCACCCGTTGCGATGAACATGCGGTGGCGTGGCGACGACCAGTTTCCCGATTGCACGAGCCGGGCCGACGTCTCGTAGCGGTTGTCCCCGGCGATCCGGCCGACCTCGCCACCCCACCCAGACAGCAGATCCTCCAGCCGGCGCTCCACCGCTCGAGACACCACGGCGGTGCCGCCGACGATCGTGACGAACTGAGGCTCGAGTCGTCGAAGCTCCGCAACGGTCGCAGCGGGAAGGCTGCTGGGCGGTGTCAGCAGCAGGGAAGCGCCTTGGCTGGCGGCGACCGGTGCGGCGCTGAGGGCGTCGGCGAACGACTCGCCGCTCGCAATGAAGACTTGGAAGACTCCGCCCTCTGGGTTGAGCCGTTGCGAGGTGCGAACACTCGTCTCATAACGGTTCGCACCAGAAAGTCGATCGACCTGCGGGTTCCACGTCGGAGCCACGATCGAGCCTGCGGCTTCGACCTCGCCCGAGGTCAGTGTGAACTGCGTGGCGTCATCGGTGTCATCCGTGCCCGGGTGAAAAGTACGGCCGGTGGCGAGCGCTCCGGTCGCCGATCGGGTCTCGAGCACGTACGTGCCGATGGGGAGTCCGTCGAACACGAAGCTGCCGTTCGACAGCGTCCGGGTGCGGTCGATGGCGATCCACTCGCCCGAGTCATTCTGCCGATGTGCCGTGACGGCGACGCGGTTGCCAGCGCTGGAACCGCCCGCCGTCTGCACCGTACCGCTGAGCGAGGCAGCGGGCCGGAGTGTCACAGTGATGTCGCGCTCGGCCGAGTCTGGCCAGTCGATGAGGCGAACCGTCGCGAGCGAGGCGTCGACGACGTCGTTTTCGAAGGTCGGAACTACTCGGTGGCCCGCATAAGCGTTTCCCGCGACCTCGACTCGCAAGTACGCGTCATAACCCGCGTAGTTGTCCCAGCTTCTCACCAAGACTCGGCCATCGCTGCCCGTATTCTCGGCGCTGGCGGTGAAGCCCGGAGTGTCGCCGTGCAGACTGTGATCAAGTCGAACGCGCGCGCCCACGACGGGCGTTGGCCCTGTGCCGTCGTCGAACACGACGAGCACGCGCAGTCGCACATCTGCCGCTGCGGGTGACGCCACTCCGAGCGGTATCACCAACGCGGCGAGCAGAACGGTGGCGGCGGTGATGCCCACGCGGGCGCGACGACGAAGCATGAGTTCCTCTCAGGGGTGTCTGCGCTCACCGTAGCCGACGGATGAGTGCAATGTCGACAACACCGAACGAGCACTCCCAGCCCGCTCGCTGAGCGCTATTGCAGCGTGCCGCCGCCGAGCCCCGCGAGCCGCACTTGCTCGCCGAACTCGGGCACCGAGGCCGCGAGCTCGTCGAAGGTTCCTGAGCCGACGACGCGGCCCTCGCTGAGAAAGAAGATCTGGTCGGCGTTCTGCACCGTCGACAGACGGTGGGCCACCGACACGACAGTGGTGGAGCCGCGCAACCCGGCGATGGCCGCAGCGACTGCCGCTTCCGTTGCGGTGTCGAGGGCGCTCGTCGCCTCATCGAGCACGAGCACGAGGGGCTTGGCGTAGAGGGCGCGCGCGATGCCGAGCCGCTGCCGTTGACCGCCCGAGAGCGCGAGTCCTCGCTCGCCGATCGGCGCATCGATGCCACCGTCTCGCGCCTCGATCATGTCGAGCAGTTGTGCTTGGGCGAGAGCCTCCCGCACGAGGTCACGGTCGACGTCGGCGTTGTTCCAGGCGAGAGCCACGTTCTGCGCCACGGTCGAGTCGAAGAGCGAGACTTCTTGGGGTACATAGGCCACGCGACTGCGCCACCACCGCGTGACATCGTCGAGTGCAACCGAGCCAGTTTCTCCCTCGACGCGTACGGTGCCGTCGGTGGGCGCGAGCAGACCGAGCATGAGGTCGACGAGAGTGGACTTTCCCGCACCGGATGCTCCGACGAGGGCCGCGACCGAGCCGAAGGGGAGCGACAGCGACACATCCTGCAGAGCGGGCTCGGCGTCGGGGGAGTAGCGGAAGCTGACCTTCTCGAACACGAGTGCGCTCGGCGGCGTGGGCGGCTCGGCGGTGTCGAGAGCATCCGCTGCCCGCGCTGTGGCCGACTCGCTGCGCGCGATCTCGTCCAGAACGCGTTCCGCGTGCGGAACGGCCATCTGCACCTGGTTGACGACGCCCTGGAAGCGCACGATCGAGGGGGCGATGCGGAAGCCCGCCACACCGAACAGCGCCACGGCTGTGATCGCGCCCGTGATGCCCCCGGTCAGCCAGCCAGTCGCGCCGACGAGCACGAATCCGCCGATGATGCTCGCCTCGAGCACGTAGCGGGGCACCTCTTTCAAGAACACGGCGTTGCCGCGTGCCCGTGCCACGTGTCGGCGATTGTCGCGCACGACGTCGCCGATCGCGCCGAGCCGGTCGCGCAGCGTGATCTCTTTGAGCGCGCCCACCATCTCGGTAATGAGTCGCGACGACGTCAACGAATAACGCAGGGCCACGCCCCCTGCCTCGCGCGAGCGCCGCGTCACCCAGAGGTAGAGCAAGGCCCCAACGGCGCCGAGGTACAGCATCGAGATCAGAGCGACAAGCGGCTGCACAATGGCGAGCACACCGAGAACCGCAATGAAGCTCAAGGCTTCACCGAACAAGGTCGCGCCCGGCAGCAACATGCCGGCGATGATGACGTTGACGCTGCCGTCGGTGAGGCGCACGAGATCGGCCGAGTTGCGCTTCAGTCGCTCTGTCCACGACGACGCCACGTAGGTCTCGAACAGGCGACTGCCGAGCGCGAGCTCGTATTTCGCGAAGCGACGCGTCGCGAACCACAAGAGCACGACCGCGATGACCGATTTGGCGATGATGAGCCCGCACACCACGCCGAGCAGAATGATGAGTCCGGTCTCGTCGACCGTGCCGAGTAGCGGCAGGTCGACCGGACCACCCGACAGAATCGGCCCGATCACCACGGCGAGCAAAGCGACGGCCGCGGCATCGAGCACCGCGAGTAGTCCGAGGGTCACCGAGTAGAAGGTGAGAAAGCGGCGCGCACCCGGGGGCAGGGTGTCGAGCACACGCTGCGCGGTGCGCCAGGCGGCTTTCACGCGCGGCCCTCGGCAGGGGCATCCACCGCGTCGTCACTCGTGGCCTCCGCCGACAGCGCGCCGACCGTGCGCAAGAAGTTGACCTTCTCGATCTCCGAGTGCAGCAGCGGTGCGGCGGCGTGCGCGGCCTGCTTGAGCGCGTCGATGCGCTCGGCGGTGAGGCTGTTGAGCAGTTCGGCCGTCTTCTCGGGCCCCCATGGCTCGACCACGACGCCGAAGCCGTAGGGCGCGTGCTCAGCGATCATGACGTCGTTGCGCCCTGTGACCACTCCGATGCGCCCCTGCACGGCTTCGAACAGCTTGTTCGGCAGCATGTAGCGCACGTTGGGCGACACCGGGCGGTAGACCATCATCGCGAGGTCGTACTCATTAATGGTGCGGGCGATCTCTTTCACCGGCACGCCGGGCCTCATGATGATGCGCTCGCCGAACGGGGCCGCAATGCGCCGCACCTCGTCGATCATCTCGTCAGAGCCGGTGAGCATGAGGGTGAGCTCGAAGCGATCATCGAGCAGCGACATCGTGTCGATGAGGTCGCGCAAGCCACGCTCCCAGTGGGCGAGCCCGTGGTAGATCAGTCGAATGCGCGCGGGGTCGACGGGCTGCGGCTCTTGCTCGACGTACTCGGGAATGTTGCGCACGACGGCGGGGCGCACCATGCCGTGGTCGCGCACGTAGAGATCAGCGAGGGTCTGCGACACCGTCGACCGTGTCGTGAACTGCGCATCGGTCACGCGGCGGCTCAGCCAACGCTGCCAGCTCCACGCGACGAGGCCGAAGGGGGTGCGCTCGCGCATGCGGCCGGTGAAGTACTCGTGCATGTCGAGGTGAATGTGCGTGCCAGCGATGGGGCCGAACACATGCGCGTTGCGGCTCCACGGCGCCAACTCGCGGTCGTTGAACACGATGAGGTCGTAGCTGCCGCTGCGCACGGCCTCGGCCGCAGCAGCCGGAATGCGCTGTTCGATGATGCGCCGAAACTTGGCGGCGTTCGTCATGAAGAGGTGCAGCACGAGTTGCCGCCACGGGCTCGACTCCCACACGGTGGGCGGCAGCAGCTCGAAGTGCGTGCGCACTTTCGGCGTCGGGTGCGGGCCGTAACCGAGGGTGTCGACCACGTAGCCTTCGCCGGTGAGCCAGTCGATCTCGCGCCGCACGCGCGGGTCGTTGAGAATCTCGCTGGGCACGGCCAACAGTGCGACGCGTGGTTGCGACGTCGATGGCGTCGGGGTCGGCGTCATGGGCGGGATGCTCTCCTGCAGGGTTTCCGGGGCCCGAGCCGGTGCGGCGGGCGCCCGCCAGCCTACCGGCAGGCCGCTGGGCGCCCCGGGTTTGCGGCACCCCGCTGATACTCTGACGCCGTGTCGCGCCCCCCACGCTCCGTCGTCGAGCGGGCCAAAGACGTTGCGCGTGCTGCGCTGCGGGCGGGTCTCACGATCGCTCCTCCGGCCTTGGTGACGAGGCTCGTCGATCCGACGCAACGATTCGACGCTCAGCACCCGAGCCCCGCGCTGCACATGCCGCGCGACCCTGAGCACGACGTGCGGCTGCTCATCGCGCCGACGAATTCTGCGGGTCAGGGTTGGGCCTGGGCGCGGGCTGCCGAGCGACTGCCCGGCGTCGTCGCGCGCACGATGCAGATCGATATGCAGCGGTTTCAGCGCTTTCCGGCCGATCAGAGCGTGTCGCGCGGCGAGTACCGGTGGTCGACCCGCTGGCAGCGGGCGCAGCGGCGCTCGGTGCTCGCCGACGTCACGCACGTGCTGCTCGAATCGGCATCACCGTTGTTCGGCGACCCTCACCGGCGAGACGTGCGGGGTGAAGTGCGCGCGCTGCGCAGGGCGGGCATCCATGTGGCTCTGCTCTTTCACGGCAGTGACATTCGCTCGCCCTCCCGTCATCGTGAGCGAGCGCGGTGGTCGCCGTTTGGGCCGGGCGGCTGGGATCAGACCGCTGCGCTCGAGCGGGTGACGGCCGAGAACGCTGCACTCGTGCGTGAACTTGATCTGCCGGTCTTCGTCTCGACGCCCGATCTCTTTCATGACGTCGCGCACGCGCAGTGGCTCCCCGTGGTGGTCGATCCACAGCGCTGGCACACCGAACGGGCTGCGCTCGTCGGCCGCGAGCGCCCCCTCGTCGTGCACATTCCGAGTCGGTCGATCGTGAAGGGCACCGACCTCATCGATCCGGTGCTGCAACGGCTCGCCGACGAAGGTCTCATCGACTATCGCTCGATCACCGGGCTCAGCAACGACGAGATGGTGGGTGCCTACGGAGAGGCCGACGTTGTCGTCGATCAACTGCGCATCGGCACCTACGGTGTCGCGGCGTGCGAGGCGATGGCTGCTGGTCGCGTGGTCATCAGTCACGTCGACACGGATGCTCGTCGCGAGGTGCGCGACCGCGCAGGTCTCGAGGTGCCGATCGTCGAGGCGACCGCTGACACCCTCGAGCACGTCGTGCGCGAACTCGTGAGCGACCCGCGCCCCGCTCTCGCGCTCGCCGCGTCAGGCCCCGCTTTCGTCAACGAGCTCCACGACGGATCCGCTTCTGCGCTGGCCCTCGCAGCGTTTCTTGGTCGTTCAGCATGAGCCTCGAGCCGTGCCTGTGTTCGTGACGGCGAACACGCCCCGCTTGGGGGTCATGTCTCGACGAGCAGTTGAGGGTTACCCTGAGAAGACGAGTGTGTGCGGGGGGCGTGCACCCGAGGGGGGTTCTACGGTGGCGAGTTCGACGATGTACGGCGCTCTGCGTCGTTCAATGACAGGGGTGCTCGCTGTACTAGCGCTCGCCGGAGGGCTGCTCGTGGCGGCTCCGGCTCAGGCTGAGACTCTCGACGAACCGAGTCTCGTCGAGCCGACTCTCGTCGATTCTGCCGAGACTCCCGACCGTGCGATCGTCGACACCGGAAGCCTCGAGCCTGTGGCCGACGCTGCCGACTTCGACCGCGGCTACATCATCAGCGACGCCCAGTTCTACGACAGCGACGCGATGACCGAGGCGCAAATTCAGTCGTTCTTGACGTCGCGCAGTGCGACCTGCCAGAACACCCGCTGTCTCGACATCTTGCGACAGAACACGATCGATCTCGATCTCTCGCGGTGCAGCGTGTATCGCGGCGCATCGAATGAGACCGTCGCGCGCATCATCTACAAGGTGCAGCAGGCCTGCGGCATCTCGGCCAAGGTCTTGCTCGTCACTCTGCAGAAAGAGCAGGGTCTCGTCACGTCGACGGCGCCCACACAGCGTGCGGTCGACTACGCCATGGGTTATGGCTGCCCTGACACCGCGCCCTGCAACGAGGCGTACAAGGGCATCGCGCCTCAGTTGTTGCGCGCTGCCAACCAGTTCAGGGCCTACCAGGCGAACCCCGGCTCGTACCGCCACCAGGTGGGGGTGCCGATGAACCTCTACTACCACCCGAACTCGTGGATTCCTGACCCGCCGACGTGTGGCACCGTGCGCGTGACGATTCGCAACCAGGCGACCGCGGGTCTCTACAACTACACGCCGTACACGCCCAACACGTCGGCCCTCAACAACCTTTACGGCACCGGCGACAGCTGCGCGAGCTACGGCAACCGCAACTTCTGGCGTTTGTACACCGACTGGTTCGGCAGCCCCACGGGCCAGATGGCCGATGGCGTGACGGCGAGTCGCGTCTCGGGCGAGAACCGCTACGACACCAGCGCGGCGATCTCGGCGGCGGCCTACGCTGAGGCCCCCACGGGCGGAACGGTCTTCGTCGCCACCGGAGCATCGTTTGCCGACGGTCTCGCTGCGGCCCCGGCGGCGGCCCAGGTGGATGCCCCGCTCTTGCTCACCGACACCAGCACGCTCTCGACGAGCGTGCGCCGAGAGATCGAGCGCTTGCAGCCGAGTCTCATCATCATCATGGGTGGTGAAAGCGCCGTGTCGAGTCGCGTGGCACGACAGCTCAGCGATCTCGCCCCGCAGGTGCGCCGCGATTCCGGAGCAGACCGATACGCCACCGCTCGCGCCATCGCTCGAGCAAACTTTCCCGAGGGTGCCACCACTGCCTACTTCGCGAGCGGCGGCAACTTCCCCGACGCGCTGGCCGCGAGCGCTGCTGCCGGCGCCGAGGGTGCGCCCGTGCTGCTGCTGCCCCCCGGCGCGCGCTCTGTCGACGCTGCGACCAAAGCACTTTTGGTTGACCTCGGCGTCACACGTGTGATTCTGGCCGGTGGCACGTCGGTCATCAGCACCGACGTTGCAACGTCGGTGCGCTCCGGCACGGCAGTGACCGTGGTGCAGCGGCGCGGCGGCGCTGACCGCTACAAGACAGCTGCAGCGATCAACGACGCGTCGTTCCCCGACGCCGAGTTCATGTACCTCGCGAGCGGCGTCTCGTTTCCCGACGCTCTCGCCATTGCAGCGGTCGCGGGTGCCCAGGGGCGGCCCTTGGCGCTGTCGAACACCACTTGCATTCCGGCCGCAACGGTCGGCTATGCGACCCTCGCGGGCGTCACCCAAGTGCAGCTCGTGGGTGGCACGTCGGTGCTCACGAGCCGCGTCGGCCGTTTCACTCCCTGCACCTAGCACCGCGTCACTCAGCGCTTTACTCATCGAGAGGCCTCCACCCCATGCGTTTCTCCTCTGCACCGCGCGGCGCGCGCCGCACCTTCTCGGTCACCGCGTTCGTGGCGGCTCTCGCTCTTGTGTCGGCGATGCCGTCGATGGCGCAGGCGGCGCCAGAGCTCGCGGCCTCGACGGCGCGCGAAGTGGCGTCGCTCGACGACCTTGTGCCCATGGTCGAGGTTGAGGCTGCCGACTTTGAGGCCGAGGCGAGCGAGCTTCCGCTTGAGCTCGAGGCGGCACTCGAGCGCGACGTGCAGATGACGACGGCGGAGTGGCTGGCGCAGGCCGAAGCCGCCGCCGTGGCGGTCGACGTGGTGGATGCCCTGCGCGACCACATCGAGGTGGTCGACTCGCGACTCGAAGGCACTGAGCTCGTCGTGACGGTCGAGTCGTCGGCTGATGCCGAGGTCGTCGAGTCGGTTGGCGCGCGCGCCGAGATCGGCACGGCGTCAGAAGGCCGCGAGACGACAGTGATCGAGGGGCTCGAGGCTGCCGACGACCTGCGTGGCGGCATGCCCTACCGATACAGCGGATCAAGCGGGCCGTTTCGCTGCTCGATGGGCTTCGTTGGCATCGACTCCGTCACCGAGGGTGTCGAGGTGTTGACGGCGGGCCACTGCGAAGGCAATACGGGCACGAACCGCACCGCGCTCAACATCACGCGCGCGGGCGGCACGGGTTCAGGCAGCCCCACGGGCCTCACGACGTCGACGGTGCTCGGCCCTGCGCTTGACCACGTGACGTCAGAGTTTCCCGCCGACTCTGACCAGTTCTACGACCACGGCTTCATTGACATCAACGAAGCGGCGTGGACGCCCAAGCCCGAGGTCGTGACCTACGGCTTCAGCGCCTCGGGCGCCCCGCTCGCATCGACGCCCGTCTTCGTGCGCGACGCGGGCCCCACCACGGTCGGCGCCACGATCTGCAAGTCGGGTGCGACCTCTGGCTGGACCTGCGGCACCGTGCAAGAGATCGATGAGGTCTACCCGGTGGGTGGAAGTTCGTGCGCGGCGAGCGACTATTGCGTCGGGGGAGTTCTCGCGACTATCTGCGTGCGCCCCGGCGACAGCGGCGGCGCCGCTCTCGTCGGTACTCGAGCGGTCGGCATCACCTCGGCGTCGAGCGCACCAAGCTCGGGCTGCCGCACCGGTGAGATCGGCATTTTCTCGCACGTCGACTCGGTGACGTTCGAGGCCGCAACTGACCTTCAACCCGACTGGGAGCCGCTCATCGCGTTCGCGCAGTCGAGCCGCAACTCGACATCGACGGTGCGCCTCGACCCGACGTCGACCCCGAACCTGCTGGGCCGCATCACCGGAGGCTCGAGCCGCCACAGCGTCTCGGTGTCGATCAACGGCGGAGCAGCATCCACCCCCACCGTCAACTCGAGCGGCAACTGGTCGGTACCCCTCGCGGGTCAGCGCGGCACCCTCAACTGGTCGGCGAGGGCAAGCTGGGGCTCGCAGACGCAGTCGAGCCCGACGACGGGTCGCATCTTCGTCGCCTCCGAACGCCGGCTTTCCGGCGCGAACCGGTATGAGACCGCGATCGCGATCTCTCGCTACGCCTTCCCGGGTTCGTCGCCGAACGTGCCGGTCGTGTACATCGCCAACGGAGCAAACTTCCCCGACGCTCTGAGCGCCGGTCCGGCGGCCGCTGCAGAAGGTGGCCCCCTGCTGCTCACCGAGGGGGGCTCGCTGCCCTCGGCCGTGCGCTCGGAGCTCAACCGGCTCAACCCCGACACGATCGTCATCGTCGGCGGATCGAGCGTCGTGAGCGGTTCGGTCGCGAACGCGCTGGGAAATTATGCGAACTCGGTCGTGCGACTCGGCGGCGCGAACCGTTACGAGACCTCGCGACTCATTGCGCAGCGAGGCATCTCGCGTGGCTTCTTCACGACCGGGCAGCAAGTCTGGGTCGCCACGGGCGCCAACTACGCTGACGCACTCTCTGCGGGTGCCGCTGCAGCCTCGGCCGGGGTGCCCATCTTGCTCGTCAACGGCACCGCCTCGGGCATCGACTCGGCGACCCGCTCGTTCTTGGCCTCGAGCTTGCGCCCGTCGGTGGCGCGCATCGCCGGCGGCACCTCAGTGGTGTCCAACGGCGTGAAGAACGCCATTGACGCCGTGTCGGGAGTGAGCACGGCACGGTACGGCGGCGCCAACCGTTATGCCACGTCGCTGCTCATCAACGAGTTTGCTCACCCCGATTCGGCGCCTGAAGCGTTCTTGACCTTCGGGGCGAACTTCCCCGACGCCCTCGCGGGCGGTGTGGCGGCCGGCATCATTGACGGGCCCATGTACATCACGCAGACCAGCTGCGTCGAGCGCGGCGTCGTCAATCACATTCTCGAGATCAGCCCCCAGCAGATCACGGTGTTCGGCGGAACCTCCGTGGTGAGCAACGCCGCGCGCGACCTGCGCCGCTGCTGACGAGCGTCACGAGTACGCGCACCCTGCCCGCCTAGACTGGCGGGGTGCGCGTACTCGTCACCGGAGGCTCCGGCTACATCGGAGCGCACATCTGCCGACTGCTCGTCGAGCGCGGCGATGAGCCGATCATCGTCGACGATCTCGCCAACGGTGTGCCCGAGCGCGTGGCAGGGTTGCCCCTGCACGAGTTCGATCTCTCCGACCCGAACGCTGCTGGTCGGCTCGAACGGCTCATGACCGATGAGGCAGTTGAGTCGGTCATCCACTTGGCCGCCCGAAAGCGCGCCCCCGAATCGGTGCAGCGACCTCTCTGGTACCACCAGCAGAATCAGGGCGCTTTGACCTCGGTCATCGAGGGGATGCTCGCCGCGGGCGTGCAGAACCTCGTGTTCAGCAGCTCGGCCGCGGTGTACGGCGATGCCGCCGGCACGGTGAACGAAACGTCGCCGACAGTGCCCGTGAACCCCTACGGCGAGACGAAGCTCGCCGGTGAATGGCTCGCGGCCGCTGCCGCGCTCGCCCACGGGCTGCGCGTGACGAG
The DNA here is from genome assembly GCA_005777405.1 of Actinomycetota bacterium. Classification (GTDB taxonomy): domain Bacteria; phylum Actinomycetota; class Actinomycetes; order Actinomycetales; family Microbacteriaceae; genus Microcella. The sequence continues at coordinate 28,554 of SXMH01000050.1, forward strand.
CCTGCGCTACTTCAACGTGGCCGGCACCGGCTGGCCCGAGCTCGCTGACACGGCAGTGCTCAATCTCGTGCCCATGGTGCTCGACGCGATCGAACACGGCCGCGCCCCCCAGATCTACGGTGACGACTACGCCACCCCCGACGGCACGTGCGTGCGCGACTACGTGCACGTGCACGCCCTCGCCGACGCCCACCTCGCGGTGCTCGACGCGCTGCCCGAGCAGCCGTTGCCCCACCGCGTCTACAACGTCGGCACCGGCGTTGGAGCCAGCGTTCGCGACGTCGTCGAGGGCTTGCGCCGCCGCGTGCCGGATGCCCTCCCGCCCGTCACGCTGCCGCGCAGGCCCGGCGACCCCGCCGCGGTCGTCGCTGACGTGTCGAGCATCGCGGCCGACCTCGGCTGGCACGCACGCCACACCCTCGACGACATCCTCGACTCGGCGGTGGCTGCCCGTCCTTGATCGCAGGGGCGCTCGGGGACTCAGCCGATGCGCCCGCGCCACGAGCGTTCGCGCGCGGCAGCGAAGGCGCTCGTGACGAAGAGCAGCAGCCCGCCGCCGTAGAGCAGGTAGCTCTCGGTCATGCTCACCGTGATGAGCAGCACGAGTGTCAGTGCCGGCCACACGTAGACCGTGCTGCGCCGGTCAGTGGCGACGAGCCACGCTCGCACGAGGGCCAGCCCGAGTGCGACCGCGAGAGCGATGAAGCCCGCGAGCCCCAACTGCAGCAGCACATCGGCGTAGGCGTTCAGAGCGGAGGGCGGCTGCCAGCCGCCACTCGACGTCACGCTCGAGAAGGGATACACCTCGGTCGGCCACTCACCCACCCAGCCCCAGCCGAGCACGGGCTGAAGGTCGATGAGGTCGCGCACCTCGCTCCAGATGCTGGTGCGCACCGCGACATCGGCAGCGGCATCCACGAGGCCCACGAGAGGACCCCTGAAGAACCACGCGAGCACGGCAAAGACGAGCGTCGAGATGAGCAGCACGCTCTGCGTCGCCGCCCTCGCTCGGGGTTGCTGACGGCGCACGACCACGAGCACGAGGCCGACGACGAGCACGGCAGCAAGCACGATCCACGAGACCGGCGAGCGCGCGAAAATGACGGTCGCCGCTGCGAGCGCCAGTGAGTACGCGGTGAGACCGCGCGAAACAGAGCGGGTGCGATATTCGATCCAGAAGCTCAAGATGGCGAGCGCTCCGAGAAACGCGAAAGCGTTGCGGGTTCCGGCGAGACCCTGCACGGGGCCGCCGACCGCGAGGTCGCCCGCGATGCTGATCCAGCTGAAGGGGGTGTCGAAGATCACGCCGCTGAGAATCTCGAGCACGAACGACGCGGTGAGGATGACTCGCAGGGCGTTGCCGACGGCGCGCACGAGCTGAATGAGGTCACGCACGAGGGCGATGTAGACGCCGAGAAAACCGACGGCGATCGCCTGCGCGATGCCGCCGACGGTGGCCCAGGTGTACTGGCTCCAAATGACGCTCACGGTGAGGAGTGAGAAGAACGCCAGCAGGGTCAGCGGCAGCACTCCGCGCCATTCGACCCGCTCGGGCTGGCCGGCCAAACTCAACGCCGCGAGCACGACGAGGCCCGAGGTCACGGCGATCGAACCTGCAACACCCAGCAGCATCTGCACGGCGTGGGCGGCGAGCGTCACGCCGACGATCGTCTCGGTGAGAGCCTGCGTGAATCGCGGCGAGGCGAGAAAGCCGCGAGCGGCGTCGATGGCGTCGCGCGTCGCGCCGTTCATCGCCGAGACTCCGGCGAGGCCAGGGGAAGGTCGGGCAGTGACGGCGCAGCCGGGGCGATGCCGCGCAAGCGCGACGCCACAGCAAGCCACACCAGCAGCAGCAGGCCCGCCTCGATGAGCAAGCGTGATTCTGCGAGGCTCTGCACCAGCAGCACCGTGAGCAGCAGCACCGGCAGCAGTCGCAGGGCGGCATCGTGCGCGGCGTCGCCGTGCGGAGCATCCACCGACCACGACAGCACCCGTGCACTCGTGGTGACGACGAGAATGCCGAAAGCGATGACGCCGACCCAGCCGAGCTGCAGCAGCACGTCGAGCCAGGCGTTGTGCGCTTGCAAGTAGGTGACGCCGTTGATGATGGCGAGGTCATCGAAGGGATCGACCCAGGGGGCCCAGTAGCTGATCCAGCCCCAGCCGAGCACGGGCCTCTCGCCGATGAGGTCGATCACGGCCGCCCAAATATCGAGGCGTCCGGTGAGGTCATCGCTGCGGCCCACGAGTGCGAGCAGCGGCTCGCGCACAGCGACGACGACGGCGATGAGCGACGCCCCCGCTGCGACGGTGCCGAGCCCGAGTGCGAGGCGACCTCGACGCCCCAGTCGACGCGCGAGCACGACCACGCCGAACGCCGCGGCGACCACCAGGCCTGCGACGAGCACCGTCGTCGACCGCGTGAGCGCGAGCGTTAGCAGCGACGCGAGCAGCCACCCGACGCCGGCCGCCCGGCCGACCGAGCGGCGCGCAAGCTGGATGCCGAAGACGATGACGCCGAGCAGCGCGGCGAACGCGAGCAGATTGGCATTGCCGGGAATGCCTTGAATGCGGCCGCCCTCGAAGAGCAGCGCGCGCGACCAGTAGAAAGCGCGGGGGAAGGGCTCGTCGTAGGTCACCCACAGGGGCAGCACGGGTCGCTGGATGATCGCGGCCACGATGAACTCGAACGTGAGCGACAGACCGAGAATCCAGCGCAGAGCCACCCCGAGGGCGCGCAGCAGCGACGCAAGGGTCACGGTGTGCGCCATGACGACGCCGACGAACGCGGTCGAGACCGTGGTGACGATGGCGATCGCCGTGGCGCCGGGATAGTGCGACCACGCGAGCGATGCCGTCATGAGGCCCAGCACGACACCGAGCGCGATCGGAATGCGTCGTAGATCGATGCGGTCGCGCACCGCGATGACGATCCAGCCGGCGAGCAGGGCGGCGACGACAACACCCCAGCCGTACCAACTCAGCAGGTAGCGCCAGAAGTCGCCCGCGAGCAGCGTGTAGAGCGTCAGTGCGGCGAGCGCGACGCGCGGATCACGCAGCTTCACCATGCCGCCAGCCTAGCCGCGCGGCCGCAGCCCGAAGACTAGACGAATGCGCCCATGCCCGTGATCGCGCGGCCCACGATGAGCGAGTTCATCTCGCGCGTGCCCTCATAGCTGTAGAGCGCTTCGGCGTCGGCGTGGAATCGAGCCACGTCGTAGTCGAGCACGATGCCATTGCCGCCGAAGGCCTCGCGGCACAACCCCACGGTTTCGCGCATCGCCGTCGTCGCAAAGGCTTTCGCGAGCGAGGCGTGCTCGTCGCGCTGCGTGCCGTCGTCGTGCATCTGCGACACCCGCGTGCAGAGCGAAATCGAGGCGGTGATGTTCATGAGACTGCGGGCGAGCAGGTCTTGCACCAGCTGGTGCCGCGCAATGGGCTTGCCGAACTGTTCGCGCGTCGTCGCGTAGGCGACCGCCGCCTCGTAGGCACCGATCGCCGTGCCGACCGCGGCCCAGGCGACGTCGGCGCGCGTGAGTCGCAGCACCGCAGCGGTGTCGCGGAACGACTCGCCCTTCCGCAGCCGCAGTGACTCGGGCACGCGCACGTTGTCGAGCGTGATGTCGGCGTTCTGCACGATGCGCAGCGCTTGCTTGCGTTCGATCTTCGTCGCCGTGTAGCCGGGAGTCGAGGTCGGCACGATGAACCCCTTCACCTGGCCGTCTTCGGTGCTCTTCGCCCAGATGATGGTGATGTCGCTGAAGGTCGCGTTGCCGATCCAGCGCTTGCTGCCGTTGAGCACCCACTCGTCGCCCTCGCGCGTCGCCGTGGTGCGAAGGCCCTGTGCAGAGTCGCTGCCCGAGAGCGGCTCGGTCAGGCCGAAGGCGCCGATGACCTCGCCCGAGGCGAGCTTCGGCAACCACTCGGCACGCTGCTCAACTGAACCGGCGACGCCGATCGAGCCCATCGCGAGGCCGTTCTGCACGCCGACGTAGGTCGCGACGCTCGCGTCGATGCGCGCGAGTTCAAGCGCGACCCAGCCCGAGTAGAGCGCCGAGCACTCAAAAGGCTTCGTCTCGTCCCAGAGCATGCCGAACACGGGCTGCGCGTGCAGACCGGGCAGCATCTGCCGCGGAAACTCGGCGCGATCCCAGTGGTCGTTGACGATGGGCTTCACCTCGGCCTCGAGGTAGGCGCGCAAACCACCGATCGCCTCGCGCTCGCGTTCGGTGAGCAGGGTCTCAGAGCCGTAGAAGTCGCTGGCAAGGGTCGTGAAGGTCATGTGCGCACGCTACGCCTGAGAGCGGCATCCACTCGCCTCGGTTGTGACTCGCTCGCACGCCGCACCCGTCCACGGCACTCCGTCTTGTCGGTCGCATACGAAGCGGCGATGCGAACACTGTGCGCGGCCTCTGATCTGTCATCGAACCGTGATGAGGGATGCTCGCCGCCGCCGTGCGCTGACCCTAGTGTGACCAGCATGACCTCTCGGGCCCGCACCGCTCTTGCCGCACTCGCCCTGCTGCCGCTCCTCGCCCTTGCGGCCTGCGCGCCCGAACCCGAGCCTGAGCCCGTGGTCGAGACGGTACCGACACCGACGGCCGAGCCCACAGTCGAGCCGACCGCACTCGGCTCACGCGTGCCGGCAGACTGCGAGACCCTGCTCAGCGCAGGCGGCTTTGCCGACGTCACGGTCACACCGCAGGAAAGCTTCGGCCCCTACCTGGGCGGCGCCTTCGATCAGTCGGGCTTCCAACTCTGCCGAGGCGAAGGAGCCCTTGGCAGTGTGAGCGCCGAACTCTCGCTCATCGTGTCGCCCGATGACATGTCTGCATACCTGGCTCGTTCGGTCGAGTGGGCTCGCGGTGCCGGGTACCCCGCCGACTTCGCGGGCACGGCGTCGTATTCCAATTGCAGTGACCGATCCGACCTTCCCTATTGCGTCGTCAGCGTGGCGACAACCACCTATTCATTTGATCTGGTCATCACGCCGACCGAGCCCGTGGGGGCAGGCTTCACCGATTCGGTGATCGGGGTGGGCACGGCGTTCGTCGACGCATCGAGCGCATGGCCAGAGCCCGCTGCACCCTGGCAGCGTCCGGCCGACGCCATGGTGATCGGCAACGACTGCATCGATGACGTCGCTCCGGTCGATGCACCCATTCGGGCGGCGATTCCGTGGGAGGTCGGCGAACCGACCATGACGGGCAGCGGCGACGGACAGAACGGCTACTACTGGCTGTTCAGCGCCGTCGACGCCACCGATTGCATGTGGTTCGGCGAGAGCGCTGGGGGTGCGGTGTCCGTACTGCTGATCCCGGGCGCGGCCTGGCAACACGCCGCAGGTGTACCGCTCGGTGGGGGCGCCCCCATCGAGATCGACGGCGCTCTCGCTGCCGTCGGACCGACGAGCGGTTCGAGTGAGTTCAGCGTTCACACGTACATCGACGGCAGCTATCTCGAAGTGTCGGTTTCGGCGCCGCTCGACAGCACTGTCGACTCCGAGCAGATCGCGCGCGATGTCATCGCGGCGCTCGTCGACGCGTTCTGACCCGAGCTCTGCACCCGCTCGGCTAGCGTGGAACCTCCACCACCGGAAGGCCGACGCCGTGTTGCTGCGTATCGAGAACATCCCCCGCCCCTACGCCTGGGGCTCGCACACGGCGATCGCCGATCTGCTCGGCACGGCCCCGTCGGGCGGCCCCGAGGCCGAGCTCTGGCTCGGCGACCACCCGGGCTCGCCCGCGCACATCGTCGAGGGTGCTAGCGAGCCCGACCTCTCGGCGTACACGACGGTGCACGGCGGCCGACTGCCCTTTCTCATGAAGGTGCTCGCGGCTGGCGCGCCGTTGTCGCTGCAGGCGCACCCGACCATTGCGCAGGCGCGCGAGGGCTTCGCGCGCGAGAACGCCGCAGGCATCCCGATCGACGCCGCGAATCGCAACTACAAAGACGAACTGCACAAGCCCGAACTCATCTATGCCCTGAGCGACCCCTTCATCGCGCTCGCAGGGTTCCGCCCGGTCGCTGAGGCCCGCGCCGAGCTGCAGCGAGGGCTCGGCGCGATGACTGCCGAGCACGACGCAGCGCCGAGCGCCGAGCTCGCTCCGCTGCTCGACCGGCTCACCGACGACGCAGCGCTGCCGCAGCTTGTGCGCTGGCTCACCGAGCGCGGTGAGGGTGTTGCCGCGGTGGTGGATGCCCTTGCCCGCGTCGCGACCGCCCTCGAGCACCGCCCCGCCGACTCGCCGAGTTGGGCGACCGTGCGCCGCCTGCACGCCCACTACCCGGGTGACCCGGGGCTCGCGGTCTCGCTGCTCATGCACACGATGGTGCTGCGACCGGGGGAGGCGCTGTACCTGCCGACGGGCAACATCCACTCGTACCAGGAGGGGCTCGCGATCGAAGTCATGTCGGCGAGCGACAACGTCATTCGCGGCGGCCTCACGCCGAAGCACGTCGACGTCGCCGAGCTCATGACGGTGCTCGACGCGCGCCCGCTGCCGCCGCCGACGATCGCGCCGCGCGAGCTGCAGTACGGCGTGAGACGCTTCGAGCCAGACGTCGTTGACTTCGCGCTCACCGTGGTCGAGTCGGGAGCGGCGACGCACGGCGTGAGCCTGCCCATCGGCGGTCATGCCGTCGCGTTGTGCCTCGAAGGGAGCCTCACCCTGCAGGGCACCACCCACGTCGAGCGGGGCGATGCTGTGTTCTGCGATGACGACGAGTTGAGCATCCACGGCGAGGGTCTGCTCGTCATCGCCACGGGCGATCACCCGGCAGTCTGAGCAGCCTGCGCGGCGACGCGTCCGGCCCGGGGTACTCTGGGGCTGACGCGACCGGGGGGTGAGCGATCGTGCGCATTCGCGCTGACCGAACTGCAGGTGTGCTCGCAGCCGTGCTGTTGGGTGCTCTGCTCGCTCCGCTGAGCGCCACCGTCGTGCATGCTGCACCCGTCGTCGACCGCCTCGCGGGCGAGACCCGATACAGCACGGCCGTGCAGATCTCGAAGCAGGCGTACCCCGACGGTGCGCCCATCGTCTTCCTCGCCACTGGCGCGTCGTACCCGGATGCGCTCGCCGCTGCCCCGGCAGCCGCGAGCCAGGGCGGGCCCCTCCTCCTCACGCAGGGCTCAAGCGTGCCAAGCGCCGTGCGAGCCGAGTTGAACCGACTCGACCCTGAGCTCGTCGTCATTGTCGGTGGCACCGCCGTCGTCTCGACCTCGGTCTCACGCGCGGTCACGGGGCTCGGTTTCGACGTCGAACGCGTTGCAGGAGCCGACCGCTATGCAACCTCCCGCGCAATCGTCGCGCGCTTCTTCGAATCGAGTGAGGTTGCGTACGTCGCGACCGGCGAAAACTTTCCCGACGCACTCGCGGCCGGAGCTGCCGCTGGCGCGGTCGACGCCCCCGTGGTGCTCGTGCCGGGCCGCGCCTCAAGCGTCAACTCCGCCACCCGCTCGCTACTCACCTCCCTCGGCGTCACGACCACCTACATCGCCGGCGGCACGGCTGTGGTCTCGTCGGGTGTGCAAGCGTCGCTCGAGGCGCGCGGCGGCACCGTGCAACGACTTGCTGGCGACGACCGCTACGAGACCGCGGTCGCCATCAACCAGCAGGCCTTCGCCACGGCAGATCGCGCGTTCATCGCGACAGGTGCGGGCTTCGCCGACGCGCTCGCCGGCGCCGCCTACGCTGGCGCCCTCGGCCAACCGCTCTACTCGACGCCAGCAAACTGCGTGCCGCGCACCGCGCACGACGACCTCATGACGAGACTCGCAGTTGACGGCGTGACGCTGCTCGGTGGCACGAGCGTGCTCGGCTCGGGCGTCGCCTCCCTCGCTGCGTGCACCACCGTCGAGCAAGACCGCGCCGAGAGCGCCGCACAACTGCAGCAGAAGTTGCAGTCGCGCATCGCCCAGCTCGCCGGAACCTATTCAGTGAGCGTGCGCGAACTGGAGGGTGTGCAGACTTCGGTGAGCATCCGCGGCACCACGATGCAAGAGCCAGCCAGCGTCATGAAGCTCTTTGCCGTCTACGCCGTGCTCGACCGCGTCGACTCCGGGCGATTCGAGCTCAGCGATGAGACCCGCTCAGGCGTCAGCATCGAAGACTGCATCAGGGTCACGATTCACGTCAGCGACAACCTCTGCCACTGGGATCTCGTGGCGCTCGTCGGCGAGCAAACCCTCAACAACCAGTTCTGCGACGAGGGCTACACTCGCACCGTCTATGCCGGCCGTGGATGCTCGGGCACCACGTATTCGTCGAAGCGCACCACCACGAACGATGTCGCACTGCTGCTCGCACGCCTCGAGACCGGCGAGCTGCTAAGCCCTGAGATGAGCGAGTACTTCATCGACCTGCTCGAGACCCAGGTCTGGCGGCACCGCATTCCGGCCGGCGTGCAGCGCGGCGTGCCGATCGCCAACAAGACCGGCCACTTGTGGGTGTCGACCGGCTACATTCACGCCGACACGGCGATCATCAGCGCGCCGAACGGCCCCCTGGTCGTCACGATCATCGGCAGTCGCAACGCGACGGCGAATGGCGTGCGCGACCTCGGCCGCATCGTCTACCAGCACTTCAACGGCTCGGTCTCGAGCGCGCAAAGCTACGCCGACCGCAACCTCGAGACGCGACGCGCGGTGACCTACTACCGCTACGCGAGCACGAGCGCGCCACTCGGCACCCTGCCGTCAGGCACGCGAGTTGAGGCCTATGCGAGTGCCCGCACGTGGTACCAAGTGCGCCTCAGCAACGGCAGCCTCGTCTACATTCGCAGCGCAGACCTGCGCAACTACTACGACTACCCCCGTCGCTGAGCCGGCCCGAGCTCAGAACTTCGGCAAGAACTGCCGCACGTCGACCGGAATCTCGGGGCTGTCCCACGGCAGCAAGATGCGGTCGGGTCGCTCGTGGTGATAGCGCTCGGTCGGCAGGTTGATGACGTGCGCTTCTTCGTGCCCGAGGTTGATGATCATGTGCCAGACGCCCACCGGAATCGTGACGTGGCGCACCGCGCGGGGGGTCAGCATCACTTTCTGCAGCACGCCCTCAGTGGGCGACCCCGCGCGGCCGTCAAACAGCAGCACCAGCAACTCGCCCGTCGCGAGCGTGTAGCGGTCGACTTTGACTTCGTGCCGCGCCCAACCCTTGATCTGGCCCGGAAACACCGAGGTTTGGTAGACGTAGGTCACGGGCTCGGGCCACAGCTCGGGGTCACCGTTGTAGATCTCGTGCAGCGAGCCGCGATGGTCGACGTGGGTCACGGGTGCGCGCGTGATGACACCGTCGATCGTGGGAGTGGTGGGGCGGCCCGTCGAGGTCACCGTCTGCACGTCGGGAGTGCCCGGCAAGGGCGCGGGATCGGTCATCTGCTCAGTATGGCCCGCAGCCGACGCAGCGGTGAGGTCAATTTCCAGGACAGCGAGCTGCGCATCGCCACGACCTCTGCCTCGGCCTTCACGGTGCGTGCACGCGCAGACTCGAGAGCGGCATCCTGTCGCACGCGGCGGCGCTGCGTCCAACGGCCCACGGCGACCGCCAGCGTCGACGCTTCGATCGCCACCTCGTGTTCGAGTCGCTCATGGCGCCCCCGCGTGCAGTCATGCGGCAGTGGCCGCGCCTCACTGCCTGGAAGCTGCTTCAGGACCTCGCCCCAGCGCTGCGCAAGGCGGTCGGCGTGCCACTCGCTCAGAAACGCTCGCATGAGACCGGGCGCCGACTGGTTGCCCTGGTGCACGAGGTTCGCGGTGGGCACGAGCGCGACAGCCCAGCCGTGGGCCCGCAAGTGCGAGCAGTAATCCTTGTCGACATGGTTGAGTGGAAACAGCCGGGGGTCGGGCCCGCCCACGTCGTCCCAGGCGCTCAGCCGTGCCAGCATTCCCTTGCTGGTGACCCAGCCGAACCGTGTGACCTCGGCGGGGGTGTTCTCGACGGTCGTGTCGGTGTCATTCCACCGGCGCACCTCCGCCGGCGGTTCGGCGAATCCCGCATTGAACCGGCGTGCTGATCCTTGTTCATCGACTTGCAACGAGCCGAAGGCGCCGATGTCGTGGTGCGCGTCGGCTGCGGTGACGAGAGCGTCGAGCCATCCCGGCGTCACGACCATGTCGTCTTGCACCTGCACGAGGTACTCGCCTGCGGCATACCGACGCGCGAGCTGCAGCCCACCGGCCCACCCGAGGTTGACGGGGCTGGGCACGAATCGAACACGGGGATGCTCGGTCTCGAGCGTGGAGAGCTCGAGCGGGGCATCCGGCGATTCGGCATTCACCACGCACACAATGTCGAAGGCGCACGTCGACTCGTGACTCTCGAGGGAGCGCAGACAGTCGCCGAGTCGGGCCGTCACCCCGAGCGCCACCACCGCGAGCGTCGCTCGCACGGCATCGCTGCTGCTCGTCGGTGAGGCCATGGTCGTCCTCTCGAGGCGCTGAAGGAGGTGCCTGTCGCGGCCACTAGCCTAGAACCCATGACGTGGCTCGTGACCGGTGGTGCTGGATACATCGGAGCGCACGTGGTGCGCGCCTTGCAGGGTGCCGGGCTCGATCCGGTCGTACTCGACGACCTGTCGAGCGGGCACGCCGCCTTCGTGCCAGAAGGTGTGCCGTTCGTGCAGGCGAGCATTCTCGACCGCCACGCGGTGGATGCCGCGCTCGCCGACCACAGCGTGACAGGTGTGATCCACGTCGCCGGGTTCAAGTACGCCGGGGTGAGTGTGCAGCGACCACTGCACACCTACGAGCAGAACGTCACGGGCATGATCACGCTGCTCGAGTCGATGCAGCAGCACGGCGTCGACCAGTGCGTGTTCTCATCGTCTGCCGCGGTCTACGGTGCGGTCGATGTCGACCTCGTGACCGAAAAGACAGCCAAGAACCCCACGTCGCCCTACGGTGAGTCGAAGCTCATCGGCGAGTGGCTACTGCGCGATCAAGAGGTTGCGGCAGGCCTAAGGCACACCAGCTTGCGCTACTTCAATGTTGTCGGCTCGGGCGATGTGGCCGTGCGCGACACGAGCCCGCACAATCTCTTCCCCCTCGTCTTCGACGCGCTCGCCGAGGGTCGGCAGCCGCGCATCAACGGCACTGACTACCCGACGCCCGATGGCACGTGCGTGCGCGACTACATTCACGTCTCTGACCTCGCGCTCGCGCACGTGACGGCTGCGACGCGACTGGAGGCGGGCGAGCCGATCGAGGCCGCCTACAACCTCGGTTCGGGCGACGGCGTGTCAGTGCGGCAAATCATGGATGCTGTTGCCGAGGTCACTGGCCTGACTGTCGAACCGGAGCTCGCGCCCCGTCGCCCGGGCGACCCGCCGCGCATCGTGGCGACCGGTGAGCTCGCCGCTCGTGACCTCGATTGGCGCATGCGACACTCGCTGGCCGACATGGTGCGCTCGGCATGTGAGGCTCGCCAAGCCGCGGCCTAGAAGGCTCTTGTGGCTCTCGCAGGGCGATCGTAGGCTCAACCTGAGCCCCTTTCGACTCCCGATCGAGGCCGACGACCGATCTGGAGTTGTCAACGTGTCACTTTCCGCTGCCGCTGCGCCGCGCCGAGCGCGCCTGAAGTCTTTCCCGGCGATCGCCGCTACGGCCATGGTGTTCGCCTCACTTCTCGCCTCGGTTCCCGCCAACGGTGTCGAGGGCGGCGAGAGCGATTCTTCGTCTGTGACGCGTGACGGCTTCGGTGCCAGTTACGACGTCGACAGCACCGGCGAGCCGTCGAGCCACCGCGCGCCCGTTGAAGGAGTGGTCGGCGACCTCCAGGCTGCCGCCGCGGGCACGGTGTCTGGGCGCATCCTCTACAACGGCACGCCCTCTGCCTCGGGCGCAGTCAGCTTCTACCCCCTCAGTGACCCGTCACAAGCGAGTGCTGTGGCTACGACGAACGGCAGCGGTGTTTACAGCGTCGAGGGAATTCCTGCCGGGGAGTACTTCGTCTCTTTCACTCACACCGGACCTGACATCTTCACGAGGGCTCGCGAGTGGGCCTACGGTGCCGAAGTGCAGGGCGATGCAGATGTCGTGACGCTGCTCGAGGGCACTCCCGCCGCTCTCGGCGACTACAACATCGGCCCTCGACAAGTGGATTCCGCTCGCGTTGCGGGAGCCGACCGATTCTCGACGGCGGTTGCGCTGTCAGAAGTTGCGTGGCCCGAAGGCCCGGTGGGCACGGTCTACGTCGTGAACGGCTTCAACTTTCCCGATGCGCTCTCGGCTGGTGCTGCGGCGACAAGCGGCCCTCTGCTCATGGTCGAGCAGAACTCGGTGCCAGCCGTCACGCGAGCCGAGCTCGAACGCTTGAACCCGCTGCGTATTGTGGTGGTCGGCGGCACGAGCGTCGTCTCCAATGGCGTTCTGGCTACTCTGCGCAACTATGTCTCGTCGCCATCGAACGTCGTGCGCATTGCGGGAGCCGACCGGTATGCCACCTCGCGGGCGGTCATCGAGTCAACGGCCGGGTTCAACCGCGATGTCGACGCCCTGCTCATCGCCACCGGGCGAAACTTCCCCGACGCGCTCGCCGCCGTGCCTGCCGCGATCTCTGAGAACGCCGCCGTGCTGCTGGTGGATGGTTCAGCCTCGCGCATCAACAGCGCCACCCGCTCGCTCGTGTCGTCGTTGAATGTTCCGGTGTATGTCATCGGTGGGCGTGGGGCCGTGTCATCGGGAGTCGCGAGTGACCTTGCCGATCTCGTCGAGGTCGTTCGTGTCGCCGGAGACGACCGTTTCGACACGTCGGTCGAAGTTGCACTCCAGTTCTTCGGGGCCGCTGACTATGCCTTCATCGCGAACGGCTTCGGCTTCGCTGATGCTCTCGCGGCGGGGCCCGCCGCGGGTCTTCTGCAGTCACCGACATATCTCGTGCGTAAAGAGTGCGTTCCTGACGAGGTGTATCAAGACATCTTCCTCGTGTTGGCGAACCGTGTGCTTGCCGTCGGCGGCACCTCAGTGATCAATAGCGACACGGTCAACGGCAGGCCCTGCAGCACCCTCTAGGTGTCGACGCGGCGCGGTCCTCGGCGGGGCCGCGCCGCATCGCATCGAGGTTGTGCTTGGCGTGGGCGGCTCGCCCAGCCGCGGCAGAGAAGGCTCTTGCTTCTCTCGAAGGTCGCTCGTAGTCTCAACCTGAGCCCCCTTCGACTCCCGATCGAGGCCACCGGCTGATCTGGAGTTGTCATGGTGTCAAGCTCTTCCGCTGTGCTCGGGCGGCCTGCCCGCACGCGTGCCCTGCCAGCTCTCGCTGCGGCATCGCTCATCGTTGCCTCGCTGCTCGCCACAACCCCGGCGAGTGGTGTTGAAGATGACGGTTTCGGAGTCGGCTACGACGTCGAGAGCACGAGCGAACCGTCGTCGAGTCGTGTGCCAGACGCGGGCGAACCTCTCGACCTCGAGGCGGCCGCCGCCGGAACCGTAACGGGGCGCATTCTGTACAACGGCACGCCGTCGAACAGCGGCGTAGTCACGTTCTATCCCACATTCAACCCGTCGATTGCGGCCGGCAGCGCTTCCACAAACTCCGATGGCAATTACAGCATTGCAGGCTTGCCCGCAGGCCAGTACTTGGTGGCGTTCTCGCACTACGGCCCGACCCCGTTTGAGCGTGCCCGTGAGTGGGCCTACGACGCTGACGTTCAGCGCGATGCTGACACAGTCACCTTGGTCGAGGGAACCCCCGCTAACCTCGGCGACTACAACATCGGCCTTCGCAACATCTCACCGAGCCGCGTTGCCGGGTCCGACCGCTTCTCAACGGCAGCAGCGATCTCAGAGTTGGCCTGGCCCAACGGGCTCGCTGGCACAGTCTTCGTCGTGAACGGTCGCAACTTCCCTGACGCACTGTCTGCGGGCGCTGCGGCGCGAACGGGCTCGCTGCTCATGGTCGAGCAGAACTCGGTGCCCGCGGTAACGAGGGCCGAGCTCACTCGACTCGACCCCAACCGCATCGTCGTGGTCGGCGGCACCAGTGTGGTCTCCAACGGTGTGCTGTCGACCCTGCGCAACTATGTCGACATTCCGTCGAACGTCGTGCGCATCGCGGGCACCGACCGCTACGCCACGTCGCGTGCGGTCATCGAATCGACGGCAGGTCTGAACCGCGATGTGGATGCCCTGCTCATCGCCACAGGAAGCAACTTCCCCGACGCTCTTGCCGCCGTGCCCGCAGCCATCGTGGAGAACGCTGCTGTGCTGTTGGTCGACGGCTCGGCGAATCGACTCGATAGCACCACACGTTCTCTCGTCTCGTCGCTCAATGTGCCGGTGTACATCATCGGCGGCCCCGGAGCCGTGTCGAGCGGTATCGCGCAAGATCTCGACGACCTCGTCGCGGTCGAGCGAGTCGCCGGAGTCGACCGCTTCGACACCTCGGTCGAAGTCGCCCTCGAATTCTTTGGCGCCGCTGACTACGCCTTCCTGGCGAACGGGTTCGGCTTTGCTGACGCGCTCGCCGCAGGGCCCGCGGCGGGCCTCTTGCAGTCGCCTACGTACCTGGTGCGAAAGGAATGTGTGCCAGACGGGGTCTACGAAGACATCTTCGAGGTCTTGGCGAACCGCGTGGTCTCGGTCGGTGGCACTTCCGTCATCAGCAGTGACGCCGCAGCTGGTCGACCCTGCAGCACGCTCTAGGTGTCGACGCGGCGCGGTCCTCGGTGGGCCGCGCCGCATCGGCGTTGTGCTCGGTTCTGCCGCGCCCGTACTCTGAGCACTAGTACCGGCACTCCCGGCCCCCTACCGGAATCGTGACCGGGTGCGTTCGCCGGAGGAATCATGAGCGATCTGTCAGCCCTCGACCGTCGCGCTGTGCGAATCGCCCCTGGAACACCACGGGCTCGGTCTGCTCTCATCGTCGCCGCGGTGTTCATCGCGTCGAGCGTCGCCCTCGCAGCGCCCGGTTCGGCGGCGAGCGCCAGCGATGCGAACGTCTTCACTGCAGACGTCACGGACGCAGAAGACTCCGACGCACAGTGGACACTTCCAAGCGACGGCACAT
The DNA here is from genome assembly GCA_005777405.1 of Actinomycetota bacterium. Classification (GTDB taxonomy): domain Bacteria; phylum Actinomycetota; class Actinomycetes; order Actinomycetales; family Microbacteriaceae; genus Microcella. The sequence goes on from SXMH01000050.1 coordinate 43,556, forward strand.
CGTCTCGCATGGCGCCAGAGCCTGGCATCGCCCCGACAGGTCTCGACTCTGCAGCCGCAGGGCTCATCGTCGGTAGCCTGCGCTTCCAGAATTCACTGACAGATCCCGTCGAGGTCGTGACGAGCGGTGTCGTCGAGTTGTATGACGCCGCGACGCCTTACCGACTCGTGGCCTCCCAAACGGTCAACCTTTCGGGAGACTTCGCGTTCTCCGGTGTGCCCGCCGGAACGTATCGCGCCGCGTTCACCGCGTACCCCAGCAGCGGTTTCCTGTTCGTTCGAGAATGGGCGGGCGAGCAGAGGTTCTATTTCACCGCGAGCCCGATCGAGTTCACTGAAGGTGACCCATACAACTTCGGTGATGTTCTCATTCAGGGTCGAAACATCACGACCGATCGCGTCGCCGGTTCCGATCGCTTCGAGACAGCCGCCGCCGTCTCGCAATGGCGTCCGACGTTCGGGTCGCCGAGCACCGTCTATGTCGTCAACGGACTCAACTTTCCCGACGCTCTCTCTGCCGGGGCCGCAGCCCGTGAGGGCACGCTGTTGATGGTGAGGCAGAACTCGGTGCCGGTCGCTACGCGCGCCGAACTCGCTCGCCTCTCACCTGATCGCATCGTCGTCGTCGGTGGCACGGGTGTGGTGTCGAACGGGGTGCTCACGACTCTGCGCACGTTCGTCGACAGTGCATCCGATGTCGTGCGCATCTCAGGCAGCGATCGATACGCCACGTCGCGGGCGGTGATCACGTCGAGTGCGGGATTCGATCGCAACGTCGACGCGTTGTTCATCGCGACAGGGTCGAACTTTCCCGACGCGCTCGCCGCTGTTCCCGCGGCGATCGTCAAGAACGCGGCGGTGCTGCTCGTCGACGGTTCAGCCCCCAGGCTTGACTCGGCCACTCGCTCTCTCGTGCAGAGCCTTGACGTGCCAGTGTTCGTCGTTGGGGGATCAGGGGCCGTCTCGAACGGCATCGTCAACCAACTCGGCGACCTCGTGCCCACGCTCCGCATCGCTGGAAGCGACCGCTTCGACACCTCCGTAGAGGTGTCTCTGGAGTTCTTCGAGCGCGTGGATTGGGCTTTCATTGCCAACGGATTCGGCTTTGCCGACGCGCTGGCGGCGGGACCGGCTGCGGGATCGCTCGCGTCGCCTGTCTACCTCGTCCGACGTGAGTGTGTGCCGAACGAGGTGTACCTCGACATTCTCGACGTTGTCGCCAACGAAGTTGTCGCGATCGGCGGTTCGAGCGTCGTCAGCAATAACGCGCTGCTCGGCAGGCCTTGCGACTCCACCTAGGGCCGGGCGGCGGGGGCGAAGGGAGCAGCGGTCGAGCGGTCGGGTAGAAGTTACTCATGGTCGAGCATCCCCTCGTCGATCTAGCGTGTGGCCATGTCCCGATCCCGCTTGCTCGCGCCCGCTATCGCCGCACTGACCGCCGTGCTTCTCGTCGCGTCGGCAGCGCCCGCTTCCGCCCGTACCGTCGACTCTGACACGCTGCCACCGCTCGAGGCGGCGGCCTCGGGGCCGATCACCGGTCGAGTGCTGATCGAGCTTCCCGCTGGGGGCTCGCCTGTCGCCGCCAACGAGGGTCGAGTGAGCCTCTACTCGGCGAACTCTTTCTCAACCTCCCCGGTAGCGACGGGCATTCTGACGGGATCAGGCACGTTCTCGATCGCGAGCGTTCCTGCGGGCCAGTATCTCGTCGAGGTCGTGAGTACCGACACGCGGGCTCTGCCGGTGCGCGAGTGGTTCAACGATCAAGCCGGCCGATTCAACGCCGATCCGATCACCGTGCTCGACAGCACGGCCTTCCCGCTCGGCGACATCGTTCTCGAGTCTCGCTCGATCGCCACCGAACGGCTTGCAGGGTCTGACCGCTTTGCGACGGCGGCAGCGATCAGTGAGCGCTATGCCATCGACGGGGCTGTTCGCGACATTGTCATCGTCAACGGGCTGAACTTTCCCGACGCGCTGTCAGCGGGGCCTCTCGCCACGAGCGAGGGGGCTGTCGTGCTCATGGTCACTGCCACGAGCATTCCGGCGCCGACGCGGGCCGAGCTCAACCGATTGAGTCCTCGTTCGATCACCATCATCGGCGGCACGAGCGTCGTGTCATCGAGCGTCGCTGCGCAACTCGATGCCTACATCGACGGACCGGGCGCGGTCACGCGCATCGCGGGCTCGAACCGCTATGAGACCTCACGGCGGGTCGTCAACGCCTTCGACACCGAACCGACGCGACTCTTCGTTGCGACCGGTCAAGGGTTCCCTGACGCGCTCGCGGCAGTGCCGGCAGCGGGAGTCGTCGGGGGAGCGGTGCTGCTCGTCGACGGCAGCCGCTCGGGACTTGACTCGGCGACGCGCTCGTTCATCAACGCCCTCGATGTTCCAGTGACGGTCGTCGGCGGCACGAGTGTCGTCAGCCAGGGGGTGTTCGACGACATCGACGCCCTGGGAGTCAACGTGGAGCGCATCGCAGGCTCGAACCGGTTCGCCACCTCGGTGGGCCTCGCGATTACGTACTTCCCCATCGCCGACTACGCCTACATCGCCAACGGATTCGGCTTCGCCGACGCTCTCGCCATCGGCTCGTTCGCGGGAACCTACGGCTCACCGCTCTATCTCGCGACCGATACCTGTGTGCCCCAGGCCATTGCTGACGACATCATCGATGGTCTCTTCAACGGCATCACGGGCATCGGCGGGCGTGCCGTGCTCGCCGACTCCGTGCTCGACCTCACGATCTGCCAGTAACACTCGCGTGCGCGGTGCCTGAGGGTGCCGCGCACGCGAGTCGAGCATCCTTTGCGTTCGCGAGATTCGTGACGTACTCTCGCGATGAGGCGCACTCACGACCGCGCTCCCACCCCCTCGTCACAAGGATCACGGATGCTCCACGCGCGTCGCGCCACCCTCGCTCTGCTCGCCGCCCTCGCCCTGCTGCTCGGCTTTGTCACGCCAGCGCAGGCGACCGAGGACTTCTTCGCAAGTGATCAGGCAACAAGGCCGGCGAATCCCGATGACGCAACGTCCGAAGAGCTCGAGGCCGCAGCAGGCGGAGGCTTCGGCACCGTAACGGGACGTTTGTTCTACCAGAACCGCGGTTCCAGTGTTGAGACACCGGTGAGTACGCATTTTGGTGGCTCGGTGCGTTTCTGGCGTCTTGACGAGGAGGCTGGATTCTGGCTTCTTGAGCGAAGCCAGAATGTGAACACAAGCTCGTTCTTCACTGCGAGCGAACTTCCTGCCGGAAACTACCGACTTGAGTTCCGCACGCGCGATAACGCGAGTTTGACGGCTCGCGAGTATTGGAACGATCAGGAGCTATTTGTCGAAGGTGACGTCCTCACGCTGGCAGACGGTGATCTCGTCGAGCTGGGCAACGTTGTCGTCACGCACTCCACAATCGAATCAGGTCGACTTGCCGGAAACGACCGATTCGAAACCTCGGTAGAGATCTCTCGCGCGCTCAGCCAGGTGCAAGGCGGAATCGATGTGGTCTACATCGTCAACGGCTATGGCTACGCCGATGCGCTCTCTGCGGGGCCAGCCGCCTCAGCGCAAGGCGGGGGCTTGTTGCTCACAATGCCGAACTCGATTCCTAGTGTGGTCGCGGCCGAGTTGCGTCGACTCGAACCCAACCGAATCGTGGTCGTAGGCGGTACCAGTGCGATTAGCGCCAATGTGGAACGTCAGCTGCGAGGCCTTGTGGCGGACGGAGGCTCGGTTGAGCGCATTGCTGGGGCCAACCGATACGAGACTTCTCGTCGCATCGTCGCTGACGCCTTCCCCGATGGGGTCGACGTATTGTTCGCGGCGACAGGCAACAACTTCCCCGATGCGCTCGCTGCAGGCCCTATTGCTTCGATTTTTGGTGGAGCGGTGCTGTTGCTCGATGGGTCAGCGAGTCGTGTTGACGCGCCCACGCGATCGTTGATCGATCAGCTTGGCCAACCTGAGGTCGCCATCGTGGGTGGCCCCAACAGCGTTTCTTACGGAGTCGAGTCGAGCCTGTTGACTTCGGGTGTTGCATCATCGGTAGGCCGTGTCCAAGGCGCAAATCGCTATGAAACCGCCATGGAAATCAATCGGCTCTACATCTTTACGGAGGGAATGGACGTCGCTTTCCTCGCGACAGGCGAGGGCTTCGCAGATGCGCTCGCTGGTGGTCCTCTCGCGGCCGCAATGCAGTCACCGATCTATCTCGCACAGCAAAACTGCATGCCCTGGGCAGCGAAGTACGACATCGAGTACTACTTCACGAAGGAGCTTTACGCCCTCGGAGGCACGAGTGCGCTCTCGAATCGGGCCCTTGCTCGGGGTGACTGCTAGGGGCCCCCCGAATGGGGGAAGCCCTCGTCCCCAAACCCGACTTATGCTCAATGCATCTGCTGACGAGCGCACGCGCTCCTAACCATGAACGGAGCGACGTGACTCTCTCGCGTTTTGCCCGCTTGACCCTTCCACTGGTGGCAGCGGCACTCATCGTGCCCCTTGCTGCCGCGCCCGCTGCTGGCCTTGAGCGGCCCGAGAGCGACGTCGACTCACTCAACAGCACTGGCGTCAGCGTCGAGCTCGAGCCTTCGTCTGACGGCGACTCTGTCTCTCGCGTCAGCGGCCCCGCCCCCGAGCTCAACGCCGCCGCCGCGGGAACCGTGACCGGTCGCGTTCTCGTCACGCCGATCGGTGGCGGCTCGCCCGTGCCGGCAACGTCGGGCGCGACGCTTGTGCGGTTCTGGTTGTCCGTTGGCGGCGTGTATCAGCAGCAGGGCACGACGACCACCTTCGACAGTGACGGAGACTTTAGCGTCGAGGGGCTACCCGCAGGCACCTACCGCATCGAAGTGCTGTCGTTCGACGGCGGAGCGCCCGGCAAGGCGTTCTACCTCGATGAAGAGTTCTGGGTTGACGCTGACGAGATTGCCTTCAACGAAGGCGCTGGCACAAACTTGCCCACGATCACGGTCGACCCGATCACGATCGCCACGGGTCGCATCGCCGGCGCCGATCGCTACGCCACCTCAGTGGCCATCTCGCAGAGCCTGATGGCTGCGGGCGAGGCCGATGTCGTGTACCTCGTCAACGGCCTCGGCTACGCCGACGCACTCTCGGCGGGCCCGGCAGCGGGCATCTCCAACGGCGTGGTGCTGCTCACGCGCCCCGACCAGTTGCCGTCAGTGGTCGCCACCGAGCTCGCGAGGCTCGACCCCGCGCGTGTCGTCATCGCGGGCGGCACGAGCGCGATCGGCTCACGAGTCGTCAACTCGGTGCGCTCCATCCTTCCCACCGCCGACATCGACCGCATTGCAGGCGCCGACCGCTACGCCACATCTCGTGCCATCGTGGCCGATGCCTGGCCCGAGGGTGCCACCGTCGTGGGCATCGCCACTGGTCGCAACTTCCCCGACGCACTCGCGCTGGGTGCAGCGGTCGGAAGCACGAGCGGCCCGGTCGTGCTCGTCGATGGTGCTCGCAGCTCGCTGGATTCGACCACGCGAAGCTTCTTGACCAACCTCGCCCCTGCTTCGGTGGCGATCGCAGGCGGCCCGGTGGGGGTGTCGAACGGCATTCAACAGGGCCTCAACGGCCTCAGCTCAAGCCCGAGCGTGCAGCGCTTCGGTGGCGATGACCGCTATGAGACGGCCAGGCTCATCAACGATGCCTTCTTCTCCGAGCTTGCTCCCGACTACGCCTTCATCGCGACGGGCGCCGGGTTCGCCGACGCTCTTGCGGGTGGTCCTCTCGCGATCGGCTACGGCGCTCCGATCCACCTGAGCACCCAGCGCTGCCTCGACGCCGAGACCGCGAACGACATCGTGTTCAGCTTCGTGCGCGAGGTCTACGCCCTGGGTGGCACCGCGGTGCTGTCGAACCGCGTGATCAACGGCAGCGCCTGCTGAGCATCCATCAGTGACGGTAGGGCACGCAATCGACAACGATTGCGTGCCCTACTGCGTTTCTCGGCGCGTCGCAACCTTGAAGTCGGTGTCGAACCTTCTACTATCCGCGACTTGACGTGAGCGAATGACACGAGTGTAATTAGGGCATCCCGCGCACCGGGGGCGCGCAGGAGAGGGGAGACAAGAACCATGGCCGAGTACCGGAACACCGTTCCTGGAGACTGGTTTGTCGATCCTGTTCGCCTCGGCGTGCCGGGCGTTCGGCAGCCGCGCACCGATGTCGACGACGACAACGCGCTCTCGTGGCAGGGTGACGCGCTGTGTGCCCAGACCGACCCCGAGGCGTTCTTCCCTGAA
>SXMH01000051.1 GCA_005777405.1 Actinomycetota bacterium
GCGGCTCTTCGACGATCTTCAGCAGCGCGTTGAAGCCTTGGGGCGTCACCATGTGCGCTTCGTCGAGGATGAAAATCTTGTAGCGATCGCGGGCGGGCGCGAACACGGCGCGCTCGCGCAGGTCACGCGCATCGTCGACACCGTTGTGGCTCGCCGCGTCGATCTCGACGACGTCGAGCGAACCGCTGCCATCGCGACTGAGCTCGACGCAGCTCGGGCACACGCCGCAGGGTGTGTCGGTGGGGCCTTCAGCGCAGTTGAGGCAGCGCGCGAGAATGCGCGCCGACGTGGTCTTGCCGCACCCGCGGGGGCCGCTGAAGAGATAGGCGTGGTTCACCCGATCGCCGCGCAGCGCCGCCCGCAGCGGGTCGGTCACGTGCGCCTGGCCGATGAGCTCGGCAAAGGTTTCTGGCCGGTAGCGGCGATAGAGGGCGGTGACCACGAGCCCAGCGTAGTCGCGACCCCCGTCGTGGATGCCCGGCCTCCCCCGCCCCGCGCACCCACCCACACCGCTCAGCCCTCGCTGGCTCCCCGCACTCAGGCCGCACGGAGGCTCACCTGATGGTGTGGACGCATGCGTATCGCGATTGCTGGAGGCCACGGCCAGATTGCCCGACTGCTCGCCCGCCGACTTGTCGAGGCCGGCCACGAGCCAGTCGCGCTCATTCGCAACCCCGACCACGCGGCCGACGTCGAAGCTGATGGATCGACGGCGGTCGTCATCGACCTCGAGCAGGCGGACGACGACGCCCTTGCCGAGGCACTCACGGGGTGCGACGCCGCAGTCTTCGCCGCCGGCGCGGGACCCGACAGCGGCCCGGCACGCAAGCTCAGCCTCGACCGCGATGGCGCGATTCTGCTCGCCGACGCGAGCGTGCAGGCGGGCATCCACCGGTTCGTCATCATTTCGTCACGCCGCGCCGACAGCTTCGACCCCGACTCTGACGACACGTTCCAGATCTACCTGCGCGCCACGGCGGAGGCCGACGCCGCCGTGCGGGCGCACGACGATCTCGACTGGACCATCGTGCGGCCCGGCGGCCTCACCGACGACACCGCGACAGGGTCGGTGCAGATCGGCGAGACCGTCGAGGGGAGCATCCCCCGAGCCGACGTTGCCCACCTCGTGGCCGAACTCGTGACGAGCGGTCGAGGCGTGCACGCGCAGTTCGAGGTCGTGTCGGGCCCGACGCCGATCGCCGAGGTGCAGTTCTGACCGACTAGGTCAGCTCACGAGAGCCGCTGCGGCTTGCGCGATCGCGAGCTCTTCGTTCGTGGGCACGACGAGCACGGCCACGCGGGCGCCCGCGGGTGAGATGAGGCGTGCCTCGCGAGAGGCGGCGGCGTTGCGGGCCTCGTCGAGCGCAAGCCCGAGGTGGCCGAGACCGTCGAGCGCTCGAGCTCGCAGGGGCGCCGCGTTCTCGCCGATGCCGGCCGTGAAGACGAGAGCATCGAGGCCACCGAGTTGGGCGAGATAGGCCCCGACATAGTGCCGAATGCGGTGGGACCAGACGTCGAGCGCGAGCGCAGCATCCACGTCGCCCGCCGCGGCCGCCGCTGTGACATCGCGCATGTCGGCCGAGCCCGCGAGACCGAGCAGTCCGCTGCGCGAGTTCAGCAACGCATCGAGCTCGTCGACAGCGAGCCCGCCTCGCAGCAGATGCAGTAGCGCACCAGGGTCGAGGTCGCCCGAGCGCGTGCCCATGACGAGCCCTTCGAGCGGCGTGAGGCCCATGGAGGTGTCGATCGACCGGCCGCCGTCAATCGCCGCCGCCGACGAGCCGTTGCCAAGATGCAGCACGATGAGCTTGAGCTCGTCGAGCGGGCGCCCGAGCAGTGCCGCTGCGCGACCGGCGACGAACTGATGGCTCGTGCCGTGAAAGCCGAATCGGCGCACGCCGCGCTCGGCAGCGACGGCGCGATCGATGGCATAGGTGAACGCCGCGGGCGGCATCGACTGGTGAAAGGCGGTGTCGAAGACGGCGACGTGCGGCACCTCGGGCAGTGCCGAGCGAGCCGCACGAATCCCCGCGAGGTTCGCCGGGTTGTGCAGCGGAGCGAGCGCACTCACCGACTGGATGCCCTGCTCGACCCGCTCGTCGATGACGGCTGGCTCGGTGAAGAGTTCGCCCCCGTGCACGACTCGATGCCCGACCGCGCCGATCGACGAGGCCTCGTCGCCGAGGCGCTCGAGCACCACGCGCATGCCGGCATCGTGATCTGCCGCATCACCCGTAGTTCCATCGGCACCGGTCTGGCCGATGCGCTCGAGCAGTCCTGACAGCACGACCTGCTCGGTCGCGACGTCGATGAGTTGGTATTTGATCGAGCTCGAGCCCGAGTTGACGACGAAGACGCGCATCAGGCGGTGCCGCCGATCGTGGAGATCGGCATCGTCGGCGGCGGGGGCGTGCGCTGCGCCTGAATCGCCGTGATCGCCACGGTGTTGACGATGTCGCCCACGAGCGCGCCCCGGCTCAAGTCGTTGACGGGCTTGCGCAGCCCCTGCAGCACGGGCCCGATCGCGAGCGCGCCGGCCGAGCGCTGCACCGCCTTATAGGTGTTGTTGCCGGTGTTGAGGTCGGGGAACACGAAGACGGTGGCGCGACCCGCGACGGGCGAGCCGGGCATCTTCGACTCGGCCACGCTCGGCTCGGCCGCCGCGTCGTATTGCATGGGTCCGTCGACGAGCAGCTCGGGAGCCCGCTCGCGCACGAGCCGCGTCGCCTCGCGCACCTTTTCGACGTCGTCACCCGACCCCGATTCGCCGGTCGAGTACGACAGCATCGCGACGCGCGGATCGATCGCAAACTGGGTCGCCGTCGCCGCCGAGCTGATCGCGATGTCGGCGAGCTGCTCGGCCGTCGGATCGGGAATGACCGCGCAGTCGCCATAGACGAGCACTCGGTCGGCGAGCGCCATGAGGAAGACGCTCGAGACCACGCTCACGCCCGGGTCGGTCTTGATGATCTCGAAGCTCGGGCGAATGGTGTGCGCCGTCGTGTGCGCGGCACCCGAGACCATGCCGTCAGCGAGGCCGAGGTGCACCATCATCGTGCCGAAGTAACTGACGTCGGTGACGATGTCGAGCGCAGCATCCACGGTGACGCCTTTATGTGCGCGCAGACGGGCATATTCGGTGGCGAACCGCTGACGCAAGTCGGCATCGAAGGGGCTGAGGATGCTCGCTTCGGCGAGGTCGAGCCCGAGCTCGGCGGCGCGCGCCCGCACGGATTGCTCGTCGCCGAGAATCGTCAGGTCGCAGACGCGCCGCCTCAGCAGCGTGCTCGCCGCGCGCAGGACGCGGTCGTCATCGCCTTCGGGCAGCACAATGTGGCGACGCTCGGCCCGCGCCCGTTCGAGCAGCGCGAACTCGAACATGAGAGGCGTGACGACGCTCGACGCCGTGACGTCGAGACGGTCGAGCAAGGCGTCGGCGTCGATGTGCTGTTCCCAGAGCCCGAGCGCCGTGTCGTACTTGCGCTGGCTGTCGGCAGCGAGGCGGCCGCGCGCTTCCATGATCGCGAGCACGGTGTCATAGGTGCCGGTCTCGGTGCGAATGATCGGCAGGGCAGGGTCGAGCCCGTCGACGAGGCTCTGCACGGCCGCGGGCGTCTCGAAGCCGCCGTAGAGCAGGATTCCGGCGAGGCTCGGAAAGGTCTCGCTCTCGTGCGCCATGAGCACGGCCAGCAGCACTTCGCTGCGATCACCGGGCACGAGCACAATGGCCCCCTCGGTGAGGCGCGGCAGCACGTTCTCCATGCTCATGCCGGCGACGACCGCACCGAGCACTTCGCGCTGCAGTAACGCCCGGTCGCCGCGCACGAACTCGCCGTCGCAGGCCTCCATGACCGCTTGCAGCGTGGGGGCGATGAGGTACTGGTCTTCGGGGATGCTGCCCACGACGGCACCAGGAGCCGCGAGTTGCACCTGCTCGACGGTCGCCGTGAGCTGCGCAGGATCGGTGCGGTTGACGATGATGCCCAGCAGGGCGGCGTGCTCGTGTTCGAGTTCGGCCACGGCGACTTCGGCGACACGGCGCACGTCGTCGGGGGTGCGCGCCGCCGAATCGGCGAGCGCCCGGCCACCCGCGGCACCGGATTCGCGCCCGCCGAGCACGAGCAGCACCGGAGCGCCGAGGTTGGCGGCGATGCGCGCGTTCGTGCTGAGCTCGGTGGGACTCGCCACGTCGGTGTAATCGCTGCCGACGATGACCACGGCGTCGCACTGCTCTTCGACCGCCTTGAAGCGCTCGACGATGACCGCGAGCGCCGCGTCAGGGTCGGCGTGCAACTCGTCGTACGTGACGCCGATGGCCTCGTCGTAGTCGAGGTCGACGCCGGCGTGGGCGAGCAGAACCTCCAAGACGTAATCCTTCTGGTCACCCGCGTGCTGACCACCTGCTCCGGCGGCCGTGCGGGAGATCGGGCGGAACACCCCGACCCGCTGCACGCGGTGACTGAGCGCGTCGAGCACGCCGAGAGCGACGGTCGACTTGCCCGAACTGCCTTCGGCTGACGTGATGTAGATGCTGCGCGACATTGCGGCAAGCCTAGGGCGGGCACCTGAGGGAGCCCAGGGTCGAAGGGCCCTGCGCTCACCGACGAAGTGCCGGGGGCGGGGGATGCTGCGCGGCACGCGGAGAGCATCCAGAAACAGAAAGGACTCCTCGCGCACCCGCCAGAGCCCGGTTACCCTTGCTGCGTTTCCGCCCTGGGGGAGTTGGCCTGGATGGCGCCACGCGAGGAGCCGCCTCCAGTTTACGGGTAGGATTCCCCGAGTCGCACCGCGCAGCGGAACGACCGCCAGGAGGATTCGCCTAGTGGCCTATGGCGCACGCTTGGAAAGCGTGTTGGGTGCAAGCCCTCGGGGGTTCGAATCCCCCATCCTCCGCCAATACTGACCGTCAATCGTCGGGGTCGCTCGGGTCGAGCGGCGCGTGATGATCGAAGGCCGAGACTCCGCGTTTCCAATATCCACTCACCGTGTACTGCGCTCGCGGAAGCTCAAGCTCGCGACGCAACCAGCGGCGCACCTCGGCCATGGCTCCCGCTTCGCCAGCGGCTGACACATAGGTCGTGCCGTCAACGCCTCGAGCCCGTACCGTGTGCATCAGTTCAGCGATCGAGTGCACAGGCGTCACCTGTAGGTCGCTGCGGCCCGACTGCTCAGCGAGATACGCGGCGGCCCCTTCTGACCCGGCACCGCTCAGCACCACCACCTCCACCGCGGTCGCGGGCGGCACCTCACGTGCCCAGCGAGCGCATGACGGTAACGCGGTGGCATCGGCGATGAGCAGGATGCACCGCGCATCCTGCACGACTGATTTCGTTCCCCGTGGACCAACGATCACGATCTCAGCGCCTGGTACAGCTCCAAAGGCCCAATCGCCAAGGGGCCCCGGTTCAGGATGCAGAGCGACATCGAGGCTCAACACGGTGTGCTCGTTGACACGCTCGATCGTCATCGGCGTCAGGTCTCGGCCGTGCGACGGCCGATCGGGTCGAACGATGCCGTCGACGTCAGGGCCGATGGCCGCTGGCGCGACAAGTTCACCTGTGGCGGGATCAGGAACGAAGACGCGAACGTGGTCTGTCGGGCCCTCGCTGACCATGTCGCTCAGATCGGAGCCCGTCACACGAATGCGCACAATTGACGGCGCCACGTACCTCACGTCGAGCACGGTCGCGTGTCGGGCCGTGAAGCGCAGTCGACGACCGCGGCGGTCAAAGCTCACGGCGGTCATGGGCGAGAAGACTCGTCGAGCACTGCGACGAGGTCAGCGTGCACGAGCGTGCCCTCGTCGAGGTAGGCGGCCATGACCTGCCGTGCCGGGCGACTCTCCGGGTCGGGGAACGCGCGCTCCCACTCCCGGTTGATGGCCGCGCGATCGCGGTAGTCGAGCACCCAGAAGGTGATCTTGATGATGTCGTCCATCGACCCGCCCACCGCGTGCATCAGTTCACGGATGCGACCGAAGAGCAGCACGACCTGCTCGTCGAGGGTCACGGGGGTCTGCTGCGTCACGGGATCGCGCCCGGCGAGCACCCCCGAGTAGACGTAGGGGCCGATGCGCGACGCCGCGGGCACGGGGTTGCGATGCGTGAAGCCGGCGATCTGGATCGCCTGGCGACCGCTCACGGTCGGGGCTCCGCGATCACCGTGTTCTCGATCGCGCCGAGCCCGTCGATCTCGGCCCGGATGACATCGCCGGCGACGAGGAACCGCCCGGTCGGCGCTCCGATGCCCGCTGGCGTGCCCGTCGCGAGAATGTCGCCGGGCATGAGCGTCATGACCTGGGTCAGATACGCAATCTGCTCGTAGATGTCGTAGATCATGTCGTCGGTGCGCCAGTTCTGACGCTCCTCGCCGTTCACCGTGAGGCGCATGCCGAGGTCGAGCGGGTCGTCGATCTCACTGTCGGTCGTCAGCCACGGGCCCATCGGCCCGTGCGTGTCGAACGACTTGCCGAGGGTGAAGGTGGGCGAGCGCTTCTGCAACCAGTCGCGCACCGACACGTCATTGGCGACCATGTAACCGGCGATGACCGAGCGGGCCTGCTCGACCCCCACATGGCGGCATCGGCGGCCGATCACCACGGCGAGCTCGATTTCGTAGTCCAACTGTTCGCTGATGTCGGGCTTGATGATCGGATCGAACGGACCGGTGATGCACGACACCTGCTTGTTGAACCAGAACTGGTTCTCAGGAATCGGGATGCCCGCCTTGCGCGCCTCCTCCGCGTGCTCGCGGTAGTTCATGCCGATGCCGAGATACTTCTGCGGGTCATCGACAGGCGGAAGCAGCCGAACAGTGTTGAGGTCGAAGCGAGGCCCATCGGCGACGGCGAGGGCGGGCTCGAGGTCGATGAGCGCGGGCAGCAGTTCGCGCAGCGAACCGCCGACCCCCGGCACGTGCGACACGTCGACGACGACATTGCCGTCGATGCGCCCGATGCGCGCCGGCTCGTGCCCGACATGGAACCGGGCGAGTTTCATCGCTGATCCCCCGACGCACCCGTCTCTGATGGGAGTGAACCCCACACCTGCTCGCCAGTCGGCGTCATCTGGAAGCTCACGAATCGCCAAGCGCCCGCGGTGTCGCGTCGCAGCACCTGGGTCGCTACACCCGAAAGCGTGCGTTCGCTTCCGTCGGGGTTGCGAAGACGGTTTGTGAGCGGTCCGGTCATGATCGCGACATCGCCCACGAGCCGAATCGCCAGCTCGCCCCGGACTGTGTTCAAGTACGGACGGCGAGTCGCCAAGTGTTCCAGCAATTGAGCCTTGGAGTGCGTGACTCCAGGCGCATGAATGTGGACGAGTTCGTCATCGAGGAGCAGCGCAAGGGCGTCCACGTCAACCGCGACGAGCGCCTCGCAGCGGCGCCGCTCGACATCAAGCAGCTCGGCGCGAACGGCCGCGCTCGGCTCATCAATCTTGGTCATCACCCTCTCCCCCTTCGTCGCCATCGCCTCAGCCACGAGCCGCCGGCTCGTTCCAGGTGCGGAAGCCGGTCGCTTCGCCGGCTTCGAAGCCGGGGCGCGGCTGCCCGACCAGTCGGTGGTAGTTGCTGAACAGCTCGTCGGCCTCGGCGAGCGGCAGCACCTGCTCGATGTCGTCGAAAGGCTTGCCGTCAGTGCGCTCGGCCACCCACCGGCGGATCACTTCGTAGCCCTCACCCCGCATCGACATGACGATGCGGTTGACCGGTTCGCGACGCTCGGCGTCGTAGGCAAGGAACGCCTCGTGCGGGTCGGCGTGCTCGGCGAGCTTCTCGGCGACGACGCGCGCGTCGAGGAAGGCCTGGCACACCCCGTTGCCCCCGCGCGGGAACATCGCGTGGGCCGCATCGCCGAGCAGCACCACCCGCCCGTCGACCCACGTCTCGAGCGGATCGTGACGGATGAGAGGAAAGAGGTAGACCTCGCGGGCATCGCGCATGAGCTGCTGCACGTCGAGGAACGGGATGTCGACCGTGTCGTAGAGCGGCAGAATCTCGTCCACGGTGCCGGTTTGGTTCCAGTCTTCGACCGTCTCGTCGCGCTCGTACTCGACCACCCAGTTGATGAGGTCGAGCCCGGTGCCCTCGAAGTTGTTCGCGATCGGGTAGATGATCATCGACGAGATGCGCGGGTCGCCGATGTGGAGGATCGTGTGGCCGTCACGGAAGGGCTCGCGCAGCGTCGTGCCGCGGTACATCGTGATTCCGGAGTAGTGCGGCTCCGACTCCGTCGGGTGCATCTGCAGACGCACGGCCGACTTGATGCCGTCGGCGGCGATGACCGCGTCGTGACGCACCGACTCGGTGCGTCCGTCGCGATGCTCGAGGTGCAGGGTCACCCCGTCGGCATCCTGCTCGTAGCGCACGACGCGCGCGCCGAGGATGATGCGCTCGTCACCGCCGAGCCGCTCGATGAGCGTGCGGTAGAACAGCATCTGCAGGTAGCCGCGGTGCACGAACCGCTGCTCGTGCAGGTAGCCCATATGCACGCCGCACTTCTCGGCGTAGATCTCCTGCCCGTAGTGGTTGAAGAAGATCGAGTCGACCGCGTCGACAGAGATCGCACGGAACTCCTCAAGCAGACCGAGCTCTTCAATCTCTTTGGTGCCGTACACCTTGATGTCGACGCCGACGCCGAGCGGCTTCAGCTCGGGCACCGTCTCGTAGATGGTGGGGATAATGCCCTGCTGCAGCAGGCGCAGAGCGGTCACGAGGCCTCCGGGGCCCGCGCCGATGATCGCGATATCGGTCATGAGTGCGTCTTTCGTTCGTCGGTCTGCACGGTCTGTGGGGTTCGGGATGCTCGGCTCACGCCCGGGCACCGCCAGCGGGGTCGACCCCGTCGTCACGCAGCACCTCGGCGAGCAGTCGCTCGGTCGAGAGCCACGCCCGTCGCGCGCTGCGCGCGTTGTAGCCGAGCACGGGGTGGTTCGCGCCATGCGGCACGGCCGGATTCGTGAAGGCGTGCTTCGTATCGCTGTACAGGTCGACCTGCCAGTCAATGCCGGAGCTGTCGAGACCGGCGATGAGCGCGTCGCGCTGCTCCACGGTCGCCATCGGGTCATCGGCGCCGGTGCAGATCAGCACGGCCGCGTCGGAGCGCGCCGCGTGCCATCCCGACGCGAGCAGGTCGAGACCGGCGTGCACGCCGACGACGCCGCGGAGGTCACCACCGACGCGCAGCAGCTCGAGCGCGGTCGAGCCCCCGAAGCAGTATCCGACCGCCGCGACCCGCGACGCCTCGACCTCGGGCTGCTGCCGTGCGGTGGCGAGCGCCGCGGCAGCACGAGCGCACCAGCGCTCACGGTCGTTCACCATCGCCCCGATCAGCGGGCCGATTTCGTCGACGGCCGCCGGCTGACGGCGGCCTCCCCATACATCGGCAGCGAACACCGTGTAGCCGAGGGCGGCATAGTCATGCGCCCACGCGATCGCGAGCGGGCCGAGCCCGAAGGCGTCGTGGAAGAGCAGCACGGTCGGCCGCGCGGCCGCGCCCTCGGGCGCGACGAGCATCCCGATCATCGTCGCGCCATCGTGGTCGTAGGCAACGTCGCGAGAGACGAGGCCGCTCATCGGTTCGCCCCCCGCCGCGCGGCTCGGGGCACGACCGCTAGTCGTCGTGCGGGCGCCGGAACCAGGTGGTCATGAAGTCGAGGAAGACCTTGACGCGCTCCGGCGTCTGCCCGCCCGGGCCGTGCACCGCGTACAGCGAGCGCGACTGCACCGGAAACTCGGGGAGCAGCTCGACGAGCGCCCCCGAGGCGAGCGCCTTGCGCGCCGAGCGTCGCGGAATCAGCCCGATGCCGTGCCCGGCCTCGACCAGCTGCTCGATCACGAGGTACGCGTTGGTTGCCACAATCGGGTTCTGCACCTTGACGTGCGTGATCTCGCCGCCGGAGGTCAACCGCCAGGTCGCGTCGCTCATGTGGGCAAGCAAGGCGTGATCCTGAAGCTCGGCAACCGTCGAGGGTGTGCCCCGGCGCGCAAGGTACTCGGGCGACGCCGCCAGCAGGAAGGGAAGGTCGGTGATGCGGCGCACCCGCACCCGCGAATCTTTCGGGTCGCGAGCATGAAACGCCACGTCGAAGCCCCGGTCGAGGAAGTCGTACGGCCGGTCGGAGATCCCTCCGAGTTCGAGCTTCACGCGCATGCGCGGGTGCTCCCGAACGAAGTCGCCGATCGCTGCACCGAGATCCATCAGCCCGATCCACTTGGGGCTGATGACCGACAGCACTCCCTGCGCCGAGTCCTGTCGACCTGCGAGTTGCTCGTCGGTCTCTTCGATCTCGGTCAAGATTCGTTCCGCGAACTCCGCGTATGTCTGCCCCGCTTCGGTGAGATTCACCGAGCGTGGCGTGCGATTCACTAACCGCACCCCGAGCGTGTCTTCCAAGTCGGCCACGTGCCGCGACACCAGCGAAGGAGAAATACCGAGCTCTTGCGCCGCGCCACTGAAGGTCGAGGCGCGTGCGACCGCGGCCAGCGTTCGCATGACCACGAGTCGATCCACGGTGATCCCCTTCCGACCCGCGAGAGCCGGGATTCAGTGTAGCCAGCGCCGCTCGACAGTCATCCGGTGCAATCATGGCGCTTCCAAGACGACGCTCGAGGCATCGCGGAAAGCCTGGCGCCGAGCGCGGCGCTCGTCGCGACCGTCGGGATGCGATGAGGGCGTCGCACCAAGCAACCGACGGGTGTACGGATGCTGCGGCGCGTCGAAGATCTGCTCGGTAGAGGCGAGTTCGACCAAGGAGCCGGCCGACATCACTCCTACCCGGTGAGCAATGTGCCGCACCAGGCCGAGGTCGTGGGCGATGAAGAGATAGCTCACTCCAGTGGCAGCCTGCAGGTCACCGAGAAGATTAATGATCTGCCCCTGGGTGGACAGATCGAGGGCACTCACCGCCTCGTCGCACACCACCAGTCGTGGCTGTAAGACGAGAGCGCGCGCAATGGCGACCCGCTGCTGCTGCCCTCCCGACAACTCATTCGGGAAGCGCTGAAGGTGATCGCGCGTGAGCCCGACCATCTCGAAGGCCTCGAGGGTGCGCGAGCGAATCTCGATCCGGTCTGTGACCCCGTGCCGCCGCAAAGTGGTCTCGATGGCGTGTGACGCCAACTGGCGCGGGTTGAGCGAAGCTGCCGGGTCTTGAAACACCGCCTGCACATCGCGTCGATACGACAGCGGCGCTCGCGCGCCGTCGTCGGCGACATCGCGACCGTCGAAGACGATGTGCCCTGCCAACGGCGGCACGAGTCGCAAGATCGCCTTGCCGACCGTGCTCTTGCCAGACCCGGACTCGCCCACGAATCCGAGCGTCTCGCCATGCGAGATGGTGAAGCTCACATCCTCGACCGCCGGAACCACCTTCCGGCGGCCGAGGAGTCCTGCAGGCAACTCGTACCCGACGCTCAGCGATCGCACGTCGAGCAGTGGCGTCGCGGAAGTGTGCAGATCGCCCGTCATCGTGCGTCCTCCTCGGCGTCGAGCTGGTCGATGAGGCCGTCGATTTCGACACGCAAGTCGCCGTCGATCGTCACCAAACGGCCGCTCGTTTCGGCATTCGCGGGGTTCGCGTCGAGAAGAGACCGCGTGTAGAGGTGCCGCGGTTCGCTGAACAGGGTGGCGACAGGCGAGTCCTCGACAATACGACCGCGATACATCACGGCCGCGCGGTCACAGGTCTCTGCGACGACACCCAAGCTGTGGGTGATCATCAGCACACCCATGCCGTACTCGTCGCGAAGGTCGAGAATGAGGTCGAGAACTTGAGCCTGGGTCGTGACATCGAGCGCGCTCGTCGCCTCGTCCGCGATCAGAAGCTCGGGGTCTGCGGCGAGCGCCATCGCGATCGCAACGCGCTGCGCCATACCGCCCGAGAACTGGTGCGGGTAGTCGTCGAGCCGCGCCAATGCGTTGCGAACTCCCACCCGTTCGAGCAGCTCGACGGCACGGGTCCGCGCTTGCGTGCGGTTCATGCCTTTGTGCAGGCGCAGGGGCTCGGTAAGTTGCATGCCAACCGTGTGCACGGGAGACAACGCGTTCATGGGGTCTTGGAAGACCGCCGCCATGCGGGTTCCTCGCACATGGCTCAGTTCACGCTCCTGGCGATGCGCAAGTTCTTCGCCCAGCAGCCGGATCGACCCAGAAGCAAGCCACGTTCCCGGCGGGAGCATCCCGAGAACCGCACGCGCGAAGGTGGACTTTCCTGACCCCGACTCACCGAGCAAGCCCACGATCTCGCCCTTGGCGACGGTGAGGCTGGCGTTCTTGACGATGCGGGTTTGCGAGCGGTCGGGCATGGCCAGGGCAACGCTCACGTCGTGTGTGACCAGCACCGCGTCATCACCGTGCACCACTGCGGTGGCCGTGCCAGTCACGGCACCGGGTGCGGTGCTCACGCTCGTCGCGGCCCGAGCGGCACGCTCTTCTTCGGCCTGGGCCAAACGCAGCCCGAGCCGCGGCAGCCGCTTGCGCTCGCCCGTGAGCGCGTCGTTGAGGCCGTCGCCGAACACGCTGAAGGCAAGCACCGTCAGCACGATGGCGATGCCGGGCGGCCACGTGAGGTGCGGGGCGACGGCTTGATTGTCGAGGGCGAGGCTCAGCATTGCCCCCCACGTGGGAATCTCGGAGGGCAGACCGATGCCGAGGAAGCTCATCGCCGACTCGATCATGATCGCCGAGCCGAGGAAGACCGAGCCCTGCGTCACGATCGGACCGACAAGGTTGGGCAGGATCTGCCCAAAGATGATCTGCCGACGCGGCAGGCCGGCCACCTCAGCCGCCTCGACGTACAGCTTGTTGCGTTCGACGAGGACAACCGCACGGGTCATACGCGCGAACAGGCTCGCGCCGATCAGCCCGATGGCGAACATGAGGATGACGATGTTTCGGCCGAGGATGGCGACCACCGTGATGCCGATCAGCATGCCGGGCAGGGCCTGCGCCATGTCGACGAACCGCATGCCGATGCGGTCCCACCAACCGCCGTTGAACCCGAAGACGAGGCCGAGAGGAACACCGATCACCGCAGCGATGATTACGGCTCCGAGGGCGACCAGCAGCACGATCTGCGAACCGTAGATGAGGCGGCTCAGCTGGTCGCGACCGAGATCATCGGTGCCGAGCAGGAATTGCGCCGAGGGCGGCTCGAGCACGTTGTCGAGAAACACCTGGGTGGGGTCATAGGGCGCGACGACGGGGGCGAGGAGGGCGACGGTCGCGAGAAAGAGGATGAAGGCCCCCGCGACGATGGTGCCGGGCTGACGCCGCATGCGCGACACGATACGGCCGAGGTTCGTCGTGTGACGGCGCCCGTCGTCAGGCTCGGACAGCGTGATGGCAGTAGTCGTGGTTTCGCTCATGAGGGTCGCGACTTCGGGTTCAGGAGTCCATAAGAGACATCGAGGATGAGGTTGACGAGGATGACCATGATCGCTATCAGCAGCACCCCGCCCTGGACGACGGCAAAGTCTTTGCCCGTGACGCTGCGCAGCATCAGAGCGCCAATACCAGGGAAGGCGAACACCTTCTCGACCGAGAAGCTGGCGCCGAGCATGATGCTGATCGTCAGGCCGGTCGACGCGAGCACCGGAACGAGTGCGTTCTTGAGTCCGTAGCGCAGAACGACTCGCTGGCGAGGCACGCCGACCGCGGTGAGGGAGTCGACGTAGCGCGACGACATGCTGACCGCCATGGCGGTGCGGGTTTGGCGGGCAATGAGCGCCGCACCTCCAATGCCGAGAGCGATGGAGGGGAGGATGAGCCCCCGCATCCAGCCGATGGGATCGACAGCGAAGGGAACATACGAAACGACGGGGAAGACGCCGAGCTGCACCGCGAAGATCAGCAGCAGGATGATGCCGATCCAGAACTCGGGCAGAGACATTGACACCGAGCTGAAGGCGGTTGAGGCGCGGTCGCGGAACGAGCCGGGCTTGGTGCCGCCGATGATGCCGAGCGCGAGGCCCAGCACAATGGAGACCAGCAGGCCGCCCGCGATGAGCGAAACGGTCGCGGGGAGCCGCTCGGCGAAGAGTTCGAGCACGGGTCGGCCCGAGACGAACGACGTTCCGAAGTCACCACGGAACAGGCCTGCGTAGTACTCGATCAGCCGCTCGAAGAAGGGGCGATCCAGCCCCAGCTGCTGCTCCAGCCTCGCGATGCTCTCTGGGTTGGCGGCGACGCCGAGGATGGCGGCGGCCGGGCTGCCCGGAACCATGTAGGTGAGCGTGAACACGAGGAACGACAGGAGCAGCAACTGGGGTACCGCCAGGGCGAGGCGGTAGAGGATGAGCTTGAGCATCAGTGACCCTTCTCGACTCGCCCTGGCTTCTGGATCTCGATCATCAGGAGGCCGGCGTCAGCTCGCGATAGTTGACCGACTTGGGCTCCCACGGCTCGTTGGGTGCGTCGACCCCGGAGACGGTGTCGATGTTCCACGCGAGCACCTCCACGCCGCGCAAGTGCGCGCAAGTGAGGGCCTCATCGGCGATCACCTTGGTGACCTCTGCCCACAGGCCAGCGGATTCTTCAGAGTCACCCGCAGCGATGGCAGCCTCAGCGGCCGAGCGGAGCGCGTCGCTCTCGACACCCGAGGGGTTGCCCGGGGCGTCGGCGGCGAACCAAGCCGTGTACCACTCGAACGGAGTCTGCTCTTCATTGCTCGACAAGCCGAGCGGGTAGCGGCCGCTATTCCAGGTGCTGTTGTACTCCGGCGGTGACAGCTCGGTCACGGTGACCGCAATCCCCGGAAGGGCTGCAGCGATCTGCTCCATGTACACCGTGATCTGTCGACCGTTGTACGGCGCGGCGACCATTTCGGCAGTGACGGTAGGGCTGCCTGCGGCCTCGAAGAGCCCTGCCGCTGCTTCGACGTCGTTGGGGTATCCGTCGATGTCGGCGTTGTAGCCCAATTCACCCTCGGCGAAGTGCTGCGTCGCGGCCTCGCCTTCACCATCGACCTCGACCCACTGCGGCACGTCGATCGCGGTGCACATCGCCTGGCGCAGCTCAACCGACTCGAAGGCCCCCCCGGGTCCGCGGTCGAAGAAGAACAGGTTGTTACGGATCGCCGGGTACTGCAGCGTCTCGATCGAGGTGCCTTCAAATCGCGAGAAGACGCGAATCTCAGAGTCGGCGACATCGATCTCTCCGCTGACGAGGGCCGCGGCGACAGCCTCAGGATCTGTGATGGCGTAGAGCTCAACGTTGCCGAACCCGGGCTGCTCACCCCAGTAGTCCGCGAAGTTGTTGAACACCATGCGCGTACCAATGACCGAAGCGTCAGCATCGTATGCCCACGGCGACGTGCCAACCGGTGCTTGGGCAATCGAGCCGTCGGCGATCGCCGCGGGGCTGCCAATCGGCAACACACGCGACGTCAACGTCGTCGGCAACGACGGCGTTGGGCCGGAGAGGTTGAGTTGCACCGTGAACTCGTCGACAACGTCGACCGACTCCACCACCTGGAGTGGCCCTGAGTAGGCCGTCGCGCTATCGCGCACGAGCTCGACGTTGGCCTGCACCGCCTCCGCGTTCAAGGGCTCACCGTCGTGGAAGGTGACATCGTCGCGGAGCGTGAGAGTGAGCGACTCATCGGTGAGCTCCCACTCCGTGGCGAGCCACGGCTGAATAGAACCGTCATCGCCGCGCGCCAACAAGGTCTCGTAGGGAATGCGAAGTGGGCCACCCTCCATTTCTTGACCGGGCGACCAGTTCTCGGGAAATTGGCCGAAGTTCACACGGAGCGTGGCGTCGTTCGCTGCGGGCTCTTCGGTGTCGGGTGTGGTGGCCGTGCATCCGGCCAGAAAGAGTGCGGCGGCCGTCATCGGAACCACCACCCTCAACAGCACTGACTTGCGTGGCATCGTTGCCTCCTTGCATCGTGGCCGTGGTGTCCGACAGGACTCCGGCGTCTGTGGGGTGCATGTCACGGTAGCCAGCCGAGGTGGTTCTGCGTACGGCGGAACACGCAACATAACTGTGCATGATCGTGGGGGTGGCAGCGGCCGCTGTCTGTCTAGGGTGGGAGCCGCCCAGCGATCCAGAGAGCAGGAAGCACCATGCCCGTCGTCGACATCAACGTTCACCACCTGCCGGAAGATCTCTTCACGAACGAAAAGATCCTCAATGGCTTTCTCACGAGCGCTCCCCGCGGTTTCGGCGAGATTGCCTCCGTGGGTGAGACTGCTGACGGGCGCAAGCAGCTCATTCTGGAGAAGCCCAAGGGCTACCAAAACCTCAACTACGTCGACGGCGACTACTCGGCTGAGGCGAAGCTTGCCGCGATGGACGAGGCCGGCGTCGATTACGGCATCATGCGCGTTCCTGTGTGGCAGGAGTGGCTCGGCATCGAGACCTGCCGCGCGGTCAACGACAATGCCCACGAGATCGTTCAGCGCTCAAACGGTCGACTCTTCGCCACCGCAGCCGTGCCCCCGTGGGGTCGCAAAGAAGACATCTACGAACTCGAACGTTGTGTGAACGAGCTCGGCGTCGTCGGAGTGCAAATGGCCTGCCACTACGGGCAGCTCTATCTCGACGATGAGGTATTCAAGCCGTACCTCGCAGTACTCGACAAGCTTGGTTTGCCCGTGATCGTGCACCACACGCCGCTACCGGTCGAGTGGAAGTCGGTCATCGATTACACCAACTTGCGCCGAGAGTTTGGGCGCATCGTCGACCAGGCGACCGCAGTGGGGCGTGAGCTCTTCAGCGGCATGTTCGACGAGTTTCCGAACTTGAAGTTCATCCACACCATGATGGGGGGCAACTGGTTCGCGAACGCTGACCTCATGACCCCGCATGCCACGGTCAAGAAGGAGGCGCTCAACCGGCTCGACCCCACTGGTGGCGAGAAGATTCGCCAGTATCTCGAGAACAACATCTACTTCGATCTCACTCATCCGCACTCTTGGGGTAAGCACCAGGTCGAAGCCGCCGTCAAGATCAGCGGAGCAGACCACTACCTCTTTGGCTCGTCGTTTCCTGTCTTCTACAGCTGGATGGGTCAGGGGGTCGAGTTCATGAAGAACGAGATCGAGGTCTCCGACGACGAGCGCGAACTCATGCTCTACGGCAACGCCAAGCGCCTGTTCAACTTGCCGATTTGAGCACCGGGATGCCTGACCGCAGTGACAAGGACATCGACGGGTTCTTCTCTACGGCCCGCGTGAGCGGTCGTGAGGGCGCCGTCGAACTTGGTGATGAGAGCTTTCGCGATTACCTGTTCGATCACGATGACCCCGCGATCGCGCCATGGCGGGGTCTCGACTACGAGCAGTTCTCGGCGGCGCGGCAAGACAACGACTTCCTGCAGCAACTGCTCGAAGACTGGAACTCGCTCTACCGCGAGCCGTTCGTCGGAGTGACGACCGACGGCATACCGCTGGAGGGGCTCTACGTCTTGCCCGAGCTTGGAACCGGAGACGCCGCTCTCGTCAATGCCGCTCTACGGTTTCTCGACGCGCTCGACACTGAGCAGCGAGACCGAGTGAGCTACCCTCTCGACGCTCCGGAATGGAGGGCCTGGAGTAACCCTGAGTTCGTTGTCCACCGGGTAGGACTGCGGCTCGAAGACCTCAGTGACGCCCTTGTCGATGCCGTGCACGATGTGCTCAGGGCGGCTTTCAGCCCCGAAGGATACCAACGGGTTCGTGAGGCAATGGAGCTCAATGGCTTCCTCGGCGAGCTCGTCGACCTGCCACTTGTCATGAACGATCGAAGCTATTGGTTCTCGATGTTCGGAACCCCCTCGGTCGACCAACCTTGGGGCTTTCAGATCTTCGGACACCATCTCGGGGTGAACTTTGTGACCGTGGGCGGGCGCGAAGTCATCGCTCCTGTCTTCATAGGCGCAGAGCCTGCTCTCAGCGAAGACGCTCGCCGCCCGATCTTCGATGGTCGCGAAACCCTTGCGCTCCGTTTGGCAGAGTCTTTGACCGATGCCCAGCGAGCTCAGGCAGTGGTGTTCGACTCCGTGCTCGACCCCACGATGCCCGAGGGTCGCTTACACCCGGCCGACGAGCGTCATGTTGCGGGCGCTTTCCGCGACAACCGCGTTGTTCCCTACGAGGGTCTCAGGGTGACCGCGCTCGAGCGCGGCCAAGTGGCAATGCTGCGGGAGATCGTCGAAGATTTCCATCTGTTGCTGGCCGCGCCCGAACGTGCGGCAACGATGGCGGAGTTCGACGCGCATCTGCATGAGACGTGGTTCTCGTGGTACGGGGCGACCGATGGCTCACAGCCGATCTACTTTCGCATTCACAGCCCGGTAATCATCGCGGAGCTCGACAACCATGCGGGTGTCTGGCTTTCCAACCGCCTCCCTGCGCGTTTTCACGTGCACAGCACACTCCGCCTGCCGAATGGCAACGACTACGGTCGCGAGCTACTGCGACAGTGGCGCTCTCGCGCCGAGGGCTAGAGGGCGTCGAGCATAATGCTCTCGAGCAGGCGGGCGAGCACTGGGTTGGTTTCCGCTGACCCCGCCCGCACGAGCGCGAGGGCGCGCAGCGGCGGAAGACACGGGGTGAGTTCGCGCACCTCGACATCGAATCGGCGCAGGCTCTCTCGATGGGGATCAGGCAAGATCGCCCACGCAACTCCCGCTTCAATGAGCGGGATGCTCGCCTGGATAGTAGCCGCCGTGCGTACGCGGCCCGGCTGCACTCCGTGCTCTCGCATGCCTTCGAGTACCACCTCGGGAAGGCTCGGCACGGCCGCTGTGGAAGTGGGCAACACGACGATCTGCCCCTCGAAGGCGGCGAGAGGCATGGGGTCAGCGACAGTGACGCCCGGCGGGACTGCGGCGACGAGTGGCACCGGACCGAGGTCGATGACGTCGAGTTCCCCGCGATGGCGTCGGGCGAATCGATCTGCGTCGTCCACGATGATCGCGGCGACATCGACAGCGCGTCGATGCAGCAAGTCGATTGCCTCCCAGGGCGGCGGGTCGACGACACGCACGTCAACGTCTGGATTGGTCGACGCGTGCCGCCTCAGCCAGAGCGGCACGCTATGCCAGGTGAGTGTGGGCACCGCTGCGAGCGTGACGGTTCCCGCAGCGCCCGCACTAAACCGACGCAGCCCCACTACAAGATCGTCGGCCTCACCCAGCAAACGGGCAGCCGCGTCGAGAAGGTACCGTCCGGCGCTCGTCGGCATGACGCCTCGCGACGTGCGTGCGAGGAGAGCCGTGCCGACTTCAGCTTCGAGCTTCCGGATCGCCACGGTGAGCGCCGGCTGCGAGAGATGCAGCTCGGCCGCCGCCGCTGTCAGTGAGCCCGTTTCTGCGGCAGTGACGAAGTACCGCAATTCTCGAAGCTCCATAGGGAAATCGTACTCAGGTGTGTCCTTTATAGATGCTGCTTATAGCAGCAATCACCAAACGGCAGTTCCTACCGAGCGAGGGCGACCCCAGGCTGGTGGCGACGCATCCCGAATCGCCTGGAGGCCCTGATGCTGCCGATCACCAATCACACGCCCCCGTTCGCGATCACGCGCGCCAGCCATGTCGCGCTGTCGGTGACCGACCTCGAAAAGAGCCGCGACTTCTACCGCGACGTCATCGGGCTCGTCGTCACCGAAGAGACCAACGACACGGTCTACCTCCGCGGGCTCGAGGAGGCCGCCCACCACAGCCTCGTGCTCGAGAGCGCGAACGACGCCAAGGCGCTGTGCGTGGGGCTCCGCGTGCGCACCGATGCCGACATCGTCGCGGCCGAGAAGCACTTCGCCGCAACGGGCATCGAGCACGAGCGCATCGAGCGCGACCACCAAGGGCCGACGCTGCGGTTTCGCGACCCGGTCGGCACCCACATGGAGCTCACGAGCTCGATGGAGACCGTGCCGCGCAAGATGCAGCAGTTTCACGAGTTCGTGGCCGGGGCGCCCCAACGGCTCGACCACTACCAGGTCGTGACCTACGACGTGCAGGCGGCGACCGACTTCTGGACGGGGCTCGGCATGCGCATGTCGGAGTACACCGCGACCGACGGCACCGACGAACTCTGGGGCACCTGGATGGAGGTTAAGGGCAACACGCACGACCTCGTCTTCACGAACGGGCGCGGACCGCGGCTGCACCACTTCGCCTACACCGTGCCCGACGGGCTCTCGCTGCTGCACGCGGCCGACGTGGCCGGGGCAATGGGCTTCGGCGATGAGATCGACCGGGGGCCGGGCCGGCACGGCATCAGCAACGCCCTCTTCCTCTACCTGCGCGACCCCGACCAGCACCGCATCGAGCTGTTCACGACGCACTACCAGTTCATCGATCTCGAAGACGAGCCGATCCGATGGGATGTCAGCAACCCGCGCCGAGCGCAGCTGTGGGGCATGCCCGCCTCGAACCGCTGGTTCTTCGAGGCCAGCGAGTTTCCGGGCGAGCCGGTGCACGAACCGACGCTCACGGCGACCCCTCCCACGCTCGAGGCCTACCTCGGACTGCATTGACGATCACAAGGAGACCCATGACCGCGCCGCACCCCCTCGACCCCGACCTGCGTGAGCGCCTGCTCGCGGCGCCCGTCGCCGGCCTGTCGGCCCAGCTGCGGGCCCGGGGCATCCAGGGCGTCTCGATCGAGGGGGTGCGACCGCTGCGCCCGGGCGCGCGCCTCGTCGGCGTCGCACGCACCCTGCGCTACCTGCCGTTGCGTGAAGACCTGTTCGTCAGCCACGGCGGCGGCTACAACGCGCAGAAGCGACTGTTCGATGAGGTCGGCGAGGGCGAGGTCATCGTCATCGAGGCGCGTGGCGACACTCGATCGGGCACTCTCGGCGACATCCTCGCCGCGCGGGCAGTTGCCCGCGGCGCGGCTGGCATCGTGACCGACGGCGGAGTGCGCGACCTCGAGGCGGTCGCCGGCATGGCGATTCCCGTGTTCGCGCTCGGCGGCCACCCCGCGGTGCTCGGACGCGTGCACGTTCCGTGGGAGTACGACGTGACGATCGCGTGCGGCGGGGCGACCGTGCAGCCGGGCGACATCATCGCGGGCGACGCCGACGGCGTGATCATCATTCCGCGGTCTCTCGTCGAGGAGGTCGTCACGGCGGCGCTCGCCCAGGAGGCGGAAGACGCCTGGGTGGCGGCACGCGTAGCGGAAGGGCATCCGCTGCACGGCCTCTTTCCCATGAACGCCGACTGGCGCAGCCGCTACGAGGCCGAGCGCGGCACCCCCGAGAAAGGTTGACACCGGATGCTCTCGCCCGACCTCATCGACGCCCTCGGCGCCGAGCTGGCCGAAGCCACCCGCACGCGCACGACGCTGCCGCGCATCACCGCTCGCTACCCCCAGGCTGAAGTGGAAGACTCCTACGCCATCCAGCGTGCGTGGCGCGACCAGCGGCTCGCCGCGGGGCACCGCATTGTGGGGCGCAAGATCGGGCTCACGTCGCGGGCGATGCAACTCGCGACCGGCATCACCGAGCCCGACTACGGGGTGATGTTCGACGACACCGTGTGGCACGACGGCGACGAGATTCCGACCGAGCGATTCGCGAACACGCGAATCGAGGTCGAGCTCGCCTTCCTGCTCAAGCAGCCGCTCGCTGGCGAGGGCCTCACGATCGACGACGTGCTCGACGCGACCGAGCATGTGACACCCGCGCTCGAGCTGCTCGACTCGCACTTCGAGCTCGAGGGCCGCACGATCGTCGACACGATCAGCGACAACGCAGCCTACGGCGGGCTCATCCTCGGTGGGCGTCCGGTCGGCCCGCGCGAGGTCGATCTGCGCTGGATCGCGGCGATGCTGAGCCGCAATGGCGAGATCGAGGAGACGGGGGTGGCCGCGGGTGTGCTCGGGCATCCCGCTCTCGGCGTCGCCTGGCTTGCCGCGAAGCTCGGCCAGCACGGCGACCGCCTCGAGGCGGGCGAGTACATCCTGGCCGGATCGTTCACTCGCCCGGTCTGGTACGCGGCGGGCGACACGGCGGTTGCCGACTACCGAGAGCTAGGGACGATCTCGTGCCGCTTCGTCTAGCCCCGACCCTGCGCGACCGCCTGGCCGCGACCGACCGCCCGCTCGCGGGCATGTGGCTGTGCACGGGAAGCCCGCTCGTGGCGGAGATCGTGGCGGGCGGTGAGCCCGACTGGGTGCTCATCGACATGGAGCACTCGCCGCTCACGCTCGAGTCGGTGCTGGCGCAGCTGCAGGCGATCGCGCCGTACGCGACGACCCCTGTCGTGCGCGTGCCGGCGAACGACCCTGTCACGCTCAAGCAGGTGCTCGATCTGGGAGCCCAGACGGTTCTCGTGCCGATGGTGTCGAGCGCCGAGGAGGCGCGGGCGGCCGTCGCGGCCGTGCGCTATCCGCCGCGGGGCATCCGCGGGGTCGGTTCGGCGCTCGCCCGTTCGGCGCGCTGGAATCGCGTCGAGGGCTACCTCGCCGACGCCGACCAGTACACCTCAGTGTTCGTGCAGATCGAGACGGTCGCCGGCGTCGAGGCCGCGGCCGAGATCGCGGCGGTCGACGGCGTCGACGGCGTGTTCGTGGGCCCGAGCGACCTCGCGGCCTCGATGGGGCTGCTGGGCCAGCAGTCGCACCCCGACGTGGTCGCCGCCGTGCATCGGGCACTTCGGGCGGTACAGGATGCGGGCAACTCGGTGGGAGTCAACGCTTTTGATCCCGCTCTCGCTCGAAAGTACACCGCCGCCGGCGCTCGTTTTGTGCTGGTCGCTGCCGACGTTGCCGTGCTTGCCCGCGCGTCGGAAGCGGTCTCCGCGGAGTGGGCGGGCAGTGCCGCGGCGACACAAGAGTCGTACTGATCGGGCCCGATGCCGTGATTGACTCGGCATCATGTATCGTTTGTCGATAGATATCGCCCGACAATCGATAGGACACCGATGCACCGGCTCACCATCGTCTCGCTCAAGTCGCTCATCGCCGTGCTGCTGGCGCTACTGCTGATCTGTCAGACGATTGTCGTGCCGACGATCGCCGCGAGCATGGCCGCGATGCTGCCGCCACTCGCCTGGCTGCAATGGCCGGGAGTCATCGCCGCCACGATCTTCGTGCTCTGCCTGCAAGTGACGCTCGTCTGCGTCTGGCGCATGCTCTCGCTCGTGCGCGAAGGCATCATCTTCAATACGAAGGCGTTCCGTTACGTCGACGTCATTCTTGGCTCGATCATCGTCGCCACCGTCATCGTGCTCGGATCACTCATCACGATCTCGTACGCCCAGGCTGGCTCGCCCTCGATCGCGCTGCTCGGCGTGCTCGGCATCATCGTCGGCAGCATGCTCGCCCTGCTCGTCGTCGTGCTGCGGGGCCTGCTGCGCAAAGCCGCGCAACTCGAGAGCGACTTGGCCGAGGTGGTCTGATGCCCATCATCATCAACATCGACGTGCTGCTCGCGCAGAAGAAGATGTCGGTCGGCGACTTCGCTGCCGCGATCGACATCACGCCGGCCAACGTCGCAGTGCTCAAGAACGGCCGCGCGAAAGCCGTGCGCTTCTCGACACTCGACGCGATCTGCCGCGTACTCGAGTGCCAGCCGGGCGACGTGCTCGTCTGGGTGCCCGAGGGCGACGATCGCGCGCCCCTCGGCGAGCGCGGCGACGATGGGCAGGAGGGCACGGCATGACCACAACCACCGAACACTGGAGCCACTCCGCGATCGCGCAACTGCGCGACACCACGCTGTGCCCGGTCTGCACCGAGGGCCGGCTCGCCAATGGGCGCTGCCCCCAGTGTGGCGCGAACCTCGCGGGGCGAGCGGGCGCCCACGTCTGGGCCGCTTCGTCGCGGGCAGAGCTCGCGATCAACTCGCTGCGCATTGAGCTCGAGCGCGTGCCCCGAGCGACAGAGACGTCTGTCGCACGAGCAGCGCGAGCCGCCGACAGTGCGCCGAGCGCCGCGGCGGAAGCGAGCGCACCGGTCGACGCACTGGCACCGGCAACGGCACCGGCACCGGCAACGGCGCCGGCGAGCGCCGTAGC
>SXMH01000052.1 GCA_005777405.1 Actinomycetota bacterium
GCCCGCCTTCGCGTCGTAGACCACCGAGCCGGGGACGTCGCCCCGCATGATGTCGGGCGTGAACTGCACGCGCGGCGTGCGCAGGTCGAGCGCTGCGCTCAATGACCGCACGAGCAGCGTCTTGGCAACACCGGGCACGCCTTCGAGCAAGACGTGGCCGCCCGAGAGCAGTGCCACGATGAGTCCGCTCACGGCGCCGTCTTGGCCCACCACGGCTTTGCCCACTTCGGATCGCACGCGCCCGAAGGCGTCGCGCAGGCTGTCGGAGTTCATAGGGTCATCCTTCCAGTCATGGATGCTCGGTCTCTGCGTGCCCGCCATCGACCTGCTCGAGACTCACGCGCCGAGCCACCTCGCGCTCGAGTTCGAGCAGGTCGTCGCTCAGTCGCACGAGGGCGCGGTCGTCGCGTGGCTCGTCGTCGACGAGCAGAGCTCGTAGCGCAACGACTGGTCGGTGGGTGATGGCGGCGACGCTCGCAATGATGTCGTCGACGCCCGCGGCGCGACCGAGGGCGAGCCCGTCGGCAAGGCGCCGAAGTGTGCCGACGCGCACGGCGTCGATCGCGCGGAGGCGCGCGGCTCCCGAGGCGTAGAGCCGAGCTCGGCCCTCCATCGTCTCGGTCGTGCGCACGACGACCGGCAGTCGCTCGACGACGACGGGGCCCAGTCGGCGACCGCGCCAGAATGCCGCCACGAGCCCCACGGTCAGCGCGAGCCACGCCACCGGGTTGACCCACGAGGGGGTGAGCTCGGCGATGCTCGGTGCGCTGAGATCGCCGAAGCCGGGCAGGTACCACGTGACGTGGTCGTGCTGGCCGAGCAGGCCGAGTGCCAGGGCGGCGTTGCCTGCTTGCGTGATGGACCCGTTCTGCAGCACCGAGCCCGTGCCGAGCACGCTGACGATGCCGCCGTCGGCACCGGTCTCGCCAGCGGCGTCACCCGTGAGCCGCAGCAGCGCGAAGCCCGCAGTGCCACCGTCGAAGCACGACTCGCCGTCGAGCGTCGTGTACCCGATGCCGCTGCCAATGATGTCGGCGGCGCGACGCGCCTCAGCCACCCTGCAGTCGGCCGAGAGTTCGACCGGGCCGCCTGCCTCGTCGAAAGGTTCGGCTTGCAAGGCGTCAAGCTCGAGCGCGTCGAGGGCCCAGGTCTCGGGCTGCACGAGCACGAGGTGCTCGGCGACGCCCCCCAAGCGCTGCCACTGGTCTTCCGTCAGCACTGCGAGCTCATCGGCGACGAGCAGCGTGCCGCCGTGCTCGTCAACGGCGTCGAGCGCGGCATCGAGCCGGTCGACAGCCTCGACCTCTACCCCTTGGTCGCGAAGAACCTCGACCACCGCGCGCGAGCCGACGGGCGCCGTTTCATTGGCCCCCCAGGTCTGCGGAACGCTGCCAGCTCCATTGAGCGCGCTCACGACGAGGCCGAGTGCAATGAGCCCGACGACGGCGATCACCCAATAGAGCGATCGGCGCACGGCGCGCCGGACGGTCGGGGTGACGATCGCGGCGAGTTCGTCGTTGGCGGTCGCGCTCTCTCGATCGAGCACGCTCGTCATCGAGGGGCCCCCACCGATGGTGCAGTGCGCGCGGCCAGCGCCGGCGACGGTGCGGCGGCGAGTGCCTCATCAAGGGCGCTCACGCGTGCGTATGTTTCGGCAGAACCCGCGCGACCGAGGTAGCGCACGTCGTCGAACGCGTCGGCGGCGGCCGTGAGTTCAGTGGCGAAGGCGGGAAAGGCCCGGCCTGCGGTGCGGCTGAAGCCATGGCCGGTGGTGCCCGGGAGCACGGCGACGATCGTGCGCTCGTCGAGCCCGCGGGCGAGGGCACGGAAGCGTTCGGCGATGGCGACCTGCCACTCGCCAGCGGCGGCGGCCTTGTCGGCATCTCGCCTCAGCCGTTTCGCGCTGCGTGCGTCCTGTTCACCGAAGAGGTCGTCACTCACTCGGCTGCGCGCGCGCAACCGGGGCACGCCGTAGACGAGCAGCACGATGATGATGACGGCCGCCACGATGGCACCGAGAATGATGAACAGCAGCGCGGGCGGGCCCCCGCCGTCTCCCAGGCTCAGATTCGCGAACCACTCGTAGATCGCCTGAGAGACGAGGTCGAACCAGGTCGGAGCGCTCTCGGCGTATGCAGGGTCGCTGAGCTCATCGAGTAACAGGTCTCGAGCATCCGGAGCATCGGGCTCGAGCGGTGGCCCGAGCGTCATGAGGCGGTGGGCGGCGCCGGGGGAGGCATGAGCGGCGGTTCGCTCGGCAGCGCGCTCGCGGGCGGCGGTGTGGCGGGCGCAGCCCGGGCGACGTAGGGGTCGTCGACGGCAACGCCGGCCGCGCGCAGCTCGACGACGCGCTGCAACTCGAGGTCGAGGCCTTCGAGACGAATGCGGCGGTCGAGGTAGAGGAGCACTTGCGCCGAGGTCGTGAGCACCGAGCCGATCGCGCCGACGACGGCCGTGACCACGATGACGACGAGGTTGAGTACCAGGTACAGCGTGAGATCGGTCTCGAGCTGCCCAGCAGGGTTCGTGATGGGTACGGCGAAGCTCGCCGCGAGCTGCACTGGGGTAGTCACGATGCTCGCTGCGACGTTGACCATGACGGTGACGAGCAGCAACGTGCCGAACACGCGCCAGAATGCCCCGCGCACGAGTCGCCATGCTCGACCGATCGCGGCGCCGAGCGGCAGCCGCTCGAGCATGATCGCGGCCGGCACGAAGGCGAGCTTCGTTGAGAGCCAAGCCCACAGCACGATGCCGCCTATGAGACCGACGACGAGAAGCAGAGCGCCGACGACCGCGAGCGCGACGTCACCGAGCGCGAAGAACACCACCGCGAGGCCGACGACGAGTGCAATGGCGATCGAGACGGCGGTGCCGAGCAGTGCCGTCCAGCCGATGAGTGCCCACCATCGACCACGGCCGAGCTGCACGAGCTCGCGAAGTGTGCGCTTCTCGCCGAGCACGCCGCGACTCACCTCGAGTGAGATGACGCCCTGCAGCACCGCCTGGGCGACGATCGAGATCGCGACGGCGAGCAAGAGCGACACGATGGCGAGCGCCACCGTGCCCGCGACGATCGCGCCGAGGTCGTCCTCATTCGCGCGCGTGATGCGGTCGACGCCCGCGACGACGATGACAAGACTGATGCCCGTCGACAGCACGACGACGAGAGCATTGAGTAGCAGAGCGGCGCCGAACGTCGGTCGGGGGTTGCGGCGCAGTACCTGAAAGGTGGCGCCGAGCACGGTGCCGAAATCGAGCGGCCGCAGAGGAATGAGCCCGGGCTTCGGCGGCGGCGTCCACCCGAGGGGAGCGCCCGGCGTCGCGCCATACGGGCTCGAGGGCGTGGATGCTGCGCCAGCGTCACCGGCCGGTGTACCAGGCGAGCCGCCCGGTGCGGTGGGGTCGGGCTGCCAGCCGGGCGAGGCCCATGACGAGTCTCCGCTCACGTTCTTGACCTTCCCGTAGGTATTCGCTGGGCTCAAAACGTATGGTGTCACACTCGTCTAGGCTGGGGCGAACAATGGTCGAGTTCGCGGCAACGGTGCCGGGTGCTCCCCGCAGAAAGAAGGCTGAGGCTGCTCATGAGCGCGCGCATCCTCGTCGTCGATGACGACCAGGCGATTGCCGAGATGATCGGCATCGTGCTGCGGGGCGAAGGCTTCGACGTACATGTCGCCTACGACGGCCCTGACGCCATCACCGCGTTCGGGCTCGTCAAGCCCGATCTCGTGCTGCTCGATCTCATGCTGCCGGGTATGGACGGCATCGAGGTGTGCACTCGCATTCGCGAGTCGAGCGGCACCCCCATCATCATGCTCACGGCCAAGAGCGACGCGAGCGACGTCGTGCGCGGGCTCGAGAGCGGCGCCGACGACTACGTCGTGAAGCCCTTCAATCCGAAAGAGCTCGTGGCGCGCATCCGCACCCGTTTGCGGCCCGCCCCGCAGTCGACGATCGAAAGCCTGCAGATCGGCGACCTCACGATCGATGTGGCCGGGCACGAAGTCACGCGAGACGGTCAGCGCATCGCCTTGACTCCCCTCGAGTTCGACCTCTTGCTCGCGCTCGCTCTCAAGCCGCACCAGGTCTTCACGCGCGAAATGCTGCTCGAGCAAGTCTGGGGCTATCAGTACAAAGCCGATACGCGACTCGTGAACGTGCACGTGCAGCGCTTGCGCGCGAAGGTCGAGCAAGACCCCGACGAGCCCACGATCGTCATGACGGTGCGCGGCGTGGGCTACCGGGCCGGCGCGGCTCGCTGAGGTGCCGGAGCGACTGATGCTCCCGTTGACGTGGCGCAGTCTGGTGCAGCGTGCGCGGCACATCTGGCGCACCTCGCTGCAAGTGCGCACTGTCGCGATCACGGTGTTCTTCTCGACGATCGCCGTGACCATCATCAGCGGCTACATGTCGATCAGCATCGCTACCAACCTCTATGACGCGCGCAAAACCCAAGTGCTCGCTGAATCACGTCAGGCCACCGCGAGCGCGCAGCAGCTCTTCGACACGTCGGTGTCGTCTGACGGCACGATCGATCTGAATACGGCCGGGTCGACGGCGCAGTCAGCGGTGACGCGATCGCTCTCGAGCCCGGGTGGAACCCAGTTCGCGCTCCAGCGCACCCCCGGTCAATCGACGCAGCAGGTGCTGACGCCGTTCTCGACGAGTGTGCTCGACGTGAGCGTCATTTCGAATGAGCTTCGCGACGCCGTGGCGCAAGACGACGGTCAGCTCTACTCGCAAGCAGTCAGTCTCAACACCGAAGGGCAGATCGACCCGGGCATCGTGGTCGGCAGCGCGATCGAGGTTCCGACTGCCGGACAGTACGAGCTCTACCTCGTCTACAACGTGCGCGATGTGCAGCAGACACTCGACTTCGTGCAGCAGACACTGCTGCTCGGGTCGCTGTTGCTCATCGCGACGATCGGACTCGTGACCTTTCTCGTGACGCGCCTCGCCATCAACCCCGTGCGCATCGCGGCGGAGACGGCCGAGAAACTCGCCGATGGTGAGCTCGATCGACGCATTCCCGAGAAGGGCGAAGACGTCATCGCGACACTCGCGCGGTCGTTCAACCGCATGGCCGACAGCTTGCAGCGGCAGATCACGCAGCTCGCCGCGCTCTCGCGCGTGCAGCAGCGCTTCGTCAGCGACGTGAGCCATGAGCTGCGCACGCCCCTCACGACCATCCGCCTGGCCGGCGACGTCATCTACGAGCAGCGCGACCAGTTCAACCCCACGACCGCGCGCACCGCCGAACTGTTGCACGCGCAAGTGGGTCGCTTCGAATCGATGCTCGCCGACCTGCTCGAAATGAGTCGCTACGACGCTGGAGCCGTCACCCTCGATACCGAGCCGACGAACCTCGTGCGGCTCGTCGAGGAGTCACTCGAGGCCATTCGCCCGCTCGCCGACGAGAAGGGCAGCGAGCTGCGACTCGTGGCGCCGGGCGGCTACTTCGAGGCCGACGTCGATGCGCGCCGCATCCGCCGCATCCTGCAGAATCTGCTCGGCAACGCGCTCGACCACGGTGACGGGCATCCGATCGTGGTCTACGTCGACAGCGACAGCGAGGCGGTCGCGATCGCGGTGCGCGACTACGGTGTCGGCATGGATGCTGCGCAACTGCAGCGCGTCTTCGACAGGTTCTGGCGTGCCGACCCGTCGAGGCAGCGCAGCACGGGTGGCACTGGGCTCGGCCTGGCGATCGCGACCGAAGACGCGCAAGTGCACGGGGGAGTGCTCGACGTGTGGAGCGAGCCCGGCACGGGCACGTGTTTCAGGCTGACCCTGCCGCGGTCGGCCGACCGGCGCATCACGGCAGACACCGTGCCGCCACTCGAGCTGCCACCGGTGGACCCGATCGAAGCGGTCATCGACCCCGCGGAGTCGGCGGCACAGCAGACAGCGAGCGAACGTCCGGAGGAGCGAGCATGAGCCGCGTGCGGGGAGCTCGGCTCCAGCGGGCGACGCCGGCAGCGTTCGCGACCGCGCTCGCCGCAGCGCTGCTGCTGAGCGGGTGCATCTCGGTGCCGATGTCCGGCGGGGTCGAGGCGGGTGGTGACATCGACACGAACATCGAAGTCGACTTCGTCTCGTTGCCCTCGGGCCCGTCGGCGGGCGCCAGCCAACAGGAAATCTTGCAGGGCTTCTTCTCGGCGACGACCGCCTCGCAGAACAACTACCGCATTGCACGCTCCTATCTCGCTGACGACGTAGCCGACGTGTGGAATCCCTATGCGGGCACGCTCGTGCGCAGCCGCGAGGGCTCGATCGAGCAGGTCGACGACGAGACTCTGACCTATACCGTGCCCATCACCGCATCTGTTGACTCGGTGGGTCGCTACTCGACGTCTGACAGCTCTCTGGCGCAAACGTTGCCGCCGTTCCGGTTCGTGCAAGAAGACGGAGAGTGGCGCATTGCCGAGCTCGGCGACGGCATCCTCATCTCGCAGCAGGCCTTCCCCAGCGCGTTCAGCCAGCAGACGCTGTTCTATTGGGATGCCGCGTTCCGCAACCTCGTACCCGACTTGCGTTGGTTCCCGACTCGGTCGGAAGTCGCCACGCGCATCGTGCGCGCGGTGCTCGAGCCCCCGACGAGCTGGCTCGCCCAGGGCGCCACGGTCTCGGCAGTGCCCGAGGGTACCCAGCTCGCGCTTGCCCCGGTCAGCGTGACAGCAGGCATCGCGCAGGTCGACCTCACAAGCGAAGTGCTCGGGCTCAGCGACCTCGAGCGCCAGCGGCTGCGGCTGCAGCTCTCGGCGAGCCTCAGCGGCGTGAGCGGCGTCAGCGGGGTGCAGATCACGGTCGATCAGAACGCGATCAGCATTCCCGAGTGGACGTCCGGCTCGCCCGACATCGTTCCTCAGGTCGATCCGCGCTTGCTCGCGCGCACCGAATCAGGCTTTGGCTTCGTCAACTCTGTCGGTGACATCGAACCCCTCGGCACGCTGAGCGCCAAGATCATCGAGGCCGAGGCTACGCAGGTCGCCCTCGCGCCCACCGCGACTCTCGCGGCGGCGCTCACACCCGAGGGTGTTGTGGTGCTGCGCACGGGCGATGCGCCGAACGTGCTGCTCGACGCGCGCTCGGGGCTCATCGCTCCGAGCATCGATGGCTACCAGTTCGCATGGTCGATCCCGGCCTCCGGCGGAGACCTGCACGCCACGGAGCTCGACGGCACCGTGCACGACGTGGAGGTTGCCCTGCCGAACGGCGTACGAGTGATCTCGCTCGACGTCTCGCGCGATGATGCGCGCGTGCTGCTCATGCTCGACGGTGAGGGCGGACCGCGCGTGGTGGTTGCTGCCGTCATCCGCGATGAGAGCTCGGGCGTGCCGATTCGCCTGGGTGAACTGCTCGAGCTGCCCGTGACGGGAGACACCGCGGTCGATGCGACGTGGGTTGACGAAGTGCGGGTCGCGTCGATCACGCGCACCGACGGCCAGACGCTCGTGGAAGTGCACGAGCTCGGCGGTCGCTCGAGGCCGCTCGGCCTGCCGCCGGAGG
This sequence comes from Actinomycetota bacterium, assembly GCA_005777405.1. Classification (GTDB taxonomy): domain Bacteria; phylum Actinomycetota; class Actinomycetes; order Actinomycetales; family Microbacteriaceae; genus Microcella. The sequence continues at coordinate 7,513 of SXMH01000052.1, forward strand.
CCGTGCAGCTCGTGGGCGGCAACGGCGGTACGGAGGGCATCCGCGTGCTCAATGCCGAAGGCTCGGTGTTCGAGCCGCGCGGTTCGGGCTGGCAGAACACGGGGCTGCGCGCCTCCTTCCTCGCCTCGCAGCAGTAGGAGTTCTGCACAGCCTTGGCCGTGGCGAGCTCGGGCCTCGTGCACAGCGGGCACGCTGGCGGCATGACCGCGATGACTGCGATGACCTGGTGGCGCGACGTCGCGCTCGACGCTTGGGCGATCGTGGCTCCGGTGAACTGCGCGGGATGCTCTGCCCCCGACCGTGCTCTCTGCACGTCATGTCGACTCGAGCTGCGCCCACGTCCCCTGCGCGGGGTGCTCGAGTCGCCGGGTGAGGCGCGGGTGGCCGAGGGTGCGGCGCTGCCCATCGTCGCGGGGCTGCCCTACGACGGTGTCGCGCGACGTGCCGTGCTGCAGCTCAAGCACGGTCGCACCGAACTCGCGCGTCCCCTCGCACCTGCGCTGCTGGCAGCCGCCGAGCTGCTCTGGGCGACCCTCGCGCCCGGTGCGATCACCGAGCCCGGCAGGGCTGCTCTGCTCGTACCCGTGCCGGGCTCGGCGGCGGGTGCGGCGCAGCGCGGCTTCGAGCCCGCGACGGTGCTCGCTCTCCGCGCAGGCCTGCAGGTTGCGCGGGGGCTGCGGCGCGCGCCCCGCGCGCGCGACGCGCAGCAGAAGTCGCGGGCACTCGCCGCGCGACTCGAGCGCGACGCCGCGCAGTGGCGGGTCAGCGCCCGACTGGCGGGTCGGCGGGTCGTGCTGCTCGACGATGTCGTGACAAGTGGCGGCACGTTGCGCGCCGCCGCTCGAGCCCTGCGCAACGCCGGTGCTGAGCCGCTCGGCTGCGTCGCGCTTGCCGCGACGCCACGGCGCGCCGGAGAGTCGAGCATCCACTGGAAATTCTGTGGGGATCATGACGAACGTCTCGGTGACAGCGACGCACGACAGGACTACGGTGTGACAAAGGAGGCGTGACCATCGCCTGACCAACGGGCGACACGCTGACGGTTCAGGAGGTCGAACGTGGACATCACCATCACCGGTCGCAACATTGGGATCACCGACCGGTTCCGCGAATACGCCACCGAGAAGGCTGAGAAGGTCGAGCATCTTGCCGACCGCGCCCAGGTGCTCGAGATCAAGGTGTCACGGCACCACGAGAAGAGCTCGGGCAAGTCTGGTGACGATCGGGTGGAGATGACCCTCGTCGGCCCTGGACCCGTGATTCGTGCCGAGTCGTCGGGCGGAGACAAGTACTCGGCCTTCGACCTCGCGATCGACAAGCTGCTCGAACGATTGCGGCGCGCGAAAGACAAGCGCAAAGTGCATCGAGGGCAGCATCGGCCGGTCTCGTTGCACGAGGCCTCGGCCGACGGCTTCCGCGTCGTCGACATCACCCCGGCCCGCCCCGATGTCATTGACAAGGTCTCGACCGGCGCCATTCCGCTGCCCGACAACGAGGGCCCTGAGGCAGAAGACGACTACAGCCCCGTCGTGATTCGTCAGAAGGTCTTTCCCTCGAGCCTCATGACCGTCGACGAGGCCGTGGACCACATGGAGCTCGTCGGCCACGACTTCTTCCTCTTCATCGACGCCGAGACCGACCGACCGAGTGTGGTCTACCGCCGCACTGGCTGGAACTACGGCGTCATCGGCCTCGAAGTTGAGCAAGAAGTGCCGGCGAAGGCACGGCGCAGGGGCTGAGCATCCACCCGCCGGGGTATTCGTGACCCGGCGGCCAGGCGCGCCCATGCTGGCATTGCTAGCATGGGCGCGCCGCTGTCTGCGGCGGGATTCCGTGCGCCATCGCACGCCCGCTGCGGCGCTGAGCCCCCAGCGGCCCGAAGACTGGAGTGACCGACGTGGCCAATGTTCTCGAGCGAGTCCTGCGTGTGGGCGAAGGCCGCACGCTGCGTCGACTGAAGGCGTACGCCGAAGCCATCAATCAACTGGAAGACGACTTCAGCGATCTCAGCGACGACGAGTTGCGCAACGAGACCGTCGAACTGCGCGAACGCTACGGCAACGGCGAATCGCTCGACGACCTGCTGCCCGAGGCCTTCGCGGCGGTGCGCGAGGCCGCCAAGCGCAC
>SXMH01000053.1 GCA_005777405.1 Actinomycetota bacterium
CCACCTGACGCACGTGCGCAACCTGCCGAGCATCATCGAGGCGGGCATGGTGATGCCGGCCGCTGCGCTGCGGGCGTCGGGCATCACGCCGGAGGTGTCGCTCGCGAGTGACCTCGTGCACGAACTGCGCGAGAGCGCCGAGGCGATGGACGGCGTGGCCGTGTCGGCGTGCGTGCCGATGTCGGTGACGCCGGCAGCGACGTGGTGGGCCGAGGTGCGCGATGGTGCGGCCGGCCCGACCTGGAGCGCTGCCGCCCGACGCGTGACCGCCACCGAGTTCGTGGTGCTCGGCGTCGACGTTGAGAGCCTCCCTGACGCGATCGTCACCGACGGCGACGCGGCGGCGCGGCTGACGAGCGTGTCGACTCCCGACACCCGCCAACGGATGTTCGCTCGCGCCGCGACCGACCCCGAGATGCTCGCCCGCTCTGAAGTGCTCGTGCCCGGGCCGCTGCCGCTCGCGAAGGTGGCGCTCGTCGCCGTGGCCTCGGAGCCGCGGCGCGATGAGGTGCGCGCGATGCTCGGTGACGCTGGAGTGCTGGCGCCGGGTGCGCGGGTTGTTGTGTATCCGCCGTGGTTCGTGGGGGAGCTGGGGGAGTAGCCCTTCGTTCGCTTGCCGCGGCATCTCTTGCGGTCGGTGGTGACGTCTAGCGTTGGTCGAAACGTCCACCCCTGCCCAGGAGCCCCGTGTACCTGACGACCACCGCGAACGACGAGCCCCTGCTTGTCACCTCCGCGAGCGACCTCACGCGCGCCTCTGCGTGCGAGTTCGCGGTCGCGCGCGATCTCGACGTGCGGCTCGGGCGCATCGACGCGATCGACGAACAAGTGGATGCCCTGCTCGACCGCACCGCCGAACTGGGTGACGCGCACGAGCGTGCGGTCATCGAGCGCTACCGAGAGACGCACACGGTTGTTGAGATCGCGCGGCCCGACGGACGTGGGCTCGACGCGCTCGGCGTGCGCGCGGCTGAAACCGAAGCGGCCCTGCGCGCGGGAGCCGACGTCGTCGTGCAGGGCACCTTCCTCGACCTCGAGAGCGACCCGGGCGAGTCGGGGCAGCTTCCCATCGCTTTCGTAGGCTTCGCCGACTTCCTGCTGCGAACCGGCGACAACACCTACCGCGTGCAAGACACCAAGCTCGCGCGCCGCGCGAAAGTCACCGCCCTCCTGCAGCTCGCCGCCTACGCCGAGCAACTCGAACGGCTCGGCATCGAGGTCGACCCCGAGGTCGACTTGCTGCTCGGCAACGGTGAGACGAGCATCCACCGCCTCGATGACATCGCTCCGGTGCTGCGCACGCGGCGGGCGCGCCTGCACCGGATGCTCCGCGCGCGCTACGCCGCCGATGCACCCATCGCGTGGCGCGACCCCAGCGTCACCTACTGCCGCAGCTGCGCCTGGTGCGAGTACGAGATCGCACTGCACGACGACGTGAGCCGCGTCGCGGGACTCACTGGAGCCCAGTGGCAGAGGCTCGGCGCGGCCGGCATCGAAACCGTGGCCCAACTGGCTGCACACACGGGCCCGATCGACGGCCTCAACGCCGGAACCCTCGACACTCTGCGCCTGCAAGCTGCGCTGCAGCACGAAGCCGTCGGAGCCGCGCCCGGCACACCCCCGCCCGTTCGCGTGCGCGACGCGAGCGCGCTGCACCGCCTGCCCGCGCCGAGCCCCGGCGACCTCTACTTCGACTTCGAAGGCGACCCGCTCTACACCGAAAACGACCCCAGCCGCTGGGGCCTGGACTACCTCTTCGGCATGGTCGACGCCGCATCGACGTTTACGCCCTATTGGGCTCACGACTTCGCCGCCGAACGGGATGCCCTACTCAACTTCCTCGCCGACGTCGAAGCCCGCCGGGCCGCTCACCCCGACCTGCACATCTACCACTACGCCGCCTACGAGCGCACCCACTTGCGCTCGCTCGCCGCCCGGCACGGAGTCGGCGAAGACACCATCGACACCTGGCTGCGCGAGGGCGTGCTCGTCGACCTGTATCCGATCGTGAAAGCTGCCCTGCGCATCGGCACCCCCAGCTACTCGATCAAGTACCTCGAGCCGCTCTACTGGCCCGGGGCCCGCGAAGGGGCTGAAGTCGCGCGGGGCGACGACTCCGTCGCCGAATACGTGCGGTCGCGCGCGCTCGAGGCTGCGGGTCAACACGACGAAGCGCAGCGCATTCTCGACGCCGTCGGCGACTACAACCAGGTCGACTGCGAAAGCACGCTGCGGCTCACCGCGTGGCTGCGGGGGCTCGCGGCAGAGCATCCCGCCGCGGCGGCCGCCCTCATCGAAGACGTGCCCGTCGAACGCGAAGTGCCCGATTCGCCGTTGCGCACCGCGCTGCTCGAGCTCGCGGCGAACGACGACGGCAGCCCCGGCGTCGAGCCAGACCGCAGCCCCGAACAGCGCGCCTACGCTTACGCGGCCGCCGCCATCGATTACCACCGCCGCGAACACAAGACCTTCTGGTGGGACCACTTCGACCGCATCGCCGCACCCCTCGACGAGTGGGCCGACACGCGCGACGTCTTCACCGTCGATAGGGATGCTCACCACGAGCAGTCCGACTGGATCAAGCCCACCCCGCGCAGCTCGCTCGGCCGCACGGTGCGACTGCGCGGCGCCTGGAGCGCCGGCAGCCGGCCCACCGTCGGTGGCAGGTCGGGGCCGTACGCGCTCTACGAGCAGCCCGCACCCTTCCCCCCGAGCAGCCGCGACCCCGGAGCCCGCTCCGCCCGGGCCATCACTCTTGTCGAGCTGCACGACGACGGTGTGACGTTCCGCGAGACCCTGCCGAAGGGGGTCGAGCCGTACACCGACCTGCCCGTCGCGCTCACGCCCGCGAGCCCGCCGCCACCCGGACAGCAGAAGCCCGCCATCGAAGAGTGGGGAGCGGCGCTTGTCGAGGCGGCGCTGCATGGTCGCTTGAGCGACGCAGGCGACGTCTCCCTTTGGCCGCGCGATGCTGTCGGTGACCTTCTGCGCAGGGTGCCGCCGCGCATCAAGGGAGCCCCAGAAGGGGCGGTGTTCGACTGCGTGTGGCCTGGCATGGGAGCTCGCTTTCCTGAGGAGCGGTACACGATCGAGACAGTGATCGCCCACCTGCTCGACCTCGACCACTCCTACCTCGCCGTGCAAGGCCCTCCCGGCACGGGCAAGACCTACCTCGGCTCCCGAGTCATCGCGACCCTTGCCGCCGAGCACGGCTGGCGCATCGGCGTTGTCGCGCAAGGCCACGCCACTGTCGAGCACGTGCTCGATCAGGTCGTCGCCGCAGGCCTCCCGCAGCGTCAGGTTGCCAAGGCTCCGCGCAGCGGCGCCGACCCCGCCGACTACGCGACTGCGCGCTACACGGTGCTCGGGGAGGCGGGCGACCTCTACGACTACGCGCTCAATCAGCCCGGCGGCTTCGTTATCGGCGGCACCGCGTGGGACTTCTCGAACCCCGACCGCGTGCGCCGCCGCAGCCTCGACCTGCTCGTCATCGACGAAGCCGGCCAGTACTCGCTCGCCGCCACCATCGCCGCAAGCATGAGCGCGAGGAACCTGCTCCTGCTGGGGGATCCGCAGCAGTTGCCGCAAGTGAGTCAAGGCACGCATCCCGAACCGATCGACGGCAGCGCCCTCGGCTACCTCAGCGAAGGCCACGACGTGCTGCCCGACGAGTTCGGCTACTTCCTCGCCGAAACCCGCCGCATGCACCCCGCACTCACCGCCGCCGTCTCGCAGCTCTCCTACGAGGGAGCCCTGCACTCGCACCCCACCGCGACCACGCGCGAGCTCGACGGCGTCGCGCCCGGCCTGCACCCGGTGTCCGTCGACCACCGCGACAACGCGACCGAGAGCGTGAAGGAAGCGCGCGAAGTCGTCGCGATCATCCAGCGACATCTGGGCCTGCAGTGGATGCCCGGCACTCGCGACGACGGAACCCCCCAGGGCGCCGCCCGCGCCTTCACGGCCCGCGACGCCATCGTCGTCACGCCCTACAACGCGCAGCAGCAGCTCATCCGCGAGCACCTCGACGCCACAGGACTCACCGACACCCGCGTCGGCACGGTCGACAAGTTTCAAGGCCAAGAAGCCGTCATCGCGATCGTGTCACTCGCCGCCTCGAGCCCCGCCGACGTGCCGCGCGGCATGGAGTTTCTGCTCAACCGCAACCGCCTCAACGTCGCCATCTCGCGTGCCCAATGGGCCGCCTACCTCGTGCACAGCCCCGCCCTCGTCGACTACCTGCCGCACACCCCGCACGGCGTCGCCGAACTCAGCGCGTTCCTGAGGCTGCTCGATCAGTAAGAGTCCTCCCCACCCGGCAGGGCGACATATAGCGCCACCAACTCATGCATTGGCGCCGCCGCGCGCGCTGAACACAGCCATCCTCGACGCCATGACCGGCAGCTACCGCACCCTCGTTCGCGACGACCTTCCCGACCGCGGCATCCCGCCCGAACTCGCCGACACCCTCGAAGCAAAACTCGCGCTCGCCCTCGGCCCAGCCATCCGCTGGCACCTCTGGCTGTTCTTCGTGCCACCCGAAGGCGCCAAACCGGGGGAGGGCGGCATGAGCATGCCCTGTGACGACCTGCCGCGCACGCCACCGCCCGACGCCTTCGACGTGCTCACCCGCGTCATCGGCAGCGTCGCTCCCGCCATCGGTAGCACCGAGATCATCCTCGCCCTCGAACGACGCGGCAGCCCCGAGCCCGGCCGCCTCGACCGCGCCTGGATGCGCCTCGTCACCACCGCGGCCGACGCCGTCGGCGTCACCGTGCGCAGCGTGCTCATCAGCCACACGCGGGGTGTGCGCGGCCACAATGCCCCCACCGTGGATGCTGCGCTCACGCTGCCCGCCGCGCCGCAGGGCGGCGACGACTGCTAACTCGTGGCTGAGCCCGTCTCGAGCGCGTACTCGAAGACTCCCGGCACGCTCGACCAGGTGACCCGAATGACGGCGGCGGGGCCGACCTCGTCGTAGGCCGTGCAGACGAACGATGTGCCCATGCCGGCCGGCGCCGTCTCGGGGCACATGACCGTGTACGTGACGCCCTGCTCGGCGAGCTCGGCAACGATCGTCGACTCGACAGTGCGCAGCTCGGCCGACGTCGCCTCCCGCGGCAGAAACAACGAGCCGACACTGACACCGATGCCCACGACGACCGACAGCACGATGTAGACCCACGTCGGCGCGACGCCGCGACGCATCGTGCGGTAGACGTGCACGGCGCGCACGAGCAAGTAGAAGAACGGACCAAGCAGAATCCACGCCACCGAAGGCCTGAACTCGTGGCCGAGCACCCCCAAGCGTCGATAGTCGGCGATCGCACCGAGCAGCAGCCACAGCAGCGCCACCACCACGACACTGAGGGCCACGAGCGGAGTCGCCGCGCTCGTACCGCCGTCGGTGAGCGCCCACACGAGCGCGCTGAGCCCCGCGCCCAGCAGAGGCGAGAGCGCGAGCATCCACGCCCCGCCCGTCGACACGCCGGTCGCCTGCCGCAACGGGCCAGAGCGCTGGTGACCCCACGAACGCTGCAGCGGCTCGTAGTCGACGCTCGCCATGTCGGCGGCAGAACTCGGGGCGGCGAGGGGAGTGCTCGACCACGACGGCGACCCGGGCGCCGCAGGTGCGAGACCCGAACCGCCCGCGAACGGAGCAGGCGCATCGAACGGTGCAGCATCAAACGGTGCCGCGTCGAAGGCAGGCGCCCCGAATGACGGCCCCCCGAATGACGGCGCCCCGAACGACGGAGCGGCGAAACCGGAGGGCGCGGCACCGGGATGCTCGCTCTCCGTCGCTCCAGCCTCAGGTTGCGCGGCCGGCGGACTGTAGCTCGGGGGCACGAGGCGCACGGGCTCCGAGATCGGCAGCGACGTGCTTCGAGTCGTTCGACGAGAGCCTTCGCCCGGGTTCGCGTCGGCCGGCACCAGCGGCACACCAGGAGCGGCGAAGTCGCCTGCGGCAGCGAAGCCGCTGCTCGGCGGCACGTCGTCGAGCATGGTCGAGGGGGACGGCGCCGGCGCGACAATCGCCGGTGAGGGAGCGGGCGCGGGAGCGGCGGGCGCAGGTGGGGCGGGCTCGGCCAACGCGGTGCCGGATGCGGCGGCAGGGTTGGGCTGGGTGTGCTCGCTCCACGACGAGCCGTCCCACCAGCGAATCAGCGAAGGGTCGGTCGCATCGGCGTACCACCCCGGTGCCGGGTTGTCCCCGCTCATCAGCCCTCCTCGCTCGACTGTGCATGTTGCAAGTCTGAGCAAGTGTAGGCCTGAGCGAGCCTCAGGGCGACGGGATGGAGGGTTGTGCTGTGAGTGCTTAGCCCGGGTCGCCCTGCGCGGGCGGCGCGCCGGGGTCGGTGCGCTCGTCGGCGGCGTGCGCGTCGCCTTGTGAACCGCCGTCGGCGTCGTGCCCGCTGCGGTCGTCATCGTGATCGGCGTCGAGGAAATCGTCTTGGTTCGGCGTCACGTGGCCCTCGTCGAGCACCTGCTCGCCGGCGGAGACGTTGTCGTCATCCTCGGGGTTGCCGTTCTGCGTGTTGCCGTTCTGCGTGTTGCCGATCTCAGTGCCGGAGCTGTCGGTGTTGCTCGTCATGTCGCACCTTTCGCGCGGGAAGTTCGAGAGTTGGCGGTGCCCGTGCCTCCCGAAGACACGGGCACCCGAGAATCACGCCGACCGGCCTCGGCACGGCGTGATCCGTCCGTCGCGTCTCGGCGTCGTCGCCGCTCCACGAGGTTTCAGAGAAGGTATGTCAGTGCCGCGGGACTAGATCGCGCCACCACCGTCAACGTCGTCAGATCGAGGCTGGTCGGTGCCCTCGACGCGGTTGCCGTCGAAGTTCTCATCAGCGGTCTCGATGTCGGCGATGCTTTCGCTCGACTCGTCGTCGCCCTGGCCGGCGCCGAAATCGCCCTGGGCTCCCGGGTTCTCGCCCTGCGTCGGCTCGTCGCCGTGCTCGCTGCTGTGATCGCTGTCGTGCTCGTGCTCGTTGTCGTGGTGATCCATGGTGTTCCCCCTTGCGCTCGGCGGGTCTGTGTGGAGCGTGAACCCCGTGGCTTGTGAACCCCGTGGGCGTGAGCCCCGACCTGCGTGCTCCAGTCAAGCCGGTGCCCGAGGTCTCGTCACGGGGTAGACACCGAGCGCCAAGAGGTCTACTGTCTGCGCGCGAAACGTCGGTCTGTCGAACTCCTGCGGGATACTCGCACCGTGAGCATCCACGCAGCACCGACCCCTCGCCCGAGCGGGCTGCGCGTGCTCGGCGGGCTCATTGCCGACTACACCTACGTGTTTCGGTCGCGACTTCGCTGGTGGCGGTACGGGCCGAAACCCCCGCAGCCGCTCGAGAGCGCTGAGGGCGATCTGCCGCCCGTGCTGCTCATTCCGGGGGTGTTCGAGACGTGGCACTACCTCAAGCCCTTGCACGATGCTCTGCGCGAGCGCGGGCATGCCGTGCACGCGGTGCCCGAGCTCGGCTTCAACCGGCACCCCATCGCTGAGGTCGCCGCGATGCTCGCCGCCTACGTCGAGCATCGTGACCTGCGCGATGTCGTCATCGTCGCCCACAGCAAAGGCGGGCTCATCGGCACCCTGTTGCTGCGCGACGACGAACTGGCAGCTTCTGAGGGGCAGGCGCGACGGTTCTCGCGCATGATCTCGCTCAACACCCCTTATGCCGGCAGCCCGCTCTCGCATTATGCCGTGGGGCCGTGGCGCGAGTTTCGGCCGACCCTGCCCGTCATCGGCGAGGTCGGGGCCGCGCACGCCGCCCACGCGCGCACGCACGTGCTGCGGGCGGCGTACGACCAGTACGTGCCGGCCGAGAGCGCGGTGCTGCCGGGCGCGGCCGAGAACGTCGAGTTGCCGCACGTCGGGCACTTTCGGCTGCTGGGGCTGCCGACCGTCATCGACGACGTGCTCGCGCGAGTGCCGCTGCGCCGGGCGTGAGCGCCGCATCCACTCTTACTTGACGGCGTGACCGCCCTGAGTCCAGCCCTTGCCCTCAAGCTGGTCTTCGGCGCCGGGGGAGTTCTCGTCGGGTCGCGCGTGCGGCACGCCAGCAGGCGTTGCGCCGATCGCGGCGTCGTCGGGCTCGCCGGCTTCGAGGTTCGGCTCGTCGATGCGCGACTGCTGGTCGTCGCTGAAGCTCTCGTCGTGCTTCGTCGGGTGATTCTCGTTGGTCGACATCAGTCGCCTCCTGTGCTCGTGCCGTGGTCGTGGTCGCCAGCCGGATGACCGACGACTCACCCCAGTCAACGCTCGGTGGGGGAGGGCGTCACGGGCTAGACACGTGGCATCGATCTCGTTAGCCTCACTGCCCGCTCCGTTGTCGCGCAGGCGGACCTGACAGAATCACGTCATGCCCGCTGCCGACACCCTTGCCCCTGTGGATGCTCGCTCGACGTTCACCTGGAAGCTCTTGCCCGCGGCGATCGTCGTGACGTCGGCGATTCCCCTGTTCGGCTTCGAGAACCGGTTGCTCGGCTACCCGTGGCTCGTCCTCGGGCTCGTCGTCGCCTACTTCGTCGACCGCGAGCTCATGCGCGATCTCGGCATCATCGCCGCGGGCCTCATCGTGGTGAGCACGGTGAGCGTCAAGGCCGATATCTCGTGGCCCAACTTCTTCTTGCTCGGGTTCGTGCTGAGTCTCGCGGTGCTCGTGCCGTTCGTGCTCGACCGCTTCGTGTTCAAGCGGCGGGTGATCCGTTTTCCGTGGCGCGGCGGCCAGAAGTGGCAGCTGTGGGAGAAGTCATATCTCTTCGCCGTGCCGTTCCTCGGATGGCTGATCCTGCCGTTCTACTTCATCACCTCGGGTGCCTACCAGAACTGGCCCGCCGTCACCGAGGCCTCAGAAATCGCGCGACTGTTCGTGGGCGTGAACGCCGTCGGCATCTGGGACGAGCTGTTCTTCATCTGCACCGTCTACGTGCTGTTGCTGCGGCACTTCCCTCTGCTGACGGCCAACATTCTGCAGGCGATCGTGTTCGTGAGCTTCCTTTGGGAGCTGGGCTACCAGGCCTGGGGCCCGCTCATGACGATCCCGTTCGCGCTGCTGCAGGGCTGGATCTTCCACCGCACCAAGTCGCTCACCTACGTGATCATCGTGCACTTGCTGTTCGACCTCGTGGTCTTCCTCGCCATCGTGCACGCCCACAACCCCGGCGTCTTCCCGTTCTTCCTCGTGCAGAGTCCCACGGGCTGAGGCCCGCGCGCGTGTGTCAACAATTCAGGACCTACGCGCGCGAGCATTCGAGCTGTGCGTGCGATTTAGCCTTCGACCAGCGCGGTGCAGTCCAGTGATCCTGAATTGTCGACAATCGTGATCGCGATGCCTTCAGCGTCGAGCACGCCGTAGGCGATCTGGCAATTGCCGATGCGCGCGGCCTCGTCGAGCTCGCCAGGGAAGGTGAAGGTCACGGCGTCGGCGGCAGTGAACTCCACGCTGGGCATGGGGTCACGTCCTTCGGCGTAGGTTTCAGCGGCGATCGCCGCGAAGCTGCTGACCAGCTCGGCGCCGATGACGGTGACTTCACCGTCTCCGCTGTCATCACTGCTCTCGTCGGTCGCGCCGCCCGTGTCACCCGCCGAGGCCTCGTCGGGCACGATGTCGTCGACGCTCGGCGTGCTGGCCGAGCAGCCCGAGAGCGCGAGGGCCAGCGCCCCCGCGACGGCGAACGTACGAATCGAGAGCAGGGCAGCGGCGCGGCCGCGCAGAACGGTGTCAGTCATGGCTTCATCGTGCTGCCGCGTGCCGCTGCCCGCCATGAGCAGGTTCTACTCACCGCGCGTCAACAACTCAGGACTACCGCGCGGTGCGGCTGAGCGGCGTGCGTCAACAATTCAGGACAACACTCTGAAACACGCGGCACGGGATGCTCGCACTGGGCCGCGACCACGCGTGAGCATCCACGTTGTCCTGAATTGTTGACGCACTGCCCACGTACCAGGTCCTGGATGGTCGTCCCACCACAGTGGGGCAGACTCGAGAGGTGGACCTGCTCGAACGCATGCCGAAGCCCTACGACGCGGGTGAGGCGTTCGACGCGATCGAAAACTGGGTCACAAGCCGAGGGTTCACGCTCTATCCGGCGCAAGAGGAGGCGATCTTCGAGCTCGTCGCGGGTGCGCACGTCGTGCTCGCCACCCCCACGGGTTCGGGCAAGAGCCTGGTCGCGGTCGCCGCCCACGCGATCGCCCTCGCGCAAGGGCAGCGCACCTACTACACGGCGCCGATCAAAGCGCTCGTGAGCGAGAAGTTCTTTCAGCTCGTCGACATCTTCGGCGCCGAGAACGTCGGGCTCGTCACGGGCGACTCGAGCGTCAACGGTGACGCTCCGATCATTTGCTGCACGGCCGAGATTCTGGCCAACCAGGCGCTGCGGCACGGCACCGCGCTCAAGGTCGGCATGGTCGTCATGGACGAGTTTCACTACTACGCCGAACCCGATCGCGGTTGGGCGTGGCAGGTGCCGCTGCTCGAACTGCCGCAGAGCCGCTTTCTGCTCATGAGCGCGACGCTCGGCGACATGTCGAGCATCGCCGACGACCTGCAACGCCGCACGGGGCATCCGGTCAGCGAAGTGACCCACACCGAGCGACCGATTCCGCTGACCTTCGACTATCGCCGCACTCCCGTGCACGAGACCGTCGAGAACCTGCTCGAAGGGCAGCAGGCGCCGATCTACATCGTGCACTTCAGCCAGGCAGCGGCAATGGAGCGCGCGCAAGCCTTGGCGAGCATCCGCATGATCACGCGCGAACAGCGCGATGATATCGCGAGAGAGCTCGGCGACTTCCGCTTCGCCACCGGTTTCGGCACCACGCTCAGTCGGCTCGTGCGCAGCGGCATCGGGGTGCACCACGCCGGCATGCTGCCGA
>SXMH01000054.1 GCA_005777405.1 Actinomycetota bacterium
AGGTGTTCGTCGAGTAGCGCGAATGCACGAGGGCGAGCTTCGAGGTGAAGCGCTCGTCGCTCAGGTCGGGGTAGAACGGCTCGAGCTGCAGGGTCGTGACCATGCCCTTTTAGACGAGCGTGCGGCACGACAGCGAGGGGAAGTACGAGCCGAGTTCCCGCTCGGCGCGCTTGCGAAGTCGGAAGGTCTGTCGATCGAGAGCGATGCCGGCGAGAGGGACTCCCGCCGCGTCGTTCTGCTGCGAACGCACGAACAGCTGCTCGAAAGCGGGCATCGCCTCGCGAGCGAGGTTGCCGATGATGCCGGGTTCGGTGGGCACCTCACGCCACCCGAGCACGTCCAGACCCTCCGAGACGGCGATCTCTTCGATCGCTGCCTTCTCCTGGGCGCGCGCCTCGTCCTCGAGCGGGAGGAAGGCGATGCCGACTGCGTACTGGCCTACGGCCGGCAGCTCGAATGGCGCGACAGCGCGCAAGAAGGCGTCAGGGATCTGCGTGACGATGCCCGCACCGTCGCCCGTGCCCGCGTCAGAGCCCACGGCACCGCGGTGCTCGAGGTTGCGGAGTGCTTCGAGCGCGAGCGCGATGATGTCGTGCCCGGCCGTGCCTCGCAGCGTGGCGACCATGGCGAGTCCGCACGCGTCGTGCTCACGGCGCGGGTCGTACATGCCCTGCGCCGCCGGCACAGTCGAGAAGCGTTGCATCGGGGAGATGGGAGGCATCCGGGAAACCGTCCTCACGTTGTTGCTGTCACAAGGTGGGACGTCGCTGGCCCGAGGGATGGAAGCGTGCGCGAACTGCGCTGCTGCGGACGGATCGAGGTGGTGGCGATCCCAATGACCGGTGGTGGAGCCGTCGTGAACGGCATCGCGACCGGAAGGTCACGACCCCGCGCTAGACCCGCTTGTGGCGGCGGCCTGGCCGGTAGCACCGGAGACGGCGGGGGCTCCATTGCCCTCGTCGTCCGAGTCGGTGTAGACGTCTTGCGAGTCTACCCCAGCCTCAGGTGTCCACTCCCGACCCGGCACGTAGGGCGAGGGCTCGAGCCCGGTGTGCCGTCGTGACTGCACGATGATGATGACGAGGCCGACGACCACCGCCGCCCAGGCCGCCCACACGTTCACGCGGATGCCCAGGAAGAGTTCGCTCGGGTCGAGTCGAATGGTCTCGAAGACGCTGCGGCCCACGCCGTACCAGATGAGGTAGACGCCGAGGAGCTTGCCCCACTGCATGCGAATGCGAGCATCCAACAGCAGCATGACGGCGACGCCGGCGAGGTTCCAGATGATCTCGTAGAGGAAGGTCGGGTGGAAGAGAGTGTCCTCAGGCAAGCCGATCGGAATCGCCGAGTTAGGCCGATCGATCTCGAGGCCCCAGGGCAGATCGGTCGGCAGACCGAAGAGCTCTTGGTTGAACCAGTTGCCGAGGCGGCCGAACGCCTGCGCGAGCAGGAGCCCGGGTGCGAGCGCGTCGGCGAAGGTCCAGAACCGCAAGCCCGTGACACGGCAGCCGATCCAGACACCGATGGCGCCTCCGATGAGCGCGCCGAAGATCGCCATGCCGCCTTCCCAGACGCGCACGATTGCCCAGAGGTCGGCACCATCGAAGAAGTAGTCGCCCGGGTGGGTGAGCACGTGATAGATGCGGCCGCCAATGATGCCGAGGGGCACGGCGAAGAGCACGACGTCGAGAGTGAGCCACGGCTCAGCGCCGCGAGCGACGAGTCGGCGGTTGGTGAGCCACGCGGCGACGATGATCCCCGCGAGAATGCAGAGCGCGTAGGCGTAAATGTTGACGTCGAAGCCGAACCAGGTGAGCCCGATGTCGCGCAGCCATTGGCCGAGGTTGAACACACGCCACTCGTCGGGCGGGCTCGGAATGCTCAAGGGCAGGATCACAGCGATGGACCTTTCTCAGGGGGCGGGGGCCAGCCTAGCGCCGGTGCGTGTGCGCTCGGAATCGAGCGCGGTCAGCGCGTGCCGACGGCGAGCTCGGCGGCCGCGGCGGCGACGGCGGCGACTCCGCCCTGTTCGAGTGCAGAGACGAGTCGGGAGCCGACGATCGCGCCGTCGGCGTACGACAGCACGTCGGCGACCTGCTCGGCCGTCGAGATTCCGAGCCCGACGCACGCGGTGTCTGCTCCGGCCTCGCGCAAGCGCGAGACGACGCCGCGCGCAGCGGCATCGACGTCAGCCCTGGCACCCGTGATGCCCATGGTCGAGACCGCGTAGACGAAGCCTCTACTCGCCGACACGGCCTGGCGCATGCGGTCGTCGCTCGAGGAGGGAGCCGCGAGGAAGACACGGTCGAGATCGTGGTGCTCCGCCGCAGTGATCCACTCCCCTGCCTCATCAGGAATGAGATCGGGAGTAATGAGTCCCGCTCCGCCCGCGTTCGCGAGGTCGGCGGCGAAGCGGTCGACGCCGTACTGCAGCACGGGGTTGAAGTAGGTCATGACGAGCACGGGAGCATCGACGCGCGCACGGATGCGCTCGACGGCCTCGAAACCATGACGCAGACGGAAGCCCGACTGCAACGCGGCCTGCGTGGCGCGCTGGATGACGAGGCCGTCCATCACCGGATCGCTGTACGGCAAGCCCAGCTCGAGCACGTCGACGCCGTTTTCAAGCAGGGCGACGGCCGCATCAACGCTTGTGTCGAGGTCGGGGTAGCCGGCTGGCAGGTAGCCGATGAGCGCGCCGGAGGCCTCGTCTCGGCGGGCACGGATCGTCTCGGCGACGGCACTCGTGGTCATCGGGCGTCTCCTGCGGCATCCAACAGATCGAAGTAGCGCGCGGCGGTCTCCATGTCTTTGTCGCCGCGACCGCTGAGGTTCACGAGCACGATGCCGTCGGGGCCGAGCTCTCGACCGATCTCGAGGGCACCGTGCAGCGCATGGGCCGACTCGATGGCGGGGATGATGCCCTCGGTGCGGCTCAGCAGGCGGAGAGCATCCATCGCCTGCGCGTCGGTCACGGGTCGATACTCCGCGCGACCGATCTCGGCGAGCCAGGCGTGCTCTGGACCGACCCCGGGGTAGTCGAGGCCCGCGGAAATAGAGTGCGACTCCATCGTCTGACCGTCGTCGTCTTGCAGCATGAGGCTGCGGGCACCGTGGAGAACACCCGGGCGGCCCTTGGTGATCGTCGCCGCGTGGAAGGGCGTCTCGTGACCGTCTCCCGCCGCTTCGAGACCGATGAGTCGAACATCGGCGTCGTCGAGGAAGGCGTGGAAGATGCCGATGGCGTTGCTGCCACCGCCCACGCACGCGGTGATCGCATCGGGCAGCCGACCGGTGAGCGCTTGCACTTGCTCGCGCGCTTCCGTGCCGATGACGGCGTGGAAGTCACGCACCATCACGGGGAAAGGGTGCGGACCGGCGACGGTGCCGAGCAGGTAGTGCGTGTTCTCGACGTTGGCGACCCAGTCGCGCAACGCCTCGTTGATGGCATCTTTCAGGGTGCGCGACCCCACGGTCACGGGCACGACTTCGGCACCCAGCAGCTTCATGCGCGCGACGTTGAGGGCTTGCCGTTCGGTGTCGACTTCACCCATGTAGACGACGCACTCGAGACCGAAGAGCGCCGCAGCTGTCGCGCTTGCGACG
>SXMH01000055.1 GCA_005777405.1 Actinomycetota bacterium
GCCCGGTTACATTCCGAACCCGGAAGCTAAGACCTTCTGCGCCGATGGTACTGCGAGGGCGACCTCGTGGGAGAGTCGGACACCGCCGGACTTCTTTGTGAGATGGCCACCCAGTGATGGGTGGCCATTTCGCGTTAACAAGCACATTCTCATCGAGAGCGAGGAGTCACCATGGCTGAGCGCAACGATCGGCCCGATCGCAGCGATCGTCCCCGACGCGAAGGCGCGCCTCGACGCGACGGCGCGCCGAAGCGCGATGGTGGCCCCAAGCGCGAAGGTGGCCCACAGCGCGATGGTGGCCCTCGAGGTGACGGCGCGCCGAAACGCGATGGCGCAGCACCGCGCCGCGCTGGCGGCGCTCAGCGCCGAGACGGGGCACCGTCGTCACGCGAGGGCGGCTACCGCGGCCCGCGTCCAGCCGGCGCTGGACGGCCGCCACGCCCGAACAGACCCGAAGGTGACAACGATCGTCCGCGCCACGACGACCCGCCGATTCCTGAGCACATCACGGGCAAAGAGCTCGATCGCGTCGCTCGCAATGAGCTCAAGACGCTGGCGAAGGAGAACGCAGATCGGGTCGCGCAGCACCTCGTGCTGGCAGCGGCACTCATCGACGAGGACCCGGCGCTCGCACATCGCCATGCGCAGGCTGCAGCACGTCGCGCGGGGCGCATTGCCGTCACGCGCGAAACGCTCGCGATCACGGCGTACGCGCTCGGTGATTTCGCGCTGGCCTTGCGCGAGCTGCGCACGTTCCGACGTATCTCCGGCTCGAACGAACAGCTGCCGCTCATGGTCGACTGCGAACGTGGACTCGGCCGACCGGCCAAGGCCCTCGAACTTGGCCGCTCGGTTGATCGGCGCACACTGAGCGTCGGAACGCGCGTGGAACTCGCGATCGCGATGTCGGGCGCTCGACTCGACCTCGGCGAAACCGAGCAGGCACTCACCGAGCTCGAGATTCCGCAGCTCGATCCCTCGACCGCGTTCAGCTACAGCCCCGCCCTTTTCGATGCGTATGCGGTGGTGCTGTCGGAGCTCGGTCGCGACGACGAGGCAGAGCAGTGGGGTCGCCGCGCTGACGTCGCGGCCGACGCTCTCGCAGCGGCGGACAGCAACGACGGCGAAGAGACCATCGAGATCGTCGAACTTGACGAGGTCGACGACGTCTCTGAGGCTGACAGGACGACCGAGAAGGCCGGTCACTGATGCGGGCTGCACGTCAGGCCGCGCCGCTCGAGGGTCGAGATGCGCTGCTGCTCGATCTCGATGGCGTCGTGTACCAGGGCCCCGGCGCGATCCCGTACGCCGTGCAGAGCATCGTGCGAGCCGGCGAGTCAGTGCGAGTCGGCTACATCACCAATAACGCGTCTCGCACGGACGAGCAAGTGGCAGCCCACTTGCGAGAGCTCGGTCTACCGGTTCGCGCGGCCGACATCGTCACGAGTCCGCAAGCGGCGGTGCGCGTGCTTGCCACGCTCGTCGACCCCGGTTCGCGCATCCTCGTCGTCGGTGGCGATGGACTCGTCGTCGAGCTCGAGGCTGCCGGTTTCGTCGTGACTCGCTCGGCCGACGATTCACCCGCGGCGGTCATCCAGGGGTTCGCGCCACACGTCGGGTGGGAGCACCTGGCCGAAGCGTCGTTTGCGCTGCACACGGGCATTCCGTGGGTGGCGACCAATACCGACTGGACGATTCCGGTGGCGCGCGGGGTCGCCCCCGGCAACGGCACCCTCGTCTCGGCCGTGCACTTGGCCGTCGGCCGGCTGCCGGTCTTCGCGGGCAAGCCGGAGACGGCGATCTTCGAGGTCGCGAGCGAGCGCTTCGGCGCGCAGAATCCGCTCGTGGTGGGCGACCGACTCGACACCGACATTCTCGGCGGCAAGCGCGCCGGCATGGCGACGGCCATCGTGCTCACGGGCATCGACCGCGCGAAGCAAGTGCTCGCCGCGCCTCCCACCATGCAACCCGACTTCATCATCGGCGACCTGCGCGAGCTGTTCGAGCCGTATCCGGCCGTGGAGCACGTCGTCGACGCTGAGGGGGCACGCACGGTGACGGTCGGTAAGGCGGTCGTGCGCATGCGCGGGCACGTCGTTCGCGTGGTGAAGCCGGGCAAGAGCGACCTCGACCTCTTGCGTGCCGCTGCGGCCGCGATCTACGCCTCCGGACTTCAGATTTACGGCCTCGACGTCGATGAACGGCTCATGGCGCTCGCGGTATCGTCGTGACCATGAATGACGAGGCGCCCGAGGTCGACGAGGCGCTGCTCTCGCGCTTGGCGCTCATCGATGAGCGGCCGTTGACCGAGCGAGCAGTCGCGTTTCGCCAGTTGCATGACGAGCTCCGTCAGCAGCTCGAAGCGACCGATGCCGACGGTGGCCGCTCTGCCTGACGTCGGAGGGCGGCGGTGATGAGCCGGCTCGACGTGGCTCTCGTCGAACGAGGGCTCGCTCGATCGCGAGCGCAGGCTCGAGCGGCCATCATCGAGGGGCGCGTGTCGGTCGACGGGCGCGCGATCGTCAAGCCCGCGCATCCGGTCGGGGTGGATGCTCTGCTCGCGGTCGACGGCGATGACCAGTGGGTCAGCCGTGCGGCGGTGAAGTTGCTCGCCGCGCTCGACGCCACGGGCATCGACCCTGCGGGGTCTCTTGCGCTCGACCTCGGCGCGTCGACCGGCGGGTTCACCCAAGTGTTGCTGGCGCGTGGAGCGAGGCGCGTGATTGCCCTCGATGTCGGCCACGGGCAGCTCGCACCCGAGCTGCGCGGAGATGCGCGAGTCATCGTGGTCGAGGGCGAGAACGCCCGCGACCTCACCGCCGAGCGGCTTGCCGCCGTGAGCGGCGCATCCGAGCGACCCGACCTCGTGGTCGGAGACCTCAGTTTCATCTCGCTGCGCCTCGTGCTGCCCGCCATCGTCGCGACGGTCGGCATCGACGTGCCGATCGTGCTGCTCATCAAACCGCAGTTCGAGGTCGGCCGGCCCGGCGTGCGCGAGGGGATCGTGCACGATCCCGTCGCGCGCGACGAAGCGATCATGAACGTGCTCTGGGCGGCCTACGACCTCGGACTGCTCGCGAGCGACCTTCTCTCCTCCCCGATTGTGGGCACGAACGGCAATCACGAGTATCTGGTGGTCTTCCGCCCGGCTGTCGGGGAGCATCCGACAGAATGGAGAGGCCGCGCGACCGCACTGGCGCACGGCGTCAGCGTCGACAGCCACCCGACCGACAGCAGTACGACCGACAGCAGTACGACCGAGAGCAGTACAGAGGAGGGGTCGTGACCGACCGCCACATGCTCGTCGTCGCCCACACGGGCCGCGATGAGTCGCTCGCTGCCGCCGTCGAAGTCGTCAGGTTGCTGCGTGCCGCCGGGTTGGTGCCGGTCGTCGCCGAGGAGTCGCTCGACGATCTGCGCCGCGCGAGTGCAGACGGCGAGTTTCGCGTGCTCGCGAGCGAGGGTGTGACTGGCGGTATCGAGGTGGGCGAGATTGAGCTCGCGATCGTGCTCGGCGGCGATGGCACGATCTTGCGAGCGGCAGAACTGACCCGCGGTGGCTCTGCGCCGCTGCTCGGCGTCAACCTCGGTCACGTGGGCTTTCTCGCCGAAAGCGAGCGCGATGACCTTTCGTCAGCGGTCGCCCGCGCGCTCGCTCGCGACTACCTGGTCGAAGAGCGCATGACGCTCTCGGTGCGGGTGAAGCTCGGCACCGAGGTGATCTTCGAAACTTGGGCGCTCAACGAAGCGACGGTCGAGAAGGCGAGTCGCGAGCGCATGATCGAGGTCGTCATCGAAGTGGATGGCCGACCGCTGTCGAGCTTCGGCTGCGACGGAGTGGTGATGTCGACGCCGACAGGTTCGACGGCCTACGCCTTCTCGGCCGGTGGACCCGTCGTGTGGCCGAGCCTCGACGCCCTGCTGCTCGTGCCGCTCAGCGCGCACGCGCTCTTTGCCCGCCCGCTCGTCGTTGGTCCGGGAAGCTCGCTCGCCGTCGAGGTGCTCGACCGCACGCAGGGCACGGGAGTGCTGTGGTGCGATGGTCGTCGCGCCTTCGACCTGCCGAGCGGGGCCCGCGTCGTCGCGCGTCGCTCGTCGACCCCGGTGCGACTCGCGCGCTTGCACACCGGACCCTTCACCGACCGGCTCGTCAACAAGTTCGCGCTGCCGGTCAACGGCTGGCGCGGCCCCATCGACTCGACTCCGACGACGGGAGCGGTGCCGATCGTCGAGGCCGAGCATCCCGTCGCCGACGCACCGCAGGAGGGTGAAGCCTCAGCATGATCGAAGAGATCTCCATCCGCCACCTCGGCGTCATCGGTGAAGCGCGACTACCGCTCGGGCCGGGCTTCACGGCGCTGACGGGTGAGACCGGCGCGGGCAAGACCATGGTGGTGACCGCGCTCGGGCTGCTGCTGGGCGATCGCGCCGACACCGGCGCCATTCGCTCGGGCACCGGGCAAGCGCTGGTCGAAGGCCACTGGCATGTCGACGAGCACGGCGCGGTGGCGGAGCGCGTTCGTGACGCCGGGGGAGACCTCGACGGCGGCGCCCTCATTCTCAGCCGTTCGATCAGCCAGGAGGGTCGATCGCGCGCCGTCGTCGGCGGCCGATCGACGCCCGTGGGTGTGCTCAACGAGATCGGCCAGCAGCTCGTCGTCGTGCACGGCCAAAGCGACCAGATTCGCTTGAAGTCGGCCACCGCACAGCGCGAGGCGCTCGATCGGTTCGCCGGTCCCGAAATCGCCACTCTGCTCGGCGACTACCAAGAGGTCTATCGCCGCTGGAACGAGGCGCAATCAGAGCTCGACGTGCTCGTCGCCGAGCGCGATCGTCGTGCACGCGAGGCCGACGATTTGCGCATCGCGATGACCGAGATCGAGCAGGCGGCGCCGCAACGCGGCGAAGACGTCGCCCTCAGTGAGCGCGCTGAACGGCTCACGAACCTCGAAGACCTCCGTCTCGCCGCCGCACAGGCACACGAACTCATCTCGTCAGAGAGTCTCGACGAGGCGCGCGACGCGCTGAGCCTCATCGAGACTGCACGACGCTCGGTCGATCGCGTCGCGAGTCATGACCCCGAGTTGCAGCCGATCGTCGATGCCATTGCGAACGCGGGCTTCGTCGTGGGCGAACTGGCCGGCCAACTCTCGTCATACCTCGCCTCGCTCGACAGCGATGGTGGGCGCGAACTCGAGCAGGTCAACGAGCGTCGCGCCGAACTCAACACGCTCATGCGCAAGTACGGCCCCACCCTCGACGAGGTCATCGACTATCTCGACTCGGGCAGCGGCCGCTTGCTCGAACTCGACCAAGACAACGACCGCATCGCGTCACTGCGCGCGGAGGTCGACGCCGACCGAGCACGCGTCATGCAGCTCGCCGACCGGCTCAGCGACCTGCGGCGTGTGGCTGGCATCCGACTCTCAGAGCGTGTGACGGGCGAGCTCGCCGCACTCGCCATGGGCTCGGCGCGCATCACCGTCGAGGTCACGCAGCGCGACGACTACACCACGAGCGGTCGCGACCAGGTGGCGATTCTGCTGCAGCCGCATCCCGGAGCCGAACCTCGCCCTCTGGGTCGAGGCGCCTCGGGTGGCGAGCTTTCGCGCGTCATGCTCGCGCTCGAAGTCGTCATCGCGGCGACCGACCCGGTGCCGACCTTCATCTTCGACGAAGTCGATGCCGGTGTCGGCGGAGCGAGCGCGATCGAGATCGGACGCCGGCTTGCGCGTCTCGCGCAGAACGCGCAAGTCATCGTCGTCACCCACCTCGCACAAGTCGCGGCCTTCGCCACGAACCACTTGCGCGTCGTGAAAGATCACGACGGCACCGTGACCGCGTCGAGCGTGCAACAGTTGCACGGTGACGAGCGCATCGCCGAGATGGCGCGACTGCTCAGCGGACTACCCGACAGCGAATCGGGCCTCACGCACGCGCGCGAGCTCATCGAGACGGCACGCGAACTCGTCGCCCGCTGAGCCGACTGTCACGACCCGGCCCGGATTCGTTCAGTCGACGACCAGCGTTGTCTGCTCGGTCGAGGTGCCATCGACCTGCACAGTGATGAGCGTGAGGGTGATGTCGCCAGCGCTTAACCCGGCTGGTACTTGGAGCACGTGGATCGTCGCCGCAAGGTCGAGGGTGCAGGGGATGTCGGGCCCTAGCCCGAACACCACTTCGAGCTCTGAGGCGCTCGCCGCCGTCAGCACCAAGACAGGTGGAGGGCAGCTCCCGCTGCCATACGTCACGACCCGCAGCGAGTCACGATTGTCGGCCCAGTACGCGAACGGTTCGCCAGGCTCCGGCCACCTGTCGGGCAGATCTTCCCCGTCTTGCTCCTCAAGGTGCGTCGCGATCGTCTCCGATGTGCCCTCACTCCAGGTTTCGACCGTTTGGAGCGGCAGGCGCTTCACGCGCGGCTCCGCATTGCCAAAGGCAGAAAGCCTCGTTGACACTTCGGCGATGACAGTGCCGTCGCTGAGGCCAGCAGGCGCCGCGAGCACGTGGGTGCGGGGCGCGAGGTCGTCGCTGCAGGCTTCTGCTGGGGCTTGTTCGAACGCGATGCTCACCCTCCGCTCGTCGATGCGGTCGATCGCCGTGGCAATAAACGTGCACCCAGAGCTGCCGTACGTGACGATCGTGATGGTCGAGCGGTCGTCGGAGAGCCAGCCGATCGGCTCACCGGCCCAGGTGTCGCCGAACTCTGGCTCGTCGAACGGCGCATCGACCGGGAAACCTTGCTCTTCCGTCAGGGCGACCGAGGTGGGCGGGCCACCGAGGTTCGTGCAACCCGCAAGTGCGACCACGAGCGCGATGGCGGCGACGCCGGCGGTGCGGGAGAGCATCCACTGGCCGCGTCGAGACGGGTTTGCGCGCATGGCCGCCACTGTACGCTCAGGGCGTTGCGCGCGTCGAGAGCCGAGCACGGCTCGGTGAGATACGATTGAGGCCCGTGGTGGACACTTCTCAAACTGGTTCCGACGGGCGCGTCACGAAGCACATCTTCGTCACCGGGGGTGTCATCTCCTCTCTGGGCAAGGGGCTCACTGCTGCGAGCATCGGCAACCTGCTCACTGCGCGCGGTTTGCGCGTCGTCATGCAGAAGCTCGACCCCTACCTCAACGTCGACCC
>SXMH01000056.1 GCA_005777405.1 Actinomycetota bacterium
CATGCCCGGCAAGGTGAACCCGGTCATCCCGGAAGTCGTCAATCAGGTGGCGTTCTCGATCATTGGTGCCGACGCGACGGTCACCGCCGCCGTCGAGGGCGGTCAGCTGCAGCTCAACGCCTTCGAACCGGTCATCGCGACGAGCATCATGCAGTCACTCGCGTGGATGTCGAACGCCTGCCGCACCCTGCGGCTCAACTGCGTGGATGGCATCACGGCAAACGAAGCGCGGCTTGAGCAGATGGTCGAGGCGAGTGTCGGCGTTGTGACAGCGCTCACGCCGTTCATCGGCTATCAGCCGGCGGCCGCGCTCGCCTATGAGTCGCTTGGCTCTGGAGTGCCGATCAGGCAATTGGTCATCGAACGGGGGCTCATGACGCAGGAACAACTTGCGAAGGTGCTGTCGCCGGAGCGACTCAGCGGGGTGGTGCCGACGACGGGAGTCATCACTTTGCCCCCTATGGCGCTGCCGGAGAACTAGGTCGACTGTTCGGCCGGCGAGGGGTTGGGTCTGCCCAGATCGGTCGACGCCCGCCAGAGGTGCAGGGTGGCGTACGACCGCCACGGAGCCCAGCGTTCGCCGAGGTGCGCGGCGCTCGCCGCAGTACTCGCGGCACCGAGGCTGCGCAGCGTGCGCAGCAGCACGAGGTCTGTCGAGAGCAGCACGTCGGGTGACCCGAGCACGCGCACGCACACGTAGTCGGCGGTCCATGGCCCGACGCCGGGCTGCTGCAGGAGCCTGGACCGCAGCTCGGCGGTGCTGAGTCCGACGTCGAGCTCGAGCTCGCCGTTCGCGAGTGCGCTCGCGACCCGGTGGATTGCTGTGATCCGTGTCGCGGGTCCTCGAAGCACGCCAGGTGCATGGGTGGCGAGTTCGAGTGAGGTGGGAAAGGGCAGCAGACCGTGCTCATCCGCAGCTCGGCCCTCGAGCGCGGCGATCTCGGCAGCGATGCGACCGAGCACGGTGCGCGTCGAGGCGAGCGAGATCTGCTGCCCCACCATCGTGCGCACGAGAGCCTCGGCCGGATCAAGTGCTCCGGGAATGCGGATGCCCGGCACTGCTTCGACGAAGGGGCGCAGCAGGGCATCCCGTGCGAGGGAAAGATCGATCGACGAGGCATCGGCGTCGAGATCGAACCAGCGCCGCACGCGGGCAGTGAGCGGTGCAACATCGGAGAGGTGCTGCAGGCGAGCGACCACCCGCACGCCCGGTCGCTCGGCGTCGAGCGTCACGCGCACTCGAGCGGAGCCATGGGGAAGATCGAGCAGTCGCTCGACAGCACCATCGACCCCGGTGGTCACGCGCTCGACGCCAGCGATGGCGTGATCGGCGAGGTACTGCAGCACTCCTTCACCGTCGAAGGGTGCACGAGCCGCTAGCCGCAGACTCACCGTCGTGCCGTCGGGGGCACCCCCCGAGCCGCGCACGCCGTGCCGACCGCGTCGGGCCAGGGTGCGCAGCTCGAGCGGCGTGGCGCCGTAGACCTCGCGAACAGTGTCATTGCACTGGCGAATGCTCGAGAAGCCCGCCGCGAATGCGACCTGTGAGACGGGCAGCTCGGTACCAGCGAGCAGGGCGCGAGCGGTCTCCGCTCGGTGCGCTCGGGCGAGCGCCAAGGGTCCAGCTCCGAGCTCAGCCAGCAGCACGCGGCCGAGTTGCCGCTCGCTGTAGCCCAGGCGCCGGGCGAGGCCGGGAACGCCCTCGCGCTCGACGACGCCGTCGAGAATGAGTCGCATGGCGCGGCCAGCGAGGTCGTCCCGCAGGTTCCACTCCGGATTGCCGGGAACGGCGTCGGGCTGGCACCGCTTGCAGGCTCGCAAGCCGGCTTCGTGCGCCGCAGCCGCCGTGGGGTAGAAGTGCACGTTGCGCGGCCGGGGCGTTGCAGCGGGACAACTGGGTCGGCAGTAGATGCCCGTCGAGTGCACACCGGCGATGAACTGACCATCGAAGCGCGCGTCGCGCGAGGCGAGCGCGCGATAGCAACGGTCGTGATCGAGCATCATGCATCCAGCCTCGCAGTTGCCGATGTCTCAAACCAGCGGAAATCCGCCATCGCCGTCACTCCGTGGTGCGGGATGCTCGCGGCTACAGTGTCCCCATGAGCGAGCAGCACGCGGGACAGCCAACAGCTGCCTCGCAGATCCCTGACTACAGCGCGACCGCGACGGGGGCGATTGACACCGTCATCGCGGCGACCCCGCCCGATGACGTGCGCCTCGAAACCGCGCCGTCGGCGCAGCCACTCGTCACGGCTCCTGCTCCGCGGTCTCGCATCGGGCTCGTCATCGCGGCCATCGTCGGCTTCATTCTGCTGGCGCTCGTCATGCTCGTCGTGCTCGCCTACCTCTTCGTCGGTCTCGGCGCGGCGGGAGTCATCATCGGAGGAGTGCTCGCACTGGTGCCGCTCGGCATCGTCTTCTGGGGCATCCGCTGGATCGATCGGTGGGAGCCGGAACCGCGCGGGGCACTGGTCTTTGCGTTCCTCTGGGGAGCGGGAGTGAGCGTGCTCATCGCGCTCGCCGTCGACGCCGAAGTGCAGAACCTCATTGCGTCCTTCGGCCTCAGCGCCACGGGTGCCGAGTTCTTCGGCGCCGCCATCCAGGCTCCCATCGTCGAGGAGGTGGGCAAAGGGCTCGGCGTGCTGCTGCTCTTCTTCGCCGTGCGCCGCCACTTCGATGGGCCCGTCGACGGCATCGTCTACAGCGCGTGGGTGGCCGGCGGTTTCGCCTTCACCGAGAACATCCTCTACTTCGGCAGTCAGCTCGTGTCGAGCGACCCGGGCTCGACGCTCGAGGTCTTCTTCATCCGCGGGCTCATGTCGCCGTTCGCGCACGTCATGTTCACCGCGTTCATCGGCGCTGCTATCGGATGGGCGGCGACGAAGCCGGGTCGACTGCGCGGCGTGGTCGCGTTCCTTGTGGGGTTGATTCCTGCAGTGCTGCTGCACGC
The DNA here is from genome assembly GCA_005777405.1 of Actinomycetota bacterium. Lineage (GTDB taxonomy): Bacteria > Actinomycetota > Actinomycetes > Actinomycetales > Microbacteriaceae > Microcella. Next base: position 2,951 of record SXMH01000056.1, read on the forward strand.
GTTCTGGAACGGCGTGCTGTTCTTCGTCACCGACTTCTACGGCTACTACCTGCTCGTGCAGGTGCCGATGTTCCTCATTGCTGTGTGGCTCGTGAACCTACTGCGTCAACAGGAGCGGCGCATCACCCATGCGAGGCTCAGCGAGTACGCGGCAGTGGGCTGGTTCCACCCGCAAGAGGTCGACATGCTCTCGACCTCCGCCGGTCGACGAACGGCGAAGCAGTGGGCCCGCGTCAACGGCAAGAGCGCGGCTATGGAGACCTTCATCCGCGATGCGACACGCCTCGCCTACGCGCGGCAACGCATCCTCGGCGATCGCGACACGATCGGCGCGCAGGCTGACGAGTCAGTGCTGTTGCACAGCGTCGCGGCAGCACGTCACGCCTTGCGAACGCCATCGGCGTGAGAGCATCGCCGGCAAGGCCCGCAGTCTCGCCGTGGTTCGACGCACGGTCACCCGCGAAGACTCACTCGACGAAGCTCGACACAACGCTCGCGATCCAGGCGACGCCGAACAGCGCGATCATGATGATGCCGAGCACCGAGACGCCTCGACGCAAGCGTTGGCCTTGCGGCGCCACGATGTTGGGTGCGAAGGCACCGACACGCTCGTCGACGTAACGATCGGTCTGCGACAGCGTCTTCGCTCCAACGGTGCCCACAATGCCGAGCAGGCGCTGGTAGGTCGCGGGGTCGGCGAGCGGAAAGACCCGAGACGAATACACAAAGAGCCAGCGGTCGACGATCTCGACGTCGAACGGGGCGGCCTCATCGATGAGCAGTGCCATGAGATCAGGGGTGAAGACGTAGAGCGCATCCCGCTCGTACTCGCGCGGGCAGTACAGCGTGAAATGCTCGTTGAAGTCGCCTTCGAGCGACAGCACCTGATCCTTCGAGAACATCGACGGCAGGTTCGTTCCTCCGAACAATCCGTTGTTGCGCCGCGAGTCAAGCACCATGTGCGGCAGCGAACGGTCGAGGTGGAGGGCGAGAAAGCCCCAACGATGGGTGGTGCGGCTCTTGCCGCTGCCCGTCGTGTAACTGTAATTGCCGAAGTCGAGGTACCGGCCATCGTGCGTGCGGAAGTGATCCGTCACGCCGCGAGAGCTGCCGAGGCCAAAAATTAGTCCGGGATAGGTCGGGGCTGCGCTCCGCGGTTCGTAGACGAGCCCGTTCGCGGCGGCAAACCGATGCATGCGCACGCGCGCTGGCCACAGTGTCGCGCGAGACCGCACCGCGCCCACGATGACGAACGCCGCAACGATGATCATTACGAGGGGGAGCGCGGCGGGAATGAAGGCGGCCAGCGGTTGACCGTCGGCGATCGCGATCCCCGCGGCGATGAGCGAGGGAATGACGATCGTGGCGACGAGAACGAGCACCACGACCCCGCCGACAACCCAGGAGATGACCTGCAGAGCCGTGGCGGACGCGCCGCCCTGCCGCGCCGCCAACTCTGCTCGATATGCCGTGATGTCCTCGGCGGTCACGCTCGAGAACAGGGGCTGGTAGTCGATACGTCGATCCACGGGCTCATCGTGGCACGAGCGGCGCTCGCCGCGCATCCACTGTTCTCGCGGGGCCTGTCAGCACTCGCCGCCCAGGGGCGGGGCGATGCCTCCGACACATCCTGGGCGGCGAGCTGATCTGCGTCCAGTGTGCGCCGCCCACTGCCTGCGGGTCAAGACCCTGCGTGCGGGCGTGCGCGCTGCGCCCCGTGGAATGGGGGATGCTCGCTCGGAGCAGCGCTTGCTAGCCTGACGGCCACGGCACGGTGCCGTGCGCCGTGCACTGCGGTGACGACGGTGCCCGGTGCCGCGATTCGAGGGGTGGAGCAGCGATGCCAGTCTGCGCAACGTGCTCCTCAGACCTGCGACCGGGCGCCAAGTTCTGCACGCACTGCGGTACTGCGGTGCCGAGGCGCGCCGAGACCCTCGTCGTTGCCCCGCAGGTCGACGAGCCTCGCGTCGTTGAAGCGCCAGTCGCTGAGTTGCCTGTCGTTGAAGTACCAGTCGCCGAGCCACAGGCCGTACCGACGACCGCGCCAGCGTCGGTCGATCGCGACATTCCCGCGCGCATCCCCGGTCGGGGTCGCTGGGCGCCGCCGCCCGCGCGCAGCCGCGCAGCGACCTGGACCCTCGTGACGGGGCTTGCCCCCTTCATCGTCTCGGTGACGGGCAATCTCGCGGCGAGCGCTCTTGGTGTCGAGGCCGTGCGTCGCGTGCAAGCTGGCGATGAGCAGGGTGCATGGGCACCCGTGCTCGTCGTGCTTGCCCTCGTGTTCGTGCTCAACGCTGGCTTGCTCGCGAGCTGCGGCGTGCTGGGGTCTCGAGCGATGCGAGAGACCAGCAATGGCATCACTCTCGGGCGACCTCTCGCGATCGCCGGTCTTGCGGTCGGCGGTGTGAACCTCGTGCTCTGGCTCATCGGGCTCGTCTCGACCGTCAGCGGACTCGACGCGGCGCTGTCGTAGTCCCAACGCTGACGTCGCCGAAGCGCTGTTCGCGCCGCAACGATGTGGTGCTTTCAGGTCTACCGAAGTTCTTGCTGGGCGTTCTCCCAGGCTGCAGCGCATCCAACCGAGTCCCTCGACCGGAAGTAGTGGGTGAAGGCACAAATGCCTGAACGGGCAGCAGCGATGCTCCCGTCACCAGAACGAGGAGGAACCATGCGCAATCGCATCATCGCGGGTGTCGGCATCGCCGCACTCGCCACCTTCGGCGCCGCAGCACCGGCGAGCGCCCTGAGTGACACCACGGCCGACCTCTGGGTCGTCCACGCCTTCCCCGGCGCTACTGTCGACATCGTTCTGAGCGGCGCGGCCGACCAGACGCTCGACAACGTCGCCCCTGAGACCGTCGCACCTCTCGTCGACGTTCCCGCAGGCGACTACGAGGTCGAGATCTTCAGCGAGGACGGCGCCACGAGCCTGCTCGGCCCCATCGAGGTCACGCTCGAGGCTGGCACGTCCTACGCGGCAGTCGCGCACCCGAACGCCGACGGCGACCTCACGCTGACCCCCTTCGTGAACGACTTGTCGTCGATCGCTGCCGGTGAGTCGCGCGTCGTGGTGCGTCACACCGCCGAGGCTCCTGCCGTCAACGTTCTCGCCGGCGGCGCCGAGCTCTTCGGTGGCGTGACCAACGGTCAGGAGGGCGTCGTCGATGTTCCCGCTGACACGTACGAGGTTGAAGTGCAGGTCGCAGAGAACGACGCGACCGCGATCGGCCCGGTCGACCTCGAGTTCGCGGCAGGAACCGCCACGTTCATCCACGCCTACGGCGCAGGTCTCAACCTGCCCTACGGCGTCGTGATGTACGAGATCAGCGGCCTTGGTGCCGGCCCTGACGGCGTTCCCGCCGGCAGCGCAGGTCTCGTTGATGAGAGTGCCAACACCGGCCTCATCGTCGGCGGCGTCGCGCTCGCGATCATGCTCGCCCTCGGCACGGCTCTCGTGGTGCGTCGCACCGCAGCGGCTCGCGGCTGATTTCAGGCGTGACTCGCATGTTCGGCAGGGGGGTGGTGGCAGTGGTGGCCGCCACCGCCCTCCTGGCGATCGCCGGGTGCTCGGCCACCCCCGCGCAGCGCGCGGAGGGTGAGCCGGGCCCCGGCATCATCGCGCTCAAGAGCACCGTCGAAGTGCAGGACTATTCGTTGACGATCGACGATCTTGCACCGGTCGCGGAGCCCACCACCGTCGTACTCGGCGACCTCAATATCGACATGAGCATCGAGCCTCACGGACTCGAGAGCAACGGCGACATGTCGCTGCCGGTGAGCCCTTTCGTCGCGGGGTGGTACGAGTTCGGCTCTGCCCCCGATTCGCGCCGCGGGGCGATCGTGCTCGCAGCGCACGTCGACTCGCTCGCCGAGGGCGTGGGCCCCTTCTCTCGCCTCAAAGATGCTCGAGAGGGCATGACTGTGGAGGTCGAGGATGATGAAGGCGAGCTGCACCGCTACGTGGTCGAAACCGTCGAGCGCATCGAGAAGGACGAAGTCGACTTCGATGCCGTCTTCACCGATCAAGGCGAGACGCATCTCGTGCTCATCACGTGCGGGGGAGTCTGGGACCGCGATCGATCCAGTTACACCGACAACTACATCGTGACAGCGCGGCCTGTGACATGACAGGCGGCACCGCTACCATGGCGAACGACGCCCCCGCCACCGCGGGGGTGCGCAGCGTGCAGCGAAGGGCGGTGAGCATGTCGGCGACAGCTCAGCGCACGCTCGAGCTCGGCCAACGACTGCACGCCGGTGACGAGCGCGCACTCGCCGAGATCTACGCGGAATGGTCGCCACTCGTCTACACCCTCGCGAGGAGATCTCTCGGGAGTGCCGCCGACGCCGAAGACGTGACACAGCGCGTGTTCGTGTCGGCTTGGCAGGCTCGCGCATCGTTCGACCCCGAGCGCGCCTCGGTCTCCGCCTGGTTGACCGGCATCACACGTCACCGCGTGGCTGACGTGCATGACGAACGGCGTCGCGAGCGAGAACTCGTCGAGCATGCCGTGGCCGTGCACGAGTCGGCTCCGGCGCCGGCACCCGAGTACGAGCTGGCCGACCGACTGCTCATCGCGGACGAAATGGCGCAACTCGAACCTGTACCGCGCCAGATCGTGCATCTTGCATTCTTCGACGACTTGACCCACGTGCAAATCGCCGAGCGAATGGGACTACCGCTCGGAACCGTGAAATCCCACATCAGACGCAGCCTGGCGACGCTGCGCGGAAGGCTGGAGGTGAGCCATGCAGCATCTTGACCCTGAGCAGGCCGCTCTGGCTGCCCTCGGCGAGCAGATCGATGCCGCTGTTCGCGAGCACCTCGCACTGTGCGAGGCATGCCGCGGCGAAGTCGAGCAATTGCAGGCAACGGTCGACGTCGCGCGCTCCACTCTCGGTGAGTCAACGCTCGAGAGCCCGCCCGCTCGAGTGTGGAGCGGCATTCGCACCGAACTCGGCTTCGATGCTTCGCTTGACTTCACCGCCCTGCCCACTGGCGCGGTGCCGATCGCTGATCGCTTGGCGGAGCACGTCGCTGGGGCTGAGCAAGTCGCCGGGGGCGAGCGGCGCGCCGCGATTCGCAGTCTCGAGGAGCATTCCGCGCGTCGTCGCACTCGGCGGGTCATCGGTGTCGTGCTGCCAGCGCTCGCGGCAGCGGCTGCCGCCGCCATCATCACCGCGATCGCCCTTGGCGCTCTTCCCGCCGCAGCGCCGTCCTCGATTCCGCTCGCTGCAGCGACGCTCGAGCCGCTTCCCGCGTGGCCGGATGCCTCCGGTGATGCTGTCCTGGTTTCCGGCGAGGCGGGCAGAGTGATCGAAGTGCGACTGGATGCTCCCGCCGCCGATGATCGCGTGCGCGAGGTCTGGCTACTCACGCCCGACGTCGACGGACTCATTAGCCTCGGGCTGCTCGAAGGAGACTCCGGCACGTTCGTTGTGCCTGACTCCGTGAACCTGAGCCGCTACTCGGTTGTCGATATCAGTGCAGAACCCGTGGACGGCGACCCGGCACACTCGGGCGACTCGATCGTGCGAGGAGCGCTCGAGAGCTGAGTGTCGGGCTCGCCCACTCGAGAGGCGTGCGACAGAGGGCCGGCACCGCTCTGCGGTTGCCGGCCCTCTGCCGTCGAGTGAGAACGCGTTTAGCTCGCGGCGGGCGCCTCGGCCGGTGCCGCGTCGCTGCTCTTCGCAGCCTTCGGCGGCAGCGAGAAGAGCGTGGCCACGCCGATAGCGATGAGAATCCAGCCGGCGAAAAGCACGAACGTCACGATCGCGAGTCCGGGCAGGAAGAAGACCACGATGCCACCGATGAGCGAGATGGCGCCCGAAAGAATGGCGAGCCAGCGGGGGAGAGCGGTGCGGCCGGTGGCTCCACCGACGATCTGCGCGACGCCCTCGATGATCCAGCCAATACCGATCACGAGCGCAAGCACCAGCAGCGACTGAGCGGGGTTCGCGAGCGCGATGACGCCTGCCGCCACGATGAGCGCTCCGAGAATACCGAGCAGCCAACGCAGGCCGGTGCTCAGCCGGTCGCTCGTGAAGGCCAGCACGAGTCGGAAGATGCCACTGACGACGAGGTAGGCACCGAAGAGCAACGCGACCGTGAGCAACGTCGCGCCGGGCCAGATGAGAGCGATGATGCCGAGCACGATCGCGGCGATCGCCGACGCGAGCACGAAGCCGCGTTCGAGCACCACCGGTGACGGTGCGGGAATGGTCTGGGTCATGGGTGTTCCTGTCTCTGCGAGGGGTGCGGCAGTGCTGATGCGGCGCCGTCGAGGCTCAGCCTAGAACCGCGCAGGCTCTGGGCCCAGTGCGAAATGACGCCCGGTGACGTCGGTGGGATGGATGCGCACCCAGCGATACTTGAGTGTGGGAATCCACGGAGCGAGGCCGAGCTGCTCGAGAGCATCCACTTCACTCTGCCGTTCGATGCGTTCCGCGTGTCCTTTGACAACGATGCTCCACGCGTCGTGCACGTCGAAGGCGTCGATTTCGAAGGCGACCCGATCGTTGATCGCCAGTTCGAGCAACTTGGTGCCAGGCGCCGTGCGAAACGCGATGCTCTCGCCGTCAACGGCATAGTTCACCGGAAAGATGTCGACAGAGCCCGCGGCGCTCACGGCGATGCGCCCGAGTGTCGTCGAACGGAGTCGCCGCCAGCAGTCGTCGGCAGCAAGGTGGGTGATCTCTCCGATTCCCATGACCACGGCGGCGCTCCTTTCCCGACTGCATTCATCTCAGCGCGGGATGCTCGCCCTGAGTAGGGTCGAAAGTCCTCACCCCCTCGGCGCGTGCCGCGTCCGGCTCACGTGCGCACGGGCACTGCCGCGGCCAATTCGTTGAAGGAGCACTGTGCGAGCGACTCTGCGTCCGCTTCCGGCGCTGACACCGTATGTGCTGGTTGTCATCGTGCACCTCGTCTCGATCGTGATCGGTGCATCATCGCTCGTTGCCGCCACAAAGCCACTGCTCATGCCCGCACTGCTCGTTGGCGTGCTGCTGGCGATGCCAGCGCGCCGATCGCCTGCGATGCTGTGGCTCTCGCTCGCTCTCGCGTGCTCGTGGCTTGGCGATGTGTTGCTGGGTGATCCTGGTGCGCTCGGTTTCCTCCTTGGTATGGTTGCGTTCGGTCTAGCCCACATTGCGTACATCGCCCTGTACCTCGGCCCCGCGCGCACGCGACGGGTGCCGCCACGGGCGCTCGTCTTCGTGATCTGGTACGCGGCACTCGTCGGACTGCTTGCACCGCACCTCGGCTCACTGCTCGTTCCGGTGCTGATCTACGGGCTCGTGCTTGGTGCTGCTGCTGCGGTGTCGCTCGGATCAACGACGCTCGTCGCGATCGGGGCCGGCGTCTTTCTCGTGTCAGACACTCTGCTCGGTCTCGACCGGTTCTTGCCGGGCCTCGGTGATCTCGCGCTCGACGCCGCCATCATGCTCACGTATTGCGCGGGGCAGGGGCTCATCGCGCTCGGGGTCGTGGTGCTCGCCCGTGCTCGGGCGGCGGCGGCAGTCTGACCCTGCGCGACTGGTAGCATTGCGAGGTTGCCGTCACGACGGCCGCGGAGAAAGAGAGCCGGCACATCAGGTGCCCGGCGCCGCGCAACGAGGAGAAAGGGGATCACCTATGGCACTGGAATCAGACGTCAAGAAGGCGATCATCGACGAATACGCAACTCAGCCCGGTGACACTGGATCCCCCGAGGTTCAGGTCGCACTGCTGACGCGTCGTATCAAAGACCTGACCGAGCACCTCAAAGAGCACAAGCACGACCACCACTCGCGTCGTGGACTGCTGCTGCTCGTCGGTCAGCGTCGCCGCCTGCTGGGTTACCTGCAGGACATCGACATCGAGCGCTACCGCTCGCTGATCGAGCGACTGGGTCTGCGTCGATAGAACGATTCCGCCGCTAGCACCTGTGCGCTAGCGCGTGGTCGTCAGACACCGCGAACTTCTTGCGCGAAGGCCGCCCCCGATGCTTCGGGAGGCGGCCTTCGTCGTTCGCGCTCCCGTGATCACTCGACAGGTTCGAGAGCTTCGAGGCGCGCGATGATGCCGAGTAGCAGAGCCGAGACTTGTGTGTCGTCGAGCTCGGCATCAGCATCCCCGCCGATGGTGACGCGCACGACGAGATTGCCGTGCTGAAGGTCGTCACCGCGATTCGTCAGACCGCCATCGTGCTGCCACCCGACGTGGGTCGTCTCGCGGTCGACGACGATGGGGTCGTCAATCGAGTTGTAGCCCATGATGTAGGCGGGCAGAGTCGTCACGATGACCTCACTGTCCCCCGAGGCAATCACCTGCCTGCCGCACCCGCGCACTGAGTATGCGGAGGCAGCGATGTATGCCTCAGCGCGCTCCGGAGTTTCGAAGACTCTCGCGACGATGCGCACTGAGGTGGAGTCGTCGCCGAAGGCTCCGAGGTCGATGATGGCATCGCCGCGAGCGCCGCTTGCCGCGGCCGGGTTTCCTCGCACCACGGGCTCGAGAGGAAGCAGGGCGCGACACTGCGCATTCGACGTCGGTGTTGCTTGAAGGGTGTCGAGGGCCGGGCCCGCGGTGGTGGGCAGTGCTGGTGCCTCGCGCGCGCCCAACTCCGCGAGAGTCGCGAACGGCCCGCCCGTGTTATCAGCAAGCAGAGCGCGGGCCTGGTCGAGCGAGAAGCATTCGCCGGTGCACGGCTCTCGTGGGGCGCTCGGTGCTGAAGGAGCGATTACCCCAGGTTCGGGATCGCCCAATCCATAGCCGTTGTCGTCGCCGAGAGCACCCGCCGAGATGATCATCCACATCAGAGTCACGATGCCCGCAATGACCGCCGCCAAGACTCCGACGCCAAGTGCGAGCAGTCCCGCGATCAGTGCGCCGTCACTGCGCTGGTGTGGTGAGAGGGTTGCTCCTAGTTCTGGGGCGTCCACGTCGCGAGGTTCTCAGCAAGAGCTTGAGCGTAGGCGCGAGCATCGTCTTCTGTCACGGCACCGTCGGTGTAGACGGTGGCTCGAATCACGGCGTTGCCGCGAAGCAGGTCGAACGCATAGAACCGGCCCGAGTACGCTCCGCGTTCCACCCACCCGACAGCGGCAACGGTCGACGGAACTTCGAGGGCGGGCATGGGAGTGACCGAGGCTTTCCACGCCTCGATTCCCGTGCCCACCGAATACCGGGTGCAGTCAGGAATGCGGGAGTGGAGCGTGGTCATGTGCTCCTGGGCGGCTGCGGCGGTCTCGAAGAAGCGAACAGTGCGATAGGTCGTGGAGAACTCGTTTGCGCTCTCATAGCTCGCGAGGAAGTAGACGGAGTCGCCGTCGGCCGGTGCCTCGGTGACGTCCGATGACAGGGGCACATTTGGATAGGTGAAGAAGCACTCGTCTGGCGTTCCCTCCTCCTCTGCCCAAACCTCCGCGAGGTATTCGTGTTCCAGTGCTCCTGTGCTGGCTCCGTAGGTTCCTTGCGGTTCAAAGAGCTCCGGAGTGCCGAGAGCCTCGAAGATACTGACGTCGATGTCGGCATCTTCGAGGTGAAAGGGCCCGAAACAGGCGCCATCGCAGTCAGTCTCTTCAACAGGTTGCGGTGAACCGGGAGCGCCCACCAACAGGTCCTCCGACGTGGGGTCCAGCGCCTCGGCGAGACCGCCGTCTTCGGTCAGTTCGACGATAAGTGCCCCCAGTGCGACAGAGGCTCCCACGATGACTCCGATCACGCCGAGCACTGCAGCACTGATGCCCAGACCGAGCGCCCACCGTTTGCCTGCAGATCGCGGCGTCGAAGTGGTGGGCGATGCGGTGCGGCTTGCCCACGGAGAGTCGATGGGAGGCTGAGGTGGCGCCCAGGCCTGCGGCGCGAGTGCTGACTCTTCGCCCTTCGGGGCTTCTGGTTCGGGTTCGGGTGGGGCAAAGCGGGGAGGTTCGGTGCTCACTGCGGGCTCCTGCGGTGCGAGGCGGTCGACGCACCGGTTCGGAGCGTTGAGGCTGACGCTACAACATGAGCGTGGCTCGTGGGCAGTGCCCGTTTCGGGGGATGCTCGAGCAGCGTTGTGCGTGCCTGCGACCCGCCGCGAGCATCCATCATCGCCCTTGAAGGCCCCGCCTGGTAGGCTGATCCCCGACGCGATTGCGCGTCATCAATTGAAGATCGCACGGAGCAGGCCGGCTCGAAGCTGGTCACCGGTGGTGATCTCCCGAAATCGCGCGGTGCGCGACCTCGGTGGATGTCTACTGTTGGCCAGAACCGACTTCCGGCGCCGAATCGCCGCACAGTCCCTTCCTGCCCGCTCCTGCCCCGCGCGAGCGCGCGCCCCCGACAGCGGGAGGCGCTGCGCGACCATGCGTAAAGGAGAGAGACCTCGTGGAAGGTCCTGAAATCAAGTTCGCCGAAGCCGTCATCGACAATGGCAGCTACGGCACCCGCACCGTCCGGTTCGAGACCGGACGACTTGCGCAGCAGGCTCAGGGAGCCGTCGCTGCGTACCTCGACGAAGAAACCATGCTGCTGAGCGCGACGAGCGCGGGCAAGCACCCCCGTGACGGCTTCGACTTCTTCCCCCTGACGGTCGACGTGGAAGAGCGCGCGTACGCCGCTGGCAAGATTCCTGGCTCGTTCTTCCGTCGTGAAGGCCGCCCCTCGACCGAGGCCATCCTCGTCTGCCGCCTCATCGACCGTCCGTTGCGCCCGACCTTCATCGAAGGCCTCCGCAACGAAGTGCAGATCGTCATCACCGTGCTGAGCATCGCGCCCGACGAGTTCTACGACGCGCTCGCCATCAACGCCGCGAGCGCCTCGACGCAGATCTCCGGCCTGCCCTTCAGCGGCCCCATCGCGAGCGTGCGCCTCGCGCTCATGCCCGACAACAACGGTGGCGGTCAGTGGGTCGCCTTCCCGAAGCACAGCCAGCTCGCTGAGGCCGTGTTCGACATCATCGTGGCCGGTCGAGTCGTCACGGCGGCCGACGGCTCAGAAGACGTCGCGATCACCATGGTCGAGGCCGAAGCCACCGAAGGCAGCTGGAACCTCATTCAGGGCGGCGCCATCAAGCCCAGCGAAGAGATCGTGGCCCAGGGCCTCGAAGCCTCGAAGCCCTTCATCAAGGTGCTCGCCAAGGCTCAGCTCGAGCTCGCCGCTCAGGCCGCGAAGGAGATCCAGGAGTACCCGGTCTTCCTGTCGTACAGCCCGGAGCTCTACAGCGCGGTCGAAGAGCTCGCTCAGACCGAGCTTGCTGGCGTCTACCAGATTGCCGACAAGGTCGAGCGTCAGACGGCCGACGACGAGCTCAAGGCGCGCACGAAGGTCGCGATCGAGGGCCGCATCGCCAGTGGTGCACTGCCGGAGGACTCGCTCAAAGACTTCAGCGCAGCGTACAAGTCGGTGTCGAAGAAGATCATGCGCACGCGCGTGCTCACCGAGGGCATCCGCATCGACGGTCGTGGCCTCGCCGACATTCGTGCGCTCGACGCCGAGGTGCAGGTCATTCCTCGCGTGCACGGTTCGGCGATCTTCCAGCGCGGCGAGACGCAGATTCTCGGCGTCACGACGCTCAACATGCTCAAGATGGAGCAGCAGATCGACTCGCTGAACCCCGTCACGAGCAAGCGCTACATGCACCACTACAACTTCCCGCCGTACTCGACCGGTGAGACCGGCCGTGTCGGCAGCCCGAAGCGTCGCGAGATCGGGCACGGCTTCCTCGCCGAGC
>SXMH01000005.1 GCA_005777405.1 Actinomycetota bacterium
CCCGCCGAGGCACCCGAGAAGGGCATCCCCGAGCACATCGACGTGACCCGCGCGCTCGAAGCGATTCTCATGGTCGTCGACGAGCCGCAGAGTGTCGTGGGGCTCGCGAGCGCTGTGGGTCGACCGGTGAAAGTCGTACGCGCGGCCATCGCCGAGCTCGTTGCTGACTTCGACGGCGAAGCCCGCCCCGACGGTACCCCCGGCACGCGGCGCGGCTTCGAGTTGCGCGAGGTCGGTGGTGGGTGGCGCATCTACGTGCGCAGTGAACTCGACGAGGTCGTGCGCGACTTCGTGCACACGCAGAGCCCGTCGAAGCTCTCGCAAGCTGCCCTCGAGACGCTCGCGGTCATCGCCTACAAGCAGCCCATCAGCCGCGGGGCGATCGCCTCGATCCGCGCGGTCAACGTCGACTCGGTCGTGCGCACGCTGCTCGGTCGCGGACTCATCACCGAAGCCTTCACCGACAGCGAGACCGGTGCGATTCACTACGAGACCACCGATCTGCTGCTGACGCAGCTCGGCATCAACTCGCTCGATGAGCTGCCGGCGATCTCGCCGCTGCTCGACGACGGCAGTGAAGGGTTCGACGATGTCAGGTAAGGGCGGGGCTGGAGGTCGAGACGAGCGCCGCAACAGCGAACTCGTGCCCGACGTGATTCTCGACTGGTCGAGCGCCGAGTCGTCGAGCAACCAACGCGACGGTGACTCCGCGACGAGCGAGCGACTGCAGAAGGTGCTCGCAGCAGCGGGGGTCGCGAGCCGTCGTGTGAGCGAGCAGCTCATCGCCGCGGGTCGCGTCACCGTCAACGGCCAGGTGGTCTCTGAGCTGGGTTCGCGCGTCGAGCCGAGCGTCGACGAAGTCGCGGTCGACGGTGTCGCCATTCAGCTCGACCCGAGCAAGCGCTACATCATGCTCAACAAGCCGACCGGCGTGGTCAGCTCGATGGCCGATGAGAACGGCCGACCCGACCTGCGCACCTTCACCGACCGATTCGAAGAACGACTCTTCAACGTCGGCCGGCTCGACGCCGAGACGAGCGGACTGCTGCTGCTCACGAACGACGGCGAACTGGCGAACGTGCTCTCGCACCCGCGCTACGGCGTCGAGAAGACCTACATCGCGCAGGTCAAGGGCGCCGTCACCGCGGCGGTGCTGCGTCGTTTGCGCGACGGCATCGAGCTCGATGACGGACCGATCGCCGCCGACAAAGCGCGACTGCTCGGCGAACCGAGCAACGGCCGCAGCATGGTCGAGCTGACGCTGCATTCCGGACGCAACCGCATCGTGCGACGCATGCTCGCCGAAGTGGGGCACCCTGTCGTCGATCTCGTGCGTCGCCAGTTCGGGCCCCTGCACTTGGGCACGCTGCCCGCTGGGCGTACGCGTGAGCTCAACGACCGCGAGCGAGGAGCGCTGTTGACGCTCGCTCGTGCCGCGCGAAGCAACGACTCGACGAAGGGGGAGTCCGGTGACTGACCGCCGCCTGCAGGAGGACGTGCTCGTCATCGGCGCCGGTCTGCTCGGCACGAGCATCGGGCTGGCTCTCACCGAGAAGGGCGTCGACGTGAGCTTCGCCGACGTCTCGCCGACCGCTGTGCGGCTCGCCGTCGACTATGGTGCGGGGCGCGCAGCGCGCGCTGGCGATGAGCCCGGGCTCGTGGTGGTCTCGGTGCCGCCGGATGTCACGGCGTCGACGGTCGCGCAGGCTCTGCGGGAGCATCCACGGGCGCTCGTCACCGATGTTGCGAGCGTGAAAGGCAGCGTGCTCGCTGAACTGCACGAGCTCGGCGCCGATGTCAGCCGCTACCTCGGCACGCACCCCATGGCGGGGCGCGAGCGCGGCGGCCCCATCTCGGCGCGCGCCGACCTCTTTCTCGGTCGGCCGTGGGTGCTCGCGGGGCACGACGGCATCTCCTACCGCCGTGCGGGCGCGATCGAAGACCTCATTCTCGACGTCGGCGCGGTGCCGATCGAGATGAGCGTCGACGAGCATGATCGTTCGGTCGCGCTCATCAGCCACGTTCCGCAGCTCGTCGCGAGCGCGATGGCGGCGCGGCTGCGCACGGGCGGCAATGCGGCTGTGGGTCTCGCGGGACAGGGAGTGCGTGACGTCACGCGCATCGCGGGCAGTGACCCGGGGCTCTGGGTGCAGATTCTCAGCGCGAACGCCGAGCCGGTCGCCGAGATTCTCACCGCGCTGCGCGACGACGTGGATGCCCTGCTCGGTGCCCTGCGCGACCCCGAAGCCCCCGGCTCGCGCAAGGCGATCGCCGAACTCATCGGTGCCGGCAACGCCGGAGTCGCCCGACTGCCTGGCAAGCACGGCGACGACCGCCGCTTCGCGCAACTCGTCGTCATGATCGACGACACTCCTGGCCAGCTCGCGCGCTTACTCACCGAGATCGGCGAACTCGGCGTCAACATGGAAGACCTGCGGCTCGAGCACTCGCCGGGCGCCCCCATCGGCTTCGCCGAGGTCTCGGTGCTGCCCGAAGCGGAAGCCGAGCTGGTCTCGGCCCTGGAAGAGCGCGGCTGGCGCATCGCGGGCGCGAGTTGAGCATCCACCGCCTGTACTGCAGCACCGTGCGTGCGTGCATCCCCGAAAGGAACCACCCGTGAGCGACATCATCGTGGCCGTCGACGGCCCTGCTGGCAGCGGCAAGTCGAGCGTGAGCAAAGAGGCCGCGCGTCGACTCGGCTACGCCTACCTCGACACGGGTGCCGCCTACCGCGCACTCGCGTGGCACTGCCTCGACGAGGGCGTCGACCTGGATGACCCGGCCGGCGTGCTCGAGCGCGCGCAGCAGTGGGACTACGCGATCGGCATGGACCCTGATCGCTACTTCGTACGGGTCGGGGGAGAAGACATCACTGCCGACATCCGGGAGCCGCGCGTGAGCGCCGTCGTGAGTGCGGTGGCGCGGGTGCCGGAGGTGCGGGAGGTGCTCACGGCGATGTTCCGCGAGCTCGCGGACGAGCATCCGGCGCCCGGGGTCATCATCGAAGGCCGTGACATCACAACGGTCGTCGCGCCGCACGCACAGGTACGAGTGCTGCTGACAGCGGCTGCTGAGGCTAGAATGGCCAGAAGGTCGGCTGAGTTGAGCACCGAGTCGGCCGAGGCGACCGCGCAGCAGTTGGCCGCGCGCGATGCCCAAGACTCTCGTGTGGTCGACTTCATGAACGCCGCCGAAGGAGTCACCACTCTCGACTCCACCGAGCTCGACTTCGAGCAGACGGTGCAATCACTCATCGACATCGTGCGCTCGGGAGCCTGATCACAGGTTCTCGGGCGAAACACACGCCGCCCGCGGGCGGCGGAACAAGTGGGAGGATCCCATGACCGAGAACACTGCTGTCAACCCTGAGCCTGGCGAGGAATTCGTCGCCCCGGAGCTTGACGCCGATCAAGCGCAGGCTGCCGCTGAGCGGCTCGACGCGCTCGACGACGACCTGGTCGCGAAGCGAGCGGATGCCCTGCGCGCCGGCCTCGCCGAGTACGACCTCGACGACGAAGACCTGCACTTGCTCGAGGGCGTCGAGCTCGGCGACGACGGCGTCATCATGCTGCCCGCGCTGCCGGTACTCGCGATCGTTGGTCGGCCCAACGTCGGCAAGAGCGCGCTCGTCAACCGCATTCTCGGCCGTCGTGAGGCGGTCGTCGAAGACAAGCCCGGTGTCACGCGCGACCGCGTGACCTACAAGGGCGAGTGGAACACGCGGCAGTTCACCCTCGTCGACACCGGAGGGTGGGAGCCCGACGCGGCCGGCATCAACGCTTCCGTGGCGGCGCAGGCTGAAGTGGCTGTCGAACTGGCGGATGCTGTGCTCTTCGTCGTCGACGCCATGACCGGCGCGACCGCGACCGATGAGTTCGTCGTGAAGATGCTGCGGCGCTCGAACAAGCCCGTCATTCTCGCCGCCAACAAGATCGACGACGCCCGACAAGAGCCGCAGGCCGCTGAGCTGTGGAGCCTCGGTCTCGGTGAGCCGTGGCCGGTCTCGGCGCTGCACGGCCGTGGTGTCGCCGACTTGCTCGACCACGTGCTCACCGTGCTGCCCGAGATTTCAGCCGTCGCGAAAGAAGAGGTCGGTGGTCCCCGTCGTGTGGCGCTCATCGGTCGCCCGAACGTCGGCAAGTCGAGCCTGCTCAACAAGGCGGCGCGCGAAGAGCGTGTCGTCGTCAACGAGCTCGCCGGCACGACGCGCGACCCCATCGACGAGCAGATCGAACTCGGCGGGCGCGTGTGGCGCTTCGTCGACACCGCCGGCATTCGTCGTCGAGTGCACTTGCAGCAGGGCGCCGACTTCTATGCCTCGCTGCGCACCGCCGCAGCGCTCGAGAAAGCCGAAGTGGCGGTCGTGCTGCTCGACGTCACCGAGCCGCTGAGTGAGCAAGACGTGCGCATCGTCGACCTCGTGCTCGAATCGGGTCGTGCGCTCGTGCTCGCCTTCAACAAGTGTGATCTGCTCGACGACGAGCGTCGTCGGTACCTCGAGCGTGAGATCGATCAAGACCTCGCGCACGTGTCGTGGGCACCGCGCGTCAACATCTCGGCGCGCACGGGTCGTCACCTCGAGAAGCTTGTGCCTGCCCTCGAGACCGCGCTCGAATCGTGGGATACCCGCATTCCGACCGGCAAGCTCAACGCGTTCATCGCTGAGCTCGTGGCGGAGCATCCGCACCCCGTTCGCGGTGGTAAGCAGCCGCGCATTCTCTTCGCGACGCAAGCCGCGACCAGGCCGCCGACGTTCGTGCTCTTCACCACCGGATTCCTCGACCCGCAGTACCGCCGCTTCATCACGCGTCGACTGCGCGAGGTGTGGGGCTTCGAAGGAACCCCCATCCAGGTGAACATGCGAGTCAGGGAGAAGCGGCAGCGCTAGGCGCGCGGAGTCGAGCCTTCACGGTCATCGGCCGTCGCGGGCTCGCCGTCATTCTCGAGCGCCGCACCCGCGTCGTCGACGAGATCCACCCCGAGCTCCTTCACCGCCTGACGCCGCGTCGCCATGAGGCTCGCGATCGTCGCCACGGTGATGGTCGCGGCGATGAAGAGCAGCGACAGCCAGATGGGAATCTCGGGCACCCAGAGCAGCGGCTCTCCGCCGTTGATGAAGGGCAGCTCGTTGACGTGCAGAGCGTGCAGCAGCAGCTTCACGCCGATGAAGGCGAGGATGACCGCCAGCCCCTGCGCCAGGTAGACGAGTCGCTCGAGCAGTCCGCCGATGAGGAAGAACAGCTGTCGCAGCCCCATAAGCGCGAACGCGTTCGCGGTGAAGACGATGTACGCCTCTTCGGTGAGACCGTAGATCGCCGGAATGGAGTCGACGGCGAAGATCAGGTCGACGAAGCCGATCGCGACGATGACGAGCAGCATGGGCGTGACGAAGCGGCGGCCGTCGATCTTCACGGTGAGCTTGTCGGCGTGGTACTCGTCGTGCACGGGCAGCACCTTGCGCACGAGCTTCATGAAGCGACCGTCGGCAGGGTTCGACTCGCCGTGCGCAAAGGCCTGGCGGTAGGCGAGGAAGAGCAACAGCGCGCCGAAGATGTAGAACACCCATGAGAAGTTGGCGATGAGAGCGGCACCCACGGCGATGAAGATGCCGCGCATGATGAGGGCGATGACGATGCCGATCATCAGCACCTTCTGCTGGTAGATCTTGGGCACCGCGAAGGCGCTCATGACCAGCAGGAAGACGAAGAGATTATCGATCGACAGCGCCTTCTCGGTGAGATACCCGGCGAAGTACTCGCTGCCGTAGGTCCAGCCCGAGACCATGCCGATGCCGACACCGAACAGCAGCGCGAGCCCGATGTAGAACGCCGACCAGCGGGCGGACTCGCCGATGCTGGGTTCGTGCGGCTTGCGCACGTGGGCGAAGAACTCGTAGACGAAGAAGAGGATCGTGACCGCGATGGTGATGATCCAGATGAGGGGCGTGACGTTCACAGTGGTCTCCAGACAGGACGGCAGCACGGATACGTGCAGCGGTCTTCTCCATCTCGCGCGCGATAGTGGCGTGCAAGACCGATGGGCCGGGATGCTGGGCATCCGTAGTGACGAACCCACCGTGGCGGAGTACTCCCCGATGACCTCGCGAGTCTAGGTGAGGGGCGCGGATGCTCCCTGAGCGTTGCCCGAGCGCACACCCTGCCCGCGCACACCCTGCGGGCTGGCGAATCGCGTGATGACCCCGGGATGCCCGAGCGGCATGGCGAGCACCGAGTCGGGTGCGCGGTGAGCGAGTGCCGGGAAGCCCGCGGCGGCGAGTAGCTCGTCGTCGAGGCTGAGCAACTCGGCGTCGACGAGCGGCCAGGGTTCGTGCGTGTTGCGGGCGTAGATCGTGCGCCCGAGCTGCCGCTCGTGAAAGCCCCACCGCGCGGTGAGAAAGCGGCTGAGTGCAGTGTCGACGAGTGTCGCGTCGCCACGGGCGGGAACGCGCACGTGGATGCTCGTCGCCGGCCGCGAGCCCGTGCGACGTTGCGAGCGGTAGTGCAGGGTGTCTGCGTCGCGCGAGAGTGAGCCGCGCATCCACTGGTAGGGGAGTCCGAAGAGTGCGCGTGCCGCGAGCACTGACGGCAACTGCTCGGCGTCGAGCGATCGAAAGACGA
The DNA here is from genome assembly GCA_005777405.1 of Actinomycetota bacterium. Lineage (GTDB taxonomy): Bacteria > Actinomycetota > Actinomycetes > Actinomycetales > Microbacteriaceae > Microcella. The sequence continues at coordinate 6,618 of SXMH01000005.1, forward strand.
CACCGCGTCGACCGTGAGCGTCGACCGAGTACAGGCGCACGTTGATCTCGATGAACGTGCCGAGCCCGGGCACGGCAGGCAACGGCAGAAAGGCATGCTCGCTCAGCACGAAGGGGATGAGCCCCACCCACGTGTCGCCGTGCTCGTCGATATCGGGTCGCGTGCCCGGTGGCAGATGGTGCGCGACCTCGGCGGGAGAGACGCGCCAGTGCAGAAAGACGATGTCGCTCCAGCGCTGCTGAATCGTTGCGCGGCCGGGCAGTGGCGGGGCCGTGTTCGTGAGCGGTTCGGCCGGCGCGAAGCTCGCGAGCGCAGCAGGCGCGGCAGGCGCGGCCGCTGCCCGGGCCGGCCGGTCATTGCTGCGAGATTCGGGCACGAACACAGTCTGCTCCCGTAGCCTGGGCTCACGATGACCCAGCAGCCCCCGCCCCTGCCGCCCGCGCACCTGCGCGACCCCGGCGACGCGTGGGTCGAAGGGCCCGACGGGCAGCGCTTCTGGGGTCGCTTCGGCGCGGCTGGCCTGCTGGCGTGGCACCCTGAGGCGGGCATCCTGCTGCAGCATCGGGCCGAGTGGTCGCACCATGGCGGCACGTGGGGGCTGCCAGGTGGTGCGCGCAAGCTCGGCGAGTCGGCGTTCGAGGCAGCAGTGCGCGAAGCCCAAGAAGAGGTGGGCGTGCCCGATGAGCCGCTTGAGCCGCTCTTCGAGAGTGTGCTCGACCTCGGTTTCTGGAGCTACACGACCGTCGCGGTGCGCGTCGAGCGAGTGTTCGCGCCGATCGTCGCCGACGCGGAAAGCATCGGTGTGCGGTGGGTTGCGATCGACGACGTGGATGCTCTGCCGCTGCATCCCGGATTCGCCGCAGCCTGGCCGACTCTGCGTGATCGGCTGCGCGCGCTCTAGCTGTTGCTCGCGGTGGTTTCGCGGGGCGAGTCGCCTTCGGGCACGCGCGGAATAACGTGGCGCGGAGCTGTGAGGCGCGGAATGAGTTCGGCGCCGCGCTCGGTGCGTTCGACGCGCACCATCGCGAGCACTGCGGCGAAGGCGATGAGCACGCCGAGAAACTCTGCTGACTCTTCGAGCATCATGACGAGCTGGTAGGCCGTCCAGGCGCCGAGGTCGGTCTCGAGGTCGGCCGTGTTGGCGATGAAGCCGCACACCGCTTCGAGCACGGCGGCGCCGAGCAAGTAGACCGAGCCGCCGAGAATGAGTCGCCACCGCAGTGTGCGGTCGATGTGGCGGCTGAGCCACAGCGCGAAAGCGCCGACGACGAGTGCGAAGGGCACGCCGAGAATGAGCCAGTCATAGGCGAAGTCGAGGGTGAGGCCGAGCGCTTGTGAGCCGCGCGCGAAGTTCTCGTGAATCTGTGCGGTCTCGTCGAGGGAGAGGTAGAGCGCGATGGCGCCAAGGGCGATGTAGACGCGCCACCTGGTGCCCGTGGGTCGCAGTAGTGCGGCGAGCAGGAAGAACGCGACACCGAGCAGGGCGATCATGAGGGCCGAGAACCAGCTCCACAGGTTGCCTTCGGCATTGGGGTAGGTGAGCGAGCGCACGAGGTTGATGACGACGCCGAGTGGTCCGCCGGGGTCGAGGTGCGTGACGATGAGGCGAGTCGCGGTGCCGATGACGGCCACGGCGATGCCGGCAATGCCGATGCCGAGGATGATCTTGCGGCGAGCAGCCACGTCGCCGGCGTGCGGGGCGGAGTCTGCGGCGGAGTGTGCGGCTGCGTGGTCGGGCGAGTGTGCGGCTGGGTGGTCGGCGGAGTGTGGAGATGGGGTGGCGTCGGGTGTGAGCGGAGCATCCTTGGTGTGGGTCATGCCGTTTCTCACTTCGCCTCGGGTTCACCCGACATTTATCGAGTGTTTCTCGAACACTCTAGAGGTGAAAAGGAGCGAGCCTCGAGTCTCAGCTGTCGTTCGCCGTACTCGGCAGCAGTGCGAGCATGTGCTCGGTGATGAGCGGGGCGACCGCGTGGGCGGGCATGTCGCGGGGGTGCATCCACTGCATGTCGTCGATTTCGGCGGCTGCGGTGAGCGTGCCGGCGAGCGGATCGGTGGCGGGGTCGATCGCGGGGGCGCGGAAGACGTCGGCGACAAGCGTGGTGCGGGCTTCGTTGGCGGCGGCGGTCGTGAACTGTCCGAGTGGTTCGAGAGCGTCGGGGTGGATGCTCACGCCGAGCTCTTCGTGCAGTTCACGCGCGAGCGTTTCGGCGGGGCTTTCGCCGGGTTCGGGTTTGCCGCCGGGCTGCATCCACACGCTTGTGCCGCGCTTGCGTACGACGAGCAGGCGGCCGTCGCGGTCGACGGCAAGCAGCGCCGACACGCGGATCACCGGCTGCTCTGTCATGAGCGCTGCTGTGTCATGAGCGCTGCTGTGTCATGGGCGCTGCTCTGTCATGGCCACTGTCTTCTCCTTGGCGATGGGCCGTCATGGGCGCTGGTCGACAATGGTTGTGATGGCGATGCGGATGCCGCGCTCGAGCTCGTCGAGCGTGAATCGTGGGTCGCCGCCGAGCTGGGGTGTGGCCGGCACGTGGATGAACCCCACCTGCAGCGGCTTGCCGTTCGCACCGGTGCGTTGTTCGGCGATGCCGAGTGCGATGTACATCTGTGCGTTGCAGACGTAGGTGCCGGCGCTGAGGCTGACCGCGGCGGGGATGCCGGCGGCGTCGATGGCGTGGGCGATCTGCTTGACGGGGAGGAGGGTGAAGCGGGCGGCCGGTCCGTGGGGCTCGAGGGGAGCATCCGTCGGTTGGGCGCCGTCGTTGTCGGGGATGCGCGCGTCGGCGAGGTTGAGGGCGACGCGCTCGGGGGTGATGGCCTGGCGGTCGGCGGCGAGTCCGAGCATGATGACGATGTCGGGCTGGTGTCGGTCGATGGCGGCGGCAAGCAGCGCGGGAGCCTGCGCGAACGAGACGGGCAGCACCTCGCTGACGATGTGGGCGTCGGGGTGTCCGAGTTCGCCGAGCCGTCGGGCGACGTCGCCGCTGGGGTTGTGGTCGTCACCGCCGAACGGCTCGAATCCGGTCATGAGCACTGTGGGCATCGGAGCGGTCGGCGTCATGGCTCTAGCCTGTCACGCGCTCGCCAGCTCGCGCACAGCACCGCGCTCAACACCTTGCGCACCGTCGCGCCGTGCGTGGCGCAGCGCGTCGCGCAGGGCACCGCTCGTGCTCGGCATCTCCACGGCGTCAGAGCGCATCCCGCCGGGCGGCACCAGCAGGTAGCGCGGGCCGTCGCGAATGATCTCCCACCCGTTGTTGTGCGCGAGCAAGTGGTGATGTCGGCAGAGCAAGATGCCACTCTCGACGTCGGTGCGGCCCTGATCTCGATGCCAGTGCTCGATGTGGTGTGCTTCGCACCAGGAAGGTGGTCGCTCGCAGCCTGGCCAGCGGCATCCTCCATCGCGAGCGGCAAGGGCAAGACGCTGAGCCCTACTGAAGAGTCGTCGTTCGCGCCCGAGTCGCAGTGGTTGGCCGGCGTTCTCAGCACGCGCATCGACGGTAAGTGTCACGGTGCCCGCGCTGCAAGCGTGGCGTTCGATCGTCGCGATCGACACCGCGTCTGCGTGGCCTTCGATGAATCCGCGGCCCATGCGCTCGTGCAGCGACGTTGCGGCGACGATCATGCGGACTCCGATGGGAGCATCGGCGAGCAACTGCGACGTGTCGGCGGAGACTCCCTGGCGCAGAAGCTCGATGAACACGTCGCTCGCGCGCTGCTCGGTCGTGCGGGTGTCAGCCAGGGCGACATCGGTGCGGTCGGCCGCGGCGCCATCGACATCGTCAAGGCCATCGCCGTTGCCGTGGCCCTCGTCATCGAACCGCGGCCCGCTACGCCGCGGCGAGGTCACGCGATCATAAACATCGCTGACGAGCGCGAAACTCTCGGGGTCGAGCACCCAGTGCGCGTAGCCCATGCCGTCTGCCCGGCGGCCGAGGCGGAAGGAACGCTGGTCGCGACGTGCCTCTTCACGGTCGGCGATGCCGTCGAGGTCGAGCAGGTCGCGCACGGCGCGAGCCTCTCGCGCGGCTCGATCAGCATCGAGCGCGGAGAGTTGAGGCAGGAGTGTCGAGGCGGCCTCGTTGAGCGCCTCAGCGCTGAGTGCCTCGGTCGGCTGGCCCAGCCCGACTCGCACCGCGTCAGCAACCGCGACACTCACGGTGCCGTCGAGCACCGCGGCAGCGAGAACGTCGGCAGCGATATCGCCGGCCGAGCCAGAAGGCTCAACGTCAGCACAGCCAGCAGCAACGAGTGACGCGCCAACGCGCACCGCGGCACGAGCATCGGCCACGCGCGTGCCCGTCGTCACGCGCACGAGCTCATCGGGCGTGCGGTGTCCGGTGCGCTGCGCGAGCCCGTCTGAACCGAGCTCGGGGGAGGAGCGACGCGCGATCTCGCCGGCCAGCAGCGACACGTGCAGTTGGGCCAGGCGCACTTCGTCGGCGGCGAGGCGCATGAGGTCGAGCAGCGCGTCGTCGGCAAGAGTCGCGAGGGTGTGGGGCTCGCGGGGAACGGCGGCAAGAGCATCCACCGCGTCAGACAGGGCAGGGCCGATGCTGGTCACGCTCACTCACCTCCTGCCGGTTGCTTCGATGTATCGAACATACGTTCGACTACCGACATTCGGGGAGGTGCGTGAGGAACTGTGGAGAACTAGGTCGGCCTGCCGTCGCTCTCGCCAGAGCCGCCGCCGCTTTCTCCAGAACCGCCGCCGCCGTGCCCGCCACCGAGCGTCGATGACAGCGAGAAGAACACGACCCCCAACCCCAAGAACGAGATGCCGAGCGCCACGTTGTCGGGCGTCACGAGGGTGAAGATGACGCCGACGACGAAGAAGCTGATGCCGGCGATCATCCAGAGCACGCGGGCGGGTGGCATGCCGCGGGGAGTCTCATCCATGGCGTCCACGATACGGCGCGATGACGGGCCCACCCAGGCGTAGCATCTCGACCATGGCCACCACCCTCAGCCCACGCCGCGCGCGACTCGTGCTGCTGGTGGTGAGCATCTCGCTCATGACGGTAGTGAGCGCCGTCAGCGGACTCAACGTGGCCCTGCCGAGCATCGCCCTCGCGACGGGTGCGAGCCAGACCGAGCTCACGTGGATCGTCGATGCCTACACCGTCATCTTCGCGGGCCTGCTGCTGGCCTCGGGCGCGATCGGCGATCGCCTCGGCCGCAAGGGCATTCTGCTCGTCGGACTCGCCATCTTCGGCACGGCTGCCGCGGCCGCCGCCTTCGTCGAGACCCCTGAAGCGCTCATCGCCTTGCGCGCTGTCATGGGCATCGGTGCGGCCGCGATCATGCCCACGACGCTCTCGGTCATCACGACAACCTTTCCGCCCGAGCAGCGCGGCAAAGCCGTGGGCGTGTGGGTGGGTGTGGCCGGTGGCGGTGCGGCGATCGGCGTGTTCGTGGCCGCGCTGCTGTTGCAGTGGTTCGAGTGGCCCTCGTTCTTCTGGCTCAACGTGGGCCTCGCAACCCTCGGCTTCGTGGGCACAGCACTCGTGGTTCCGCCGGGTCGAGACGAGCATCCACCTCGATTTGACGGCCTCGGCGCGGTGCTGAGCCTGCTGGCGGTGGGCGGCATCGTCTTCGGCATCATCGAGATTCCTGAACGAGGTGGGGATGACCCCCTCGCGCTCGGCGTGCTCGCAGCTGGCCTTGCCGCTCTGGTGGCGTTCGTGCTGTGGGAGTGGCGCTCGCCGGCTCCGCTGCTCGACCCGCGACTGTTTGCCGTGCGTGGGTTCGGCATGGGCAGCCTGTCGCTGGCCGTACAGTTCTTCGCGGCGTTCGGCTTCTTCTTCGCGGCGCTGCAGTACTTGCAGTTCGTGGCGGGGCTGAGCCCGCTGCTCGCGGCGAGCTGCCTGCTGCCGATGCCGTTCATTCTCATTCCGCTCGCGCGCTTCTCGCCGAGGCTTGCCCAACGCTTCGGCTACCGGCGCGTGGCGCCGCTGGGTCTGCTGCTCATCGCGGCCGCGTTCGTGGTCTTCTCGCAGCTCGAGGTCGACCTCAACTACGCCGTCTTCGGAACGGGCATCGTGCTCTTCGCCGTGGGCATGGCCCTCTCGGGAGCGCCGTCGACCACGGCGATTACGCAGTCGTTGCCCGCCGGCAAGCAAGGCGTGGCTTCAGCCGTCAACGACACCGCGCGCGAGTTCGGCAGTGCCCTCGGCATTGCGGTGCTCGGCAGTGTGCTGACCCAGACCTACCGTGCCGGCGTCGCGGACGTCACAGCAACCCTGCCCCCCGAAATCGGCGCGGCCGTCGAGTCATCGATCGCTTTCACCCAGTCCGACCGTGTCGCCGAGTTCGGTGCTGCAGCCCAACCCATCATCGACGCGGCCCGCACGGCCTTCCTCGACGGCGTGACAACGGCCCTGCTGGTCGCGGCTGCGGTCTTGTTCATCACGGCCATCATCACGGCAACATTCGGCCCCCGTCGAACCCCGCCCACCCCTGCGGCGCCAACCCTCTAGCTACTGCTGCACGCTTCGCCTCTGCAACGCACCCTCCGCCCGCCGCCACGTGCACCAACCCCCGCCCCCAACCCGCTAGACTCTCTCTTCGTGCCCAAGGGCACGGCCACGGGCTGTGGCGCAGCTTGGTAG
>SXMH01000057.1 GCA_005777405.1 Actinomycetota bacterium
CCATGCCCAGGATGAGGTTCGACTTCGTGATGAGTCCGAACGCTCGCGCCTGGGTGATGACGTCGAGCGACCGCTCGTAGCGGAATGCCGGCCTGATGCGCTTGAAGATGCGCGGCACTGTCTCGACGTTGTGGGCGAAGACCTCGGGCTGCGACGCGAAGACGACCTGCAACAGTTCAGGGTTGCCCGAGAAGTCGGTGGCGAGCAGTTCGACTCCCGTGCCCGGGTTCACCTCGTGAATCTGCCGAACAGTCTCGGCGTGCAACCACGCACCCTCGTCTGGCAGGTCGTCTCGCGCAACCCCCGTGACGGTCGCGTACCGCAGGTTCATCGCCCGCACCGATTCGGCGACACGGCGAGGCTCATCACGGTCGTAGTCGGCGGGCTTGCCGGTGTCGATCTGACAGAAGTCGCAGCGGCGCGTGCACTGGCTGCCACCGATGAGGAACGTTGCCTCTCGGTCTTCCCAGCACTCGTAGATGTTCGGGCATCCCGCTTCCTGACACACGGTGTGCAGGTTCTGGTCGCTCACGAGTGCGCGCAGTTCGGTGTACTCAGGGCCCATCTTCGCCCGAGTCTTGATCCACTCAGGCTTCTTCTCGATGGGAGTCTGCGCGTTGCGCACTTCGAGCCGCAGCAGTTTGCGACCCTCGTTCGCGTGCGCAGTCGGCGACGAGGCGGGGGAGACGGCGGTCATGCGTTCACCGTCGTCTCTGCCTCGCGCACCGTGCCGACACGGTCGCGCACCATCGAGGCGAAGTGGTGCTCAATGAGTGGGATGACCTCCGCCGGTTGCACGAGACGACCGAGCTCACGGCTCACCGAGGTGACGCCTGCGTCGGCCAGCCCGCACGCGATGATTGAGCGGTAGGCCTCGAAGCTGTTGGAACAGTTGAGCGCGAACCCGTGCATCGTCACCCCGTGGGCCACGCGAATGCCGATTGCAGCGATCTTGTCGGTGCCGCGCATCCACACGCCACTGCGCCCATCGACGCGACCAGCACCGTCGAGACCGAGATCGTGCAGAACGGCAATGAGCATGCCCTCGAGCGCGCGAACATAGGCGACGACATCGACGGGCTCGGCGAGACGCATGATCGGGTAGCCGACAAGTTGACCCGGCCCGTGCCAGGTGATCTTGCCGCCCCGGTCGACCTCGACGACGGGTGTGCCATCGGCGGGCCGCTCATGAGGCTCGGTGCGGCGACCAGCGGTGTACACGCTGTCGTGCTCGAGCAGGAGGACAGTATCGGGCGCCCGGCCCTCGACGACGGCAGCGTGCATGGCACGCTGCTGCTCGAGACCCGACAAGTACGGCACGGAGTTGGCGCTTAGCCCCGTGACGACGAAGTCGATCACGCGCTCAGTCTACGCTCGCCCTCTGCCTTCTAGGCTGAGCGTGTGAGCATGAGCACCGACGGCACTGCACTGCCGCCTCCCGAGTGGCCCGGTCAGCGGCTGGGACTTCCCGAGCAGGGTTCCCGGTCGGTCGGGCGACTTGGTCGACGACTCGCGGCCATCGCGATCGACTGGGGCATCGCGGTTGTGATCTCGGCGGGCTTCTTCGCCTACGACGCGATCGCCACGCTGCTCATCTTCGTGGGGCTCCAGATCGTAGCGACCGTCGTTGTCAACGCGAGTATCGGCCATGCGATCGTGGGCTTGCGCGTCGTGCCGATGGCGGGCGGATTGCTCGGCGTGTGGCGGCCCATCGTGCGCGCGGTGCTCATCGCCCTGCTCATCCCGGCAGCTTTCTGGGACGAGAACAACCGTGGGCTGCACGATCGCGCCTCGGGCACGATTTTGCTGCGTCGCTGAGCGCGCGGTCAGCCGCGGTCAGCGCGGTTTCGGCGCGCGAGCCTTGAGCGGGTCGATGCCCTTCGGAATCGGGAGCGTGCTCGACTTGCTGAGCGACGTGAGGCGATTGGCGACGGCGTAGACCTCGGCCTTGGTGATGGCCTTCTTGAACTTGTTGAGCGTCTTCGCGAGGTTCTCGAGCGGCGTGCTCTCTGCGTCCGGCCCGACGTGCACGAAGATCACGGGAACGTTCGGCACGATGCGGTTCACATTGCGACGCTCGTCTTCCATCATGCGGCGGGTACGAGACTGCGGGCCTTCGCCGATGATGACGACGCCCGGCTTGCCGACAGCGCGGTAGACGGCGTCTTGGGTCTTCGGGCTCACCGTCACGGGCATCTCGCTCGCCTGCCAGGCGCGGCGCAGCGACGACTTCAGCACCGCACCGACGGCTCCGGGCTGGCCAGAGATCTGACGGTAGGCGACTCGCTCGGCACGTCGGCCAAGAATGACCAGCAGGATGAGCACACCGCCGAGCACGCCCGTCACGTTCCACAGAATCGTTGCGAGCACATCGCCGGGGGTGAGGAAGACCGACACGAGAATGCCGGCGAGAATCGGCAGCAGCAGGCCGAGCAGCATGTACCAGACCGCGAGAGGATCCATCCTCCGCGTCATCTGGAAGACCTGCCACATCTGCTTCATGCGGCCGGGCTCTTTCGCGGGGGTTGATGCCGAGGTGCGTGCCATGCCTTCCAGAATAGGGCCCAGCACGGCTCCTCCTGACCCATGCATCCGGCAATCGTCTCCACTATCGAGGACGATGACGGGGATGCTCGCCGCAGGCCTCGGCATGCTCGCCCGGTGCCTGAGCCTGCCCTGAGCGAGTCGCCCCGCCCGAGCATGCGACCGATCGAGTTGCGCGGCTGGCGCGTCGTGCGCACTCTCGGCACGAGTGAGATCGCGACGACCGCCCTCATCGTTCCCCTGCGAGCAGCTGCACCCGTGCGGCCGCGAGTGCTCAGGCTCTTCTCCGCAGGCACCTCAGACGCGCGCGTCGACGCGGAAGTGACGGTGCACGATGCGTTAGGTGAGGCCGTCTTCAGTGAGAGCACTGGTGATCCGAACGACGGCGGCGGGGTTCCGCGCGGGCGTCCCCATTGGGTGCAGGCAGAGTCGCTCGTGTCAGACGATGAGGGCAGGTTCGGCATCCTGCTCGAAGCGATCGTCGGCCCCAGGGCCGCGTCGTGGCTCGACGACCACGCTCCGCTTCGCCTCGGACATGTCACGACGTTGCTCGCCCCGATCGCCGATGCGGTGCATCGCGCGCACGACGTCGGGGTGCTGGGCGTTGTTCCCGACCTCCGCGGCGTGAGAATCGACCAGGCAGGCACCCCCATTCTCGTGCGGCTGCATCACGCCGTCGCTCGACCTCCGCTGCCCGAGCGTTTTCGTCGCACGGACGATCTCCACGAGCACGACAGGCGTGCCCTCGCTCAGCTCGTGCAGGCGGTGGCGCTCCATGTCGATCCAGCGTCGCGCTCTCAGGTCGAAAGACTCACGACGGCCGCTCTCGACAGCCCCCGAGCGCTCTGGGAATCACTTATGCACGGCGCGAAAGCCGAGCCGCTCACCGAGCTCCCGCGACTCGACGTCGTGCGACTCCAGCACCCGCAGGTCGTTGCTGGCGATCAGCACGAGAAGAATGGCGGCCGTGACGCTCCGTCGGCAGGAGACAAGGCGGATGCTGAGCCCACCCTTCACGAACACACCGTGTCTGCTCGTCGGGCTGCAGAGAACCTCTCTGATCGAGCCGCAGCTCTCCGCGCCAGACTGAGCGAGACACTCCAGTCGCTAGGGCTACCCGACGCTCTACGCGAGAGTTCCGACTCGGCGGTGACGAGAGTGGTCACGAGCATTCAGCGTCTCGGCGGTGCACGTCGCCACACGAGCCATGGTTCACCCTTGACTGTCAGACCACAGTTTCTCGTTCTCGCCGCCGCCGGGGTTCTCGCCGTGGTGATCGCGGTGGCGGCGGCAGCCGCGTCAGGAGAGGACGGTAGCCCATCGAACGCTGCGCCCACGTTCGATGCGGAGTCGATAGCCGTGGAGCCGCTGTCGCCTTCCTCGAGCGCAACTACGCCGTCGACCGTGGCCGCGTCGGAATCGGGAGAACCACCCGAGGTTCTCGATCACCCCGAGGCAGACGAGTGGGATGCAATCGTGCAGCGATTGCTTGAGCGATGGAGCGCCTGTCGAACCGTGCGTGGAGACGGCTGCATCGACGACGTTGCTCAACCTCGTTCAGCGGCCGCTGTCGTGCTCGCCGCCGACGACGACGACCGGCACGGCGTGATCGATGCCTGGCTGCTGGGTGACCGTCAGCTCGTCGTTGTCGAACAGATGGGCTCTGCCGTGCTGGTCGACCTTCTCGACGCCGAACGC
>SXMH01000058.1 GCA_005777405.1 Actinomycetota bacterium
AGTTCGCGTCGCTTCCGCGCTCGGAAGCGACGCGAACTGACGACGCTGGGGGGTGGTGGTGGGGGTTGCGCGGGAGGGCGTGGCGGTCATCAGCAATCCTCGTCGAGTTGGGCCGCGATCGCGGCGGCGGTGAGCGGAGCGGGTGCGGGAGTGTCTTCTGGAAGCGGGAAGCGGCGGAACGACTCGGCCTCTTGCGCGATGCGGCGCAGGCCCGCGAGCAAGCTGTCGCCGAGCACGGTGCCGACGGCGACGACGCGCGTCATCTCGGCGGTGTCGGGCGCCGCGCTCGCGACGGCCGCCAGGTCGGCGCCTGCGACGAGCTGCGCTGCGTCAGCGCCAGGCTCGAGCACGGCGGTCGTGATGGTCTCGAGCCCGAGCGCGGCATAGGTGTCGAGCACCCGGGCCGCGAGCGCGAGACCGGGGTTGTTCGAGTGCACGCGCCAGCCGCGACGCTCGCACAGTTCGGCGATGAGGGTCGCGCCGACGGATGGCGCGGCATCAGCATCCACGTCGTCGCTCGTCGCGATCGATGCGGGAATGCTCACCGCCCGCTGCGCCACCCCGAAGACACTCGACAGTGGCATCTGCGAGTCGAGCGCTGCGATGACCTTGGCCGCTTGCGCGACGCTGAGACTGCCGACCTCGAGCAGGGCGCGCACGAGGCGCACCCGCTCGACGTGGCCCTCGTCATACTGCGCTTGGTTGGGGCTCGTGCGCTCCCCCGCGTGCAGCAGGCCTTCGCGCAGATAGAACTTGAGGGTCGGCACGGCGACTCCGGTCGAGGTGCTGAGCTCTGACATGCGCATGAGTGGATACTAGCACTATCGATAGTTCTCGTGTCTATATTCTCCGATAGTGCCGCCGAGGCGCGAGAGAGAGATCTTGACGATTCACTTGCATTTTGCAAGTGTGTGCCCCATGAGTCTCTTCATCACGTGCCCGGTCGCCGACGTCGAGCGATCGACGGCCTTCTACACCGCACTCGGGTGGACCTTTCACGCCGAGATGTCGGATCACAACGTCTCGTGCTTCGCGATCGCCCCCGACCAGTTCGTCATGCTCGGAAGTCGAGACATGTACGCCTCGGTCGGCGGAACCGAAGACCTGATCGGCGGGCCCGACACTCCCTCAAAAGTCACCGTCTCGTTCGATCTCGGCAGCCGCGGTGCGGTCGATGAGTTGGTCGAGCGCGCAGCGGCGGCCGGAGGACGAGTCGGCGACACCGACGACTATCCCTTCATGTATCAGCGCCAGTTCGACGACCCTGACGGCTACCACTACTCCCCGTTCTGGATGAAGCCGGACTCCGACTCGACCGCGTGACCGCGGGCACGGGAGACCTCGCAGCGGCCCTCGACGTCGTTGGCGCGCGGTGGGCACTGCTCATCGTCGAGCGGCTGCTCGACGGGCCGCAACGCTACGGCGATCTGCATCGCGACCTCGGGGTGCCGACCAACATTCTGGCCACCCGACTGCGCGAGCTGGAGGGCGCTGGAGTGCTGCGTCGACTTCCGCTGCGGCACAACACCCGGGCGTACGAGCTCACCGATCGCGGGCTCGCGCTGCGCGCGGCCATTCAGGCGCTCGCGGAGTGGGGAGCCGTGCCGTCAGATCTGTGAGGCTCGCGCACTCAGCGCTGAGGCTGCCCCTCGAGCGCATCCATGTAGCGCAACACGATGCCCTCGCGCAGCGCCCACGGCGACACGGTGAGCGTCGAGACGTCGAAGACCTTCATGGCCGTGCGCAGCACGATCGCCCCCGCGAGAATCTGATAGCCGCGCTCGGGGGTGATGCCGGGCAGGTACTGCCGCACCTCTGAAGGCATCTCGCGCAGCGTCGGCTCCCATTCGCGCAGGCCCGTGTAGTGGATGGGCGCGGGTGCCCCTGTCACCGGGTCGGCAGGGCCGCCCACGAGACGCGCGAGCGACCGGATCGTCTTCGAGGTGCCGACGACGCGCGTTGGGGTCGGACGATCAGCGAAGAGTCGCTCACGCACGTCGGTAAAGGCTGCACGAGCGTGGGCGCGCAGCGCCGACACGGCATCGCGCGCGGGCGGGTCGTCGCGCAAGAATCGCACTGTCGATCGACCTGCCCCGAGCGGCAGTGAGACCTGCACGTCGGGATACTCGTCGGCACCCTGCGCGATCTCGAACGAGCCGCCTCCGATGTCAAAGAGCAGAATCTCCCCTGCAGACCAACCGAACCAGCGTCGCACCGCGAGCATCGTGATGCGCGCTTCGTCGTCGCCCGAGAGCACCTGCAAGACCACGCCCGTCTCGCGCGTGATGCGCTCGAGCACCTCTTCGCCGTTCGCTGCTTCTCGAATGGCAGAGGTCGCCGTGCACATGAGGTCGTCCACGCCGATCTCGTCGACGGCCTCCGCTGCCTCACGAATCGCGTCGACGAGCTTCTGTTGACCCTCTTCGACGATCGCACCGTCGTCATCGAGGTAGCGCATGAGCCGCAGCGTCGAACGTTGCGAGTGTCGCGGCACGGGGCTTGCGCCGGGATGCGCGTCGACGACGAGCAGATGAACCGTGTTCGAACCGACGTCAATGACTCCGAGGCGCATGCAGTCGAGCGTACGCGGGCGGCGAGTCGCCTCACGCAAGGTCAGCGAGCAGCGAGAGGGAGATCAGAGCTGGGGTGCCTGGACTCGAACCAAGAACAACTGAACCAGAATCAGCCGTGTTGCCAATTACACCACACCCCATCAGCAGGGCGTCGAGCCCGCTGACGAGCCCGCGAGCGGGCCAGTGAGCGAGTTTACCCTACGCCCGGCCAGACGAGGAACGCGAGCTGGCAGTAGCCAGCACCGAAGCACGTGACCTCTCCGACCGTCGAGAAGCCCGCGGCGGTGCCGACATCGGTCGTGATGACTTCGGGTTCGCCGCTCTCGCGCGCAGCAGTGATCGCGGCACCGATGTCGCGAGCCTCCGGCACCGTGTACCCCAGCGCCGGTGCCCTGTCGGTGAGCTCGAGAAACGCCTCCCGAAATTCGAAGACTCCGCGCAGCTCGACGCGAATCTCGGTGAGGGCACCGTCTGTCGTCGTGAGCGTGAACTGCGGCGTCGTGAACTGTGCTCCGTTCGGCTCACCGTTCTCATTCGCGATGAGCACGAGCCGGTAATCGAGATCGGTCTGGTGCGGACCAACGGTAAGCGAACCGTCAGCGGGAAGGTCGAGCGGGGCCGCCTCGACGGGCGTCTCACTGAGGTCGATGCGGGGCGAGCGCGCGCTCTCGATATAGGCGAGGCCTTCGTCGTTGAACACCGACCAATTGAGTTCGGTGACCTGATCGGTGCGTGCGGGCGCCGGCTCGTCGGCCAGTTGCGGAGCCCCGACGAGCGCGAAGGCGACAGCACCGATGATCACGATCGACAGCACGACCGCGGGCAGCCACGCGACCCACGCCGGACGCCGCGGATGACGGTCAGACACATCGTCTCCTTCGTTCGCAAACCGGGGACGACACGACGAATGGATGCCCACCGCACCCTCATCATTCCCCCGAGCACTCCCCACTAGCGTAGAGGGGTGCCCGACGCGAGATCCCGACGCCGCAGACTCGTCGTCGTCATCGCGGCGGCGCTGCTCGCTCTCGTCGTCGGCGTCATCGTCGCCCGATGGTGGCGTGAGACGGCTGCGGGTGCATCGTTTCTCCACGACTTTCCGGGTGCCGTCGCGCCGCCGAGCGGCACTCCCGAGGGCTTTCCGGCGTGGTTGAACTGGACCCACTTCCTCAACGGCTTCTTCCTGCTCTTCATCGTGAGTTCGGGGCTGCACCTGCGATCGAGACTGCGCCCTCCCGCCTTCGTCACTCGACGCAACACCGTGCTGCGAACCGCCACGGCACCTCAGCGATTGGGCCTGCACACCTGGTGGCACCTCGTCGTCGTGACCGCCTGGGTGGCGACCGGTCTCGTCTACGTGGTGCTGCTCTTCGTGAGCGGGCACTGGGCTCGAATCGTGCCGACCGAGTGGTCGATCATCCCGAACGCGATCTCGGCCGGCCTGCAATACCTTTCGCTCGAGTGGCCGCGACACGACAGCTGGGCGTACTACAACGCCCTCCAGGTGCTCTTCTACGGAGCGACGGTCTTCATCGCAGCACCCCTTGCACTGGCGACGGGCCTGCGACTCTCTCCCGTGTGGCAGCAGCGATGGATGCGCGAACGAGGCCCGCTTTCTGACACCTGGGCTCGCGCCGCGCACCGGCTCGTGCTGTGGTACTACCTGGCGTTCACGGTCGTCCACGTCGGGCTCGTGCTGCTCACAGGGGCACGCCGCAACCTCAACGGCATGTACGCCGGCATTGATGATGCCGAAAGCTGGGTCGGTGCCGGCGTCTTCGCGGTCTCGGTCGTCGTCATGGCAGTGGCATGGGTGCTGCTTCGCCCTCCGGCGCAGACGGCGATCGCCGAGAAGGTCGCCGACGTGCGCCGCATGCCGGCGCCGCCGCGCTAAACGGTCGCGCGAAGGGCGCGCAGTCGCGCGAGCGTCGACTCGCGGCCCAGCAGCTCCATCGATTCGAAGAGCGGCGGGCTCACGCGACGACCCGACACGGCAACGCGCAACGGCCCGAAGGCGAGCCGCGGCTTGAGGCCGAGCCCGTCGATGAGGGCGACGCGCAACGCCTCTTCGATCGCGGCGGGTTCGAAGGTCTCGAGCGGCTCGAGAGCGGCCACTCCGGCGTCGAGCACGGCGGCTGCGTCGTCGCCGAGCGACGAGCGAGCATCCGCCTCGATCTCGAGGTCGTCATCGGCGGTGAAGAGGAAGGCGACCATGCCGGGCACTTCGCCGAGCAGGGCGACACGCTCTTGCACGAGCGGCGCCGCAGCGGCGAGCAGCTCGAGCTGCGGCGCGCCCACGGGCTCGGCCAGCAGACCGGCCTGTGCCAGATACGGGATGCTGCGCTCGACGAAATCGTCGAGCGAGAGCCGCCGCACGTGGTCGCCGTTGATGGCCTCGGCCTTCTTCACGTCGAATCGGGCGGGGTTCGGGTTGACGTCGGCGACGTCGAACGCTGCGACCATTTCGTCCATCGTGAAGATGTCGCGGTCAGCGGCGAGTGACCAGCCCAGCAGTGACAGGTAATTGAGCAGGCCCTCGCGAATGAAGCCGCGGTCGCGGTGGTGAAAGAGGTTCGACTCAGGGTCGCGCTTGCTGAGCTTCTTGTTGCCCTCGCCTGTGACGTAGGGCAAGTGGCCGAACTGCGGAATCGCGGAGGCCACGCCGATCTCGATGAGTGCGTGGTAAAGCGCGATCTGGCGGGGGGTCGACGACAGCAGGTCTTCGCCGCGCAGCACGTGGGTGATGCCCATGAGTGCGTCATCCACCGGGTTCACGAAGGTGTAGAGCGGGGCGCCGTTCGGGCGCACGACGACGAAGTCGACGAAGCTGCCGGCGGGAAAGGTGATCTCGCCGCGCACGAGGTCGACGAAGCTCAGGTCGGTGTCGGGCACGCGCAAGCGCAAGGCGGGCTCGCGGCCCTCAGCCCGGTAGGCGGCCTTCTGCTCGTCGGTGAGCTCGCGCTCCCAGTTGTCGTAGCCCTGCTTGGGGTCGCGACCGAGTTCGAGGTTCTTCGCCTCGATCTCTTCGCCCGTCATGAAGCTCTCGTAAAGGTGCCCGCTGGCGCGCAACTGCTCGATGACGCCCGCGTAGATGTCACCGCGCTGCGACTGCCGGTACGGCGCCTGCGGACCCCCGGTCTCGACGCCCTCGTCCCAGTCGATGCCGAGCCAGCGCAGCGCGTCAAGCAGCTGGTGGTAGCTCTCTTCGCTGTCGCGCGCCGCGTCGGTGTCTTCAATGCGAAACACCATGGTGCCGCCCGTGTGCCGCGCATAGGCCCAGTTGAAGAGGGCCGTGCGAATGAGTCCGACGTGGGGCGTGCCGGTGGGAGACGGGCAGAAGCGCACGCGAACGTCGCTGCCGGTGGCGGTCGAGAAAGCGGGGCTGGTCACGACAGGCCAGTCTAGGCGCTGCGGTGTGATGGGATGCCCTGCCGGTCGCCGCACCCGCGACGGAAGCGGCGCCCGCTCAGCAGCGGTAGAAGCCCGCGACCGCCGGCTTCAGCACTCCGAGGCCCCCGAGCAACAGCACGACGTCGGGGTCTTGAGCACGCAGCGCGCTGTGAGCGGCGCGCGGCACGCAACCGGATGTCGACGTGTAGAGGGGCGCCCCCAGAGCTCCTGCCGCGGCGCCGCCGGAGAGCGCGTCGGCGAACGATTGACCGGTGGCGACGTAGCTAACCGCCGCATCGGGAAAGTGCCGCTGCCCGATGAGCGCCGCCGTCGAGTAGCGGTCGGCACCTGCGATGCGCTCGACCGTGCGGCCGGTCGAGCGCACGCTCGACTCGAACGACGACGAGATCACTCCAGTGCCGCCGATGACGACGACTCGAGTCGTGCCGAGCCGGTTGAGCAGCGCGAGCGTGCCGGCATCGGCCGAGCTGCTGCGGCCGTCGACGAGCACGACGGGAGCATCCACTGATGCCGCCGCTGGCCCCGCGGCGAGCGCGTCGGCGAATCCCCACGCCGTCGCGAGGTAGACCGTGCTCGCACCGGCTGTATAGGCATCCAGCGCGAGCAGTCGCGAGGTCTCCAGTCGATTGCTTCCGGCGATGCGATCGACGCGTGACGCGTACGTGCGCAGGGCGGACTGCACGGAGGACGAGATGACCGAGGTGCCGCCCACGACGACAATGCGGTCGGGATCAAGCCGTCGCAACTCGGTGCGGATGGCGTGGGGAATGGAGCCGGGCTGGACGAGCAGCAGCGGGCCATCGGCAGCACCGGCGAGCGCAGCAGCACTCACGGCATCGGGAAAATCGAGCCCCGAAGCGACGTAGACCGTCGAGGCGCCACCGGGAAACGCCTGAGCAGAGATGCGCGCTGACGTGCTGAAACGGTCGCTTCCTGCGATGCGACGCATTTCACCGGGCAGCGACGGCGGACTCGACGAGTATCGGCCGAAGTTTTGCGTGTAGTACAGGCGCCCGCTCGAGTTGGCGGCGATGCCAATACCGATATCGGTCGAGTTCGAGAGCAGGTTCGTGCGGTGACCCGCCGAGTCTGCCCACGCGCCCACCACCCTGTTCGCCGCATACCCGGCGGCGACGTTTTCCGCGGCGCGCGTCCAGCCGCTCGGATACATCGCCGTGAAGTTGGGGCGGTGCGACATCGTGCTCGCCCGAGCCTGCTGCTGCGACCAGTCTTGAGCGAGATCGTTGAGGGCGGGGTTGAGGCGCAGTGGCGGCAACCCGTTCTGGCTGCGGAGGGCGTTGGTCTGCTGGAGGATGACGGCTCGCTCATCGGCGAACTCGTCGACAGGAACAACAGTGGATGCCGTCGCAACAGCTGGAGTGACGAGCGCTCCGGCAACGAGCGCGAGCGCGGTTGCGGCGGCAAGCAGCGAGCGTGAAGCCTTCACGGTTCCCCCCGGACCCGTCGGCACCTGCCCCGACCCCCCGGTCGAACGCGTGGCGCGCGCGACCCAGGGCCGCGATGCTCTGCAGTCTAGGTGAGAACGGCGCGACGCGGTGTGACGATGTTCGCAACAACGACCACGGCAACGAGACCGAGCGTTGCGAACGAAAGCCCTGAGTACCCGCTCGCCGCGAGCACCACACCGGCGAGCGCGCCACCGAGGGCGCCGCTGCCGCTCATGATGAGGTCACTGCGGCCCTGCACGGTGGTGCGTCGAGCAACAGAGGCAGAGTCGGTGAGCAGCGCCGAACCTGCGACCGTACTCGCACTCCAGCCGAGCCCCAGAAAGATGAGTCCGGCGACGACCCAGCCTTCTGCCTCTGCGCCGAAACCTGTCATGAGCAGGCTCGCGGCGAGCATCCCCTGCCCCAGCAGAATGGTCGGCCGGCGCCCGACGCGGTCTGCCAGCACTCCGAACACCGGAGACAACGCGTACATGCCCGCAATGTGCAGACTGATGGTGAAGCCCACAATCACGAGACTCGCTCCGTGCGCGGTGAGGTGCACGGGCGTCATCGCCATGACCGCGACCATCGTCGCGTGGCTCAGTGCGATCGACAGCACCGCCAGACGGATGCCCGCGCGATCGTCGACGTCGGCGCGAGACTCCCCCACCGCGCTCTCTGCGTAGCCCGCTGACGCGCGCTCGGCGTCGGCGACCCGCTGCTGCTCTGTCGCCCAGGCCGCAGCAAGCACGAGCGGGTCGGGACGCAGCCCCAGCAGGTAGAGCACGGCCGCGAGGCTCTGCGCGACGAGGGTGAAGAGAAACGGCCCTGTGAGCTCGGGCATACCGAGCACGCCCCCGAGCTGCTCGCCGGGCCCGATGCGGTTCGGGCCCGCGACAGCGCCCACAGTCGTCGCCCACACCACAAGGGAAAGGTCGCGGCCGCGCGTCGCGGGTGATGCCAGATCAGCTGCCGCAAAGCGCGACTGCAGGTTGACCGCTGTTCCGCTGCCGATAAGGGCGAGGCCGACCAGCAGCACGGGAAAGCTCTGCACGCCGGCGGCCACCGTGCAGACCACGGCACCGGTGGCGGCCGTGAGCGCGCCTGTCGCGAGGGCGGGAGCCCGACCTGCGCGTCGAGCGAGGCGAGCGAGCGGCACCGCCGCGAGTGCGGCGCCGAGGGTCACCATGGTCGCTGCCATGCCGCTGAACGCGGGAGAACCGGAGATCTCGCCGGCCAGAATGGCGCCGATCGAGAGGGTTGCGCCCATGCCGAGGCCCGCGAGCACCTGACCAATCATGAGCACGGTGCGGGTGCGGCGCTGCGCGCGGGCGACGTCGGCAGCGGTCAGCACGGGACGACTAATCGGCGTCGATGCGGTCGTCGCGGTTCTTCGCGGGGTTACGCAACGTGCCGAGGCCTTCGATCGAAATCTCGACTGATTGGCCGTCGGTGAAGCCGCCGAGTCCATCAGGCGTACCGGTCATGATGATGTCGCCCGGCAGCAGAGTCCAGGCGTCGCTCACGAACTCGATGATCTCGGGCACTCCGTAGATCATGTCGCTCGTGTTGCCTTTCCGGCGCAGTTCGCCGTCGACGTGCGTCTCGATCTCGAGGTTGCCGGGGTCGAGCTCGGTCTCGATGTACGGGCCGATCGGTGCAAAAGTGTCGTAGCCCTTGGCGCGAGCCCATTGCCCGTCGGCGAACATGACGTCGCGCGCAGACACGTCGTTGCCGATCGTGTACCCGAAGACCACGTCGCGCCAGTCTTCTTTCTTGACGCGCTTGGCCACGGCCCCGATCACGACGACGAGTTCTCCTTCGTGCGTGATGCGCCCCTCGACCGGAGGAAGAATGATCGGCTCGTCTGGCCCGATGACGGCCGTGTTGGGCTTGAGAAAGATGAGGGGATTCTGGGGACCGTCGTACTGCATCGTCTGCACGTGCGCGGCGTAGTTCATGCCGATGCACACGACCTTCGATCGTGGGATGACCGGTGCCAGCAGTTTCGCGTCGGCGAGCCGCACACGCTCGCCGGTGGTCTCGTAGCCATGGAACATCGGGTCGCCCGCAAGCACCACGAGTTCGTCGTCGTCCACGATGCCGAACTGGGGGTCAGCACCAGTGCTGAAACGTGCGATCTTCACTCGTTCAGCCTAACTGCACTGCGTCAGAGCGAGGTCACGACGTAGGTGGCCGTCACCACGCCGTCGGCGTCAGTCGCGACGGAGAGGTCGACTCGATACGCCGCGCCCGTGTAGGCGCCGTAACCGCTGTCGGCATCGCTTGACACCCCCGATGCGGCGAATCCCGCCAACTCGAGCGCTGCTGCCGCGTCATCGAAGCCGAGCCCACCGTCGAGCTGCGTGCGCACGACCCAGCCCGAACCCTCCGGACCGGCGCCGCCGCCGAGCACCTCGCCCGTGAGCGGTACCTCGGTCGGAAAACTCGCGGGCACTGTGCCATCGGTCGTGATCTCGACACCGGCGAGCACCTCATCGACGAGCCCGCGAATCTGCTCGTCGATGCCGCCCATGATCTGGTCGACACCTTGCTGCACGAGACCTTCGACGATGTTGTCGATCGGAGTGCCCGTGCTGCAGCCCGTCGCGCCCACCGCGAGCGCACCGGCGAGCGCGAGCGCAGCGAGGCGAGTTCGGGGTCGGATGCTCATAGCGAGGCTCCTCGTTGGTCGGCGGTCGACAACCGCAATGCTGGTGCTGCCCGCAGGCTCAGGCGTTCTGCTTCTTGAGGCGCGACGCGGCGCGAGCGCGCAGCGTCTGATCGAGCTCGACCTTGCGAATGCGCACCTTCTCGGGCGTCACCTCGACACACTCGTCTTCACGGGCGAACTCGAGGCACTCCTCGAGAGTGAGCTGCCGCGGGGGCGTGAGTCGCTCGAGCTCTTCCGCCGTTGACGAGCGGATGTTGTTGAGCTTCTTCTCTTTCGTGATGTTGACGTCCCTGTCGTCGGCGCGCGAGTTCTCGCCCACGACCATGTCCTCGTAGACCTCTTCGGTCGGGTTGACGAAGAAGGTCATGCGCTCTTGCAGCGTCATCATCGCGTTGCTCGTCACCACTCCCGAGCGGTCGGCGACGATCGACCCGTTGTTGCGCGAGACGATCGACCCCGCCCAGGCCTCGTAGCCGTGAGCGATGGCGTTGGCGATGCCGGTACCGCGCGTCGTGGTGAGGAACTCGGTGCGGA
>SXMH01000059.1 GCA_005777405.1 Actinomycetota bacterium
AATGTCACGGTCGAGGCGACGGAGGAGGCGAAGGCGGAACGCTACCCGAACCGCATCTTCGCCGACGACACGAGCTTCACCGAGGCTGACTTGTCGTTCGTCGACTTCGAGTCGTTCAGCTCGGATGACTTCAGCGGCACGAGCGGCTCCGGCGGCACGTACAGCTGATGCGCGTCCTGTGACGCGAACGGGGGCCCTGCCAGCACTGGCAGGGCCCCCGTTCTCGTTCTAGGGTGAGACCACCTCATGGTCAGCCACCCGATCTCTCGTCGCCTTCGCGACGTCCGACCAGCCGACGACGGCTTCACTCTCGTCGAGCTGCTCGTCGTGGTGCTCATTCTCGGCATCCTCGCCGCGATCGCGATCCCGCTGCTTGTCGCCAACGTCGACTCCGCCCGCGGCAGTGCCGTGCAGTCGGCGGTCGCGAACGCCACGCTGCCCATCATCGAGGCGCGCCACCTCGACGGAGACTGGCCCACGGGCGCTGAGCTCGATGCCATCGTGAGTCAGCACGGTGATGCCGACATCACGCTCACGCTCACCACGAACGACGAGGGATTCTGTCTGCTCGGTGAGCACGCGCTGCTGACGCGCACGTGGGCGAGCACCGCCCAGAGCGGGGTGGTGCGCGGGGCCGGTTGCACTCCCTCCGGCGCGCTCGTGCCGCCTGTCGGCTGAATCTCGCTCAGCTGAGCATCCCGTCGCCCCCTCCGCTCCGAAGAGACTGCAGCGCCCGCCGATCCGCGTGTGGCGCATGTGATTCATGTGACTGGTGTGGACTACCCCCGAACACGGGACTATCGTCGTGATCACGGCGTGTCGTACCGTGACGGTCAGGCAGTCCGTGCAAGCGCTCCCCATCGGGACGCGTGCATCCAGGGGGGAGGTTCTGCCATGGTTTCCGTCAGCGAAGTGCTCATCATTCGTGGGCTCATGCCCATCGAGTCGCTCGACAAGGTGCGTGACGAAGGCGACGAGGTCGTCGTCCACGACTTCATCGAGCGCGGGCTCGTGTCGCCCTCGCAGGCCGCCTCTGCGAAAGCCGAGGTCGCGGGCCTGTCGTTCGTCGAACTCGCCGAGTATCCCGTCGACCGCGCGGCCGTGGCCCTCGTGCCGGCCCAACTGTGCCGCCGACACAACGTTCTGCCGATTCACGCCACCGGCAACACCATCACTCTGGCGATGGTCGAACCCGGCGATGTGCTGGCCATGGACGATGTTCGCGCTCTCACCCGCATGCACGTCGCCGCTGTCGTCGCCGAGAAGAGCGATCTGCTCGCCGCCATCAACCGCTTTCACCGCGCCGATAACGAGCTCAGCGACCTCACGACGGCGATCGAAGAAGAGACTGCTCCGGCAGCGAACGACGAACTCGCGCTGCGCGAGGCCGACCCCGACGACGCTCCGATCGTGCGGTTCGTCAACCTCATCATCGGCCAGGCGATTCAAGACAGCGCCTCTGACATTCACATCGAGCCCGGCGAGTTCGAGATGCGTGTGCGCTACCGCATCGACGGCGTGCTGCACGACGTGCAGCAGGCGCCCAAGAACATTCAGAACGGCGTCATCTCGCGGCTCAAGATCATGAGCGACATCAACATCGCCGAGCGCCGTCGGCCGCAAGACGGCCGCATGTCGGTGCAGCACGGTGGTCAGATCATCGACCTCCGCGTCGCGACCCTGCCGACCGTGTTCGGCGAGAAGGTCGTCATGCGCATTCTCGACAACAATGCGACACGTCGAGACATCAGCGAGCTCGGCATGCTCGACCGCAACCTCGCGGCGTACCGCACTTCGTACACCAAGCCCTACGGCATGATCCTCGTCACCGGACCGACCGGCTCGGGTAAGTCGACGACGCTCTATACGACGCTCCACGCCGTCTCGCGACCCGAGATCAACGTCATCACCGTCGAAGACCCGGTCGAGTACCGCATGGCGGGCATCAATCAGGTGCAAGTGAATCCCAAGGCGGGGCTGACGTTCGCGAGTGCGCTGCGCAGCATCCTCCGCTCTGACCCCGACGTCGTGCTCATCGGTGAGATTCGCGACCAAGAGACCGCGCAGATCGCCATCGAGGCATCACTGACCGGCCACCTCGTGCTCTCCACGCTGCACACGAATGACGCTCCGAGTGCCATCACCCGCCTCATCGAGATGGACATCGAGCCCTTCCTTGTCGGTTCGGCCCTCGATTGCGTTGTCGCGCAACGACTCGCTCGCCGTCTCTGCGACCGCTGCAAGCAACTGCAGGAATACGAGGTGCAGCACCTTGATCACCTCGGCTTCGGTCGGCGAGAAGACGAGCTCAGCCCGCGGTTCTATCACGCGGTCGGCTGCTCGGCCTGCTCGGGAACGGGATACCGCGGTCGCCTCGCGCTGCACGAGGTCATGAGCGTCACCGAAGACATCGAGCGACTCGCCGTCGCCCGCGCATCGAGCGCGGAGATCATGCGTACGGCGACCGCTCAAGGCATGCTGACACTGCGTCAAGACGGGTGGGCCAAAGTGCGCGCCGGTCTGACGTCGATCGAAGAAGTGCTGCGCGTCGTCGCGTAAGCACAAAGGCAGCGTTCGGGGGAGCGCTGTCGATGAGGCAAGAACCTGAAGGGGGAGAGCGCATGACGGATGCGAACGCGGTCGGCAGCGTGCCGACAGAGGGCGGTATGCCGCGCCGAGTGTGGTCGGTGACGACAGACGCGCCCTCGGCGAGTGCTCCGCCCGCGACCGCCGCGCCCGCGTTCCCGGCGCCCGCGTTCTCTGCACCCCTCGCCTCACCGCCTCCCGTTGTGCCAGTGACCGCGCCGGCGGCCTTCCCGCCGCCGACCGGCGCGGCGATCGATGTCGCGCCCGTGCAGTCCGCGATCGCGGCACCGCCCCCTGCCGGGGGACGCCTCGACGCTCCACCTCCGGCTGGAACAACCGTGGCCGCCGCGCCGCCGCCCGTCGTGCCGACGGGGAGAGTGATGGAGGGCATCCACCCGCTCTTACTGAGTGCACTCGACGAGCTCGTCGCGCGGAGCGGTAGTGACCTGCACGTGGCAGCGGAGAGCGCGCCGATGGTGCGCGTCGACGGAGAGCTTCGTGCTGCCGGTGGTGGCGCGGTGTGGAGTCGCGAGCACGTCTCCGAGATTCTCGGCAGCATTCTCAACCCGCGTCAGCGGGCGTCGTTCGAGCAGGAGTGGGAGCTCGACTTTGCGATCAGCCCGCGCGGTGAGGCACGCTTCCGCGTGAACTTCTACCGTGATCGCGACGCGATGGCTGCCGCGTTCCGACTCATCCCCAGCGAGATCAAGTCGCTCAAGCAGCTGGGGGTTCCGAGCGTCGTCTCGAAGTTCGCCGGCCTGCCGCGCGGTCTCGTGCTCGTCACCGGTCCGACCGGTTCCGGCAAGTCAACGACCCTCGCCGCGCTTATCGATCTGGTCAACAAGTCGCGCGCTGACCACATCGTGACCATCGAAGACCCCATCGAGTTCGTGCACAGCAACCAGCGGTCGCTCGTCAATCAGCGCGAGGTCGGTGCCGATACGCACTCCTTCGGCGACGCCCTCAAGCGAGTGCTGCGGCAAGACCCCGATGTCATTCTCATCGGTGAGTTGCGCGACCTCGAGACGGTGTCGACGGCCCTCACGGCGGCCGAGACCGGCCACCTGGTCTTCGCGACGCTGCACACCCAGTCGGCGGCGCAGACCATCGACCGCATCATCGACGTCTTCCCGCCGCACCAGCAAGGGCAAGTGCGCTCGCAGTTGGCACTCACGCTGCAAGGCGTGGTCTGCCAGACTCTGCTACCCCGCGCGACGGGTCAGGGCCGCATCATCGCGACCGAGGTCATGGTCACGACCCCGGCCATCGCCAACCTCATCCGCGAGGGCAAGACCTACCAGATCACCTCTGCACTGCAGGCCGGCCGTGAGGCGGGCATGCACACCATGGATCAGCACCTCGCCGACCTCGTCAACAGTCACCTCGTCACGCACGAGGTCGCGGCCTCGAAGATGCAAGACCCCGAGAACTTCAACCGGCTCGTGCACCGCCAGTCGCCCACGGGCATGGCGAGTTCGCCCGACATGGCAGGACGCTTCTGATGGCCGCAGCACTCACCTACGCCTACACCGGTCGCGATGGCACCGGCAAGGTCGTCAAGGGGCGAGTGGATGCTCCGAGCGAGTCGTCCGTCGCCTCCCGCCTGCGCACCATGGGCATCGCGCCCATCTCGATTCAGCAGGTCGCCGCCGGCACGGGGCTGAATCGCGACATCTCCCTGGGTGGACTCTTCGACAAGCGGGTGACGATCAAAGATCTCGCGGTCATGAGCCGTCAGCTCGCGACGATGATCGGTGCCGGTCTGCCACTGCTGAAGGCGCTCACGATTCTGGCCTCGCAGAGCGAGAACCCGAAGCTTGCCGAGGTCATCGACGACGTGCGCGGTTCGGTCGAAGAGGGCGCGACCTTCTCTGACAGTCTCGCCAAGCACCCCAAGACCTTTCCGCCGATCTTCGTCAACCTTTCGCGTGCCGGCGAGGTCGGTGGCTTTCTCGAGACCGCGCTCGAATCCGTAGCGAAGAACTACGAGAAAGAAGTCAAGCTCAAAGACACCATTCAGTCGGCCTTGACCTATCCGGTCGTGGTGCTCATCATGGCGCTGCTCGCTGTCGTGGGCATGATCGTTTTTATTGTGCCGGTCTTCGAAGACCTCTTCTCCGATCTGGGGGGCACGCTGCCCGTGCCGACGCTCATTCTCGTGGGCATCTCGCGGCAGATGGTCTGGCTCGGTCCGCTGCTCGTCGTGCTCATCGTTGGCGGTGCCCTGTGGTGGCGCGCAAACCGCCACACGCCGCGTTTCAGAGCATGGTGGGAGCCGTTGCTGCTCAAGCTGCCCGTCTTCGGCAAGCTCTTCCAGAAGATCGCGATCGCACGATTCACGCGCAATTTCGGCACCATGATCGGATCAGGCGTGCCGATCTTGCAGGCGCTCTCGATCATCGGCTCGACCTCGGGCAACTGGCAGGTCGAGCAAGCCGTGCTCTCAGTGCAAGATTCTGTGCGGCAAGGCCGCACGATCGCGGCGCCGCTCGCCGACGAGCCCATCTTCCCGCCCATGGTGACCCAGATGATCGCGGTGGGTGAAGACTCTGGTGCTCTCGAGACGATGCTCGAGAAGATCGCGGACTTCTATGACGACGAAGTGCAGTCGACGACCGAGCAACTGACCTCGCTCATCGAACCGCTCATGATCGCCTTTCTCGGTGTGGTGCTCGGCGGCATGATCGTGGCTCTCTACCTGCCTATCTTCGACATCTTCAATCAAGTGCAGTAGGCGCGCCGGTGCTGACCCCCGCACTGGGGATATTGCCGGAAAGCGCTCTCACTTAGCGTTCATGTGGGGGGCCAGTTTCATGTTCCGTGGGGGGCCCACCTATCAACATTCACTTGATGGGAAAGGAAACGGACACATGTCCATCACCAAGGCAATCGCCGCACAGCGCGAGAAGCTTCAGAACAAGGAAGACGGCTTCACGCTCATCGAGCTGCTCGTCGTCGTCATCATCATCGGCATCCTCGCCGCCATCGCTATCCCCGTCTTCCTGGGGCAGCAGACGGCCGCACAGGAGGCCGCGTACGAGTCGGACCTCGCCACCGCGAAGGTCGCCTACGTTAGCTCGCAGGTCGGAACCGGAACTCTGGAGAGCTACGGCTTCCCGGACACCGTCACCGTAGCTACCGGTAGCACTGCTTCCGACTTCTGCCTCGAGACCGGCCCGACGGGCGGCGAGTGGAGTGTCACTGAGTCGACCGATGCTCCGGCCGCGGGGGCGTGCCCGTAACACGTCGCACCACCGGCCGGCTTACTGAGCCGCAAGGGAGTGGGGCCCGGCAGGGCCCCACTCCGTTCGATTTCAGGCTCCGCTCCGAATACATGCCAAACGGCGCGTTGAGCCAACCGGACACATGATCTGCACAGGGAGGGGGGCCCGCCATGAATGAGACCATCGATCGCCGTCACGTCGCTGACGACCGCGGTCTCGGCCTTATCGAGATCGTTGTCTCGATGTTCCTCATCGCCCTTCTCGCCCTCGCCTTCGCCCCACTGCTCATCGCCTCCGTGCGATCGTCGGGCGACAACGCCACCCGTGCTACCGCCGTGCAACTCGTCAACGAGCGCATGCAGGTAGCGCAAGCGACCGGGCCGTCGTGCTCAGCGGTGGCGAGCCTTGCTGGATCGCAGCAACTCACCGACCTGCGCGGCGTGGTCATCAGCATCACGACGACGGTCGCTGCCTGCCCCGTCGGCACCGGCACGGTTCGTGTCGAGAGTGTCGCCGCAGTCGCCGATGGCGGCGCCGAGCTCGCCCGTTCCACGACCCTGGTGTTCGTCGAATGAACGCGTCCGTTGCGCGCCGTGCTCGGGATGACCGCGGCATCACTCTCATGGAACTGCTCGTCGCCGCAGGTCTGCTGAGCCTCGTCATCACGGTCGTCGGCGGCATCCTCGTTTCGCTCTTCTCGACCGAGCGACTGGTGGCCGGCGTCTCTCAGGGCACCACCTCCGCGCAGCTCACCTCAACGTCAATCGCTGATCGCATCCGGAACGCCTCGACCTTCGAAGTCTCGGGCACAACAGGCAGCGAGCTACTGGTCGCTCGCGTTGCGTCGGGCGGCGAGAGCATCGTCTGGACGTGCCACGCCTGGTACTTCACCTCGGCAGGTGACGGCCAAATCCGCTACACCTCCGGCCCCGACGGCACGCCGATCGTCGCGCCGTCATCCGCCCAACTCGCGAGCTGGACGTCGCTCATCGAGGGGGTCACAGCTCCTGACGGCGGTCGAGTCTTCACCGCAGAAGGTGACACGGTACGTGTTGCCTTCGACGCTGACACGGGGGATGCCCCTGCCGTCGCCATTCGTTTCGCAGCACCCCGGCTCACCGGGGTCGAGGAGGTTGACTCATGCTTCTGACCACACTGTCACGCAGGCTGCGCCGAGAGGACGAGGGCGCCGCGATGGCCGCCGTCGTCGGTCTTATGGGCGTCGGCGTCATCCTCACGGCCGTGATTTCGACGACCATCGTGTCCTCGGTGAGCTACACCACACTCACCCGCAACGGGGTGCAGTCTCAGGCTGCCGCGGAGGCTGGCATTGCCGAGGCGCGGGCGGGCCTGCTCGAAGGCACCTGCGCGAGCAACGGCGGTGTCTACGAGAGCGCACCGAATACTGACCCGCGCTATGAAGCCACGATCTGGGTCGAGTTCGGCTCGACCTGGACCCGCGCGTGCCCGACCACGACGGCGCAGCGGGTCAAGATTCTGTCGTCGGGATGGGCGCAGACGACGAATCAGACCGGCGCGAGCGGCTTTGACGAGAGCAATCTCGAGGCAGTGCTCTCGTCCGTGGAATCGAGCGGCGGACTCGTGCCGAGCGGCCCGGCGATCTACGCGTACAACGCGACGGGCTTCACGGGGTCAGGCACGCTCGTGGCCGTCGACGGGTCGAGCCCGAGTGTGCTCATCCGAGAGGGCAACGTCACCTGCTCCGGCGCGAGCGCCGGAGAGGCCGACTGGGTCGTCAACAACGGCAGTCTCTCCATTAGCGGTTCGTGCAACATCGCCGGCAATGCCTGGGCTTCTGGTGCCGCCTCGCTGTCGGGCGGCGTTCGCGTCGGCGGCAATCTCGTCGCGAACTCCATCAGCGTCTCCGGCTCATCCGTGATCGGCCGCAACGCCTGGTCGACGACGTCGACGACTCTTAGCGGGGGCGGGACGCGCATCGGAGGCAACGCCAGTCAGCAGCAGTTGCGCCTCAACTCGAGCACGCGCATCGATGGCAACGCGTGGACGCTGGGCGACACCTACATGGACTGGGATTCTCGCATCGTCGGCAATCTCACGACGCGCACCCGAACTGGTCCTAGCGGCACCGTCGGTAGCCAAACGATCGTGCCGTCGGGTCCGTCGGCAAGCCCCTATCTGACTCCTCCGCGGCCGTTCGTGCCCGACTGGGTCGACTACGCGTTCGACCCGTCCGACTGGGAGGGATTCACCCTCGCCACCATCAGCGGTTCGTGCAATTACAGCTCGTACACGACCGCGATTTCCGCGATCGGTGACCGCCCCGGCATCATCGACGCGCGCGGCTGCACCAACGGCGTCAACCCGAGCTCGTACCAAAAGGTGGCCCTGCGTGGGGACCTCGCCATCATCGCCAACCGCTTTGACCTCGGCGGCAGCGCTGGCTTCACCTCGACCAACGCCGCCCGCTTGTGGCTCATCACTCCCGACACCGTCGACAACAACCTGCCGACGTGCTCGAGTGGTCAGCGATTCGACATCGGCGGTTCGTTCAGCTTCACCTCGAACATTTCGGTGATGATCTACACGCCGTGCGACGCTGATATTGCCTCAGGGCTCAACTTCAAGGGTCAGCTGTTCGCGGGCCTGGCGTCGCTGTCGGGCGCCGCACGGCTGGCGTACACCGCCGTCGGTCTGCCCGGAGTCAACCTGTCGACCGGCGAAGAGTCAGGTGGTTCCGCGACCGAGGCCGATCGCGAGATGCTCTGGATTCGCAATGTCGCCGACGCTGGTTGACACTGCCGCCCTCGCTGTCGTTCTCGGACTGCTCGGCGCGGCCATCGGCTCGTTCCTCAACGTCGTCATCTACCGCGTGCCCGCGGGCCGGTCTGTCGTGCGGCCCGCGAGCGCGTGCCCACAGTGCGCGACGCCGATCCGCTCGCGCGACAATATTCCGATCGTCAGCTGGCTCGTGCTGCGAGGGCGGTGCCGCGACTGTGGCACCAGAATCTCTCCGCGCTATCCGGCGATCGAGCTGTCAACCGCGGCAGTGTTCGTGGGTATCGCGCTCTGGCGTTCGCCCATGTTGCTGTCGTCCGGGGGTGCCTCGTTCGGTGCCGAGATGCTCGTGCTCGTCGCCCTGCTCTTCTTTGCGTCAATCACGATCGCGCTCACGGCGATCGATCTTGACACCCACCGTCTGCCGAACGCATTGGTACTCCCCTCCTACGTTGTTCTTCTTGTGCTCTTCGGGGCTGCAGCACTTCTCATGGGCAGCGTCGAGAGCATCGCCCGCGCGGCGGCGGGCGCGGGCATTCTCTTCGTCATCTATCTCGTTCTTGCGCTCATCGCACCGCAAGGTATGGGAATGGGCGACGTCAAGCTCGCGGGTGTCATCGGGCTCGTGCTCGGCTGGTTCGGGTGGGCGGCTCTCGCGGTCGGTGCGATGGCGGCGTTCTTGCTCGGCGGCCTCTTCGGCATCGTGCTCATCGCCCTTCGCCGGGCGCGTCGCAGCACGGGAATTCCGTTCGGGCCGTGGATGCTGGCAGGAGCCTGGCTCGGCATCGTCGCCGGCGAACCGATTGCGAGTGCCTACTGGTCAATCGTCGGACTGAACTGAGGGAGGGGCGAGATCATGGCATCGACCGTCGTCGGCATTGACATCGGCAGCTCGAGCTTGCGGGCCGTCGAAGTCGACCTCTCGACAAAGGGGCGACCGACCCTCGTGCGCGCGCACGAAGTACCGAGTCCCGATGGCGCCGTCAAGCGCGGAGAAGTGGTTGAGCCGCACACCGTGGCGAGCGCTTATCGTCGCTTGTGGGCGGCCGGCGGCTTCAAGTCGAAAGAGATAGCCCTCGGTATCGGGGGCCAGAGCGTCATCGTGCGCGATCTCAGTGTGCCGCGCATCCCGCTCGCCCAGATCAAGGAGTCGCTGCCCTACCAGGTGCAAGATCTGTTGCCGGTTCCCGTCGCCGACGCTGTACTCGACTTCTACCCGATCGGCGAAGGTCAGGCCGAGTCGGGCACCGTCGTCAACGGCCTGCTCATCGCGGCTTTCAAGCAAGCAGTGACGACCAACATCACCGCAGCCACCATGGCAGGCCTCGAACCGGTGAGCATGGACCTGTTGCCCTTCGCCACGACGCGCATGCATTCTCTGTCGAACCCGGCCGAGGGCTACGCCGTGCACATGAACATTGGCGCGAATGCGACATCGATCATCATCGTCAAGGGCGCCGTACCTCACTTCATTCGCATTGTGCCGAGCGGTGGTGATGATGTGACGCGCCTGCTCATGACCCGACTCAACATCCCCCGTGAGCAGGCCGAGGCGCTCAAGCGCACCCTCGGGCTCACGTCGACGCCGCAGTCGGACGAAGAACGTCGCGCGATTGAGGTCATTCACGAGGGCACGAGCGAGCTGCTCACCGCAATTCGCAACACGCTCGTGTACTTCGGCTCGGTGCGCCCAGGGGCGACTTTTGAGCACCTCTCCGCGGGAGGAGGCGCCATGCGCTTGCGTGGTTTCGCCACGGCACTCGCTGAGTCGACGCGAATCGCCGTCGTGCCCGTCAATCCGCTTGCGGTCGTGCAACTCGGCCGGCAATTGCGGGGCAAGACCGCTGATGACCGCGTCGAGAGCTGGACGACGGGGATCGGTCTCGCGATCGGAGGCACCCTGTGAGCCGCAAAGATCAGCGACAGACACAGGCACTCGTCTACGGGGCTCCGCCCCGCGCCGACCTCATGCCGCCCGAGGTTGCTCAGGGCAAGCGCGAGAACGCGCGGCGGCGCGGGCTCGTTGCCATCGCAGTGTTCGTGCTCGCGGTCGTCGTCGCGGGTGTCGTCGGCGCGACCTGGTTGGCCGGAGTCGCGCAGCAGCGACTGGCTGACGAGCGTCGAGTGACGGAGCAACTCGTGGCTGAGCAGCTCGAGTACGCCGATGTCACCCGACTGCAGGGGCGACTTGCAGCGGTTGACGACATCCGCGCGTCAATCGCCGGTGTCGACGTTTCGTGGCGCAGTGAAGTGCTGCCGTACCTGAGAGTGCTGAACGACGACGAAGTGGTAGGCGCCCTGACCCTCACGAGCAACGTGCCCTTCGAAGCGCCGCTGGTCCTGGAGGGGCCGCTGCGCACGCCCCGATCGGCCACTGTGCAGGTCGCGGTGGTGACCACCGCGCAACCCGAGCCGTGGCGATGGCTCCGTGCGTGGGAGGACCTAGAGACTTACGCTGACGCGAGCATCGACTCGATCGTCTTCGAAGATGGAGAGGGCTACGTGACGACCGTGACGTTGAACCTCACGAGCGATGCTCTCTCGCAACGCGCGACGACTGAAGGAGAGACAGAGTGACCTCCGCCGGAAATCGCATCTGGACCTTCGCGACGGTGATCATCGTGATCCTCCTCGTCGCGCTGGGCTGGTTCCTGGGAATCTCGCC
This sequence comes from Actinomycetota bacterium, assembly GCA_005777405.1. Taxonomy (GTDB): domain Bacteria; phylum Actinomycetota; class Actinomycetes; order Actinomycetales; family Microbacteriaceae; genus Microcella. The sequence goes on from SXMH01000059.1 coordinate 11,233, forward strand.
ACGCATCGCCGAAGCAGCCCGCGCTGAATCCGACCGCGTGCTCGTGGCCGCGCAGAATCAGGCGACGACGATCACCCTCGAACAGCTTCGGCAAGATGCCGAAAGCTTCAGTGAGTTTGAAGCCGAGCTTCTGGCACTGCAAGCCGAATTCCCCGAACTACCCGAGTACGACGACGTCGTCGAGGAGTACCTACTCGGCTTGCTCGACGATGACCTTGAACTTGAGAACCTCGCGGTCGCGGAGCCAACGCCTGCCGATCCACTCATCGTCGTAGATGACAAGGGGCAAGTGCCAGAAGGAACCTTGCTCAAACTCGACGCGAGTCTCGTCGTGCTCGGCGATTGGCGAAACTCTCTCGACCTCGTGGCACGCGTCCAGGCCTCCGAGCGATTCACGCTTGTCACCAATTACGTGTACTCGGCTGACGATGACGCACTTCGCACGACGATTACCATCACCGCCTACATGATCTCCGGACCGCCCGCCGAAGGCGCGTTACCTCTCGGCGGCGCACCGATCGCCGAGGAAGAGCCCGCTGACTCGGAGAGCACCGAGGGAGAGTAGCTAGTCGCGCAGCGCTGACTTCGGCGAGCATCCCGTCACCGCGGCTTGGTAGGGTGGCGCACCGAGCGATTCCCCGTGGGAAGGATGCGTCATGGCCGAGAAGACCCCTGTCGACAGTGGAGCAGCGGAGCCGAATGGCGCGACCCCGGTTGAGCCAGCACCGGTCGAGCCAGCTCCGGTCGAGCCAGCTCCGGTCGAGGTGGTGACGTCGGACGCTGAGACACAGGCGGCCGTCGCCGAACCGGTCGATGTCGACGCCGTCGAGCCTGCCGCGGTGAACACCACTGCGCCCGTCGAACCGGTGAACACCACCGCGCCTACCGAGACCACGGCGCCTGCAGTTGTCTACGTCAGTGCGCCGCAACCACCTCGCGCCAAGGGCGCTCGCGGCATCGGAGCCCTCGTCGCTCTGCTCGGCGCCGGCATCTTCGCCATCGCCTACTCGGCACTCGTCGCGGTGCTTGGCCTCGTCGTTCCCGGTTTCGGCATCGCGGGCGCCGTGCGCTTCACGGGCACGCCGACGTTCTGGATTCCCGTCATCGTCTTCGCGCTCGCCTACCTGCTGCTCATCGTCATTGTGAACCGCGCGGGCTGGTGGGCGCACGTGCTCGGAGGCTTCATCGTCGCGATCATCGTGTGGATCGGCTTCATCGGCGCCGCGATCATCGTCGCCGGCGCGTTCGGCGCCCCCGCGCCCGTCGTCGGTGCCGTCGTGCTCGAGCAACTCACGAACCCGCTCGGCTGGGCGGCCGCGATCGCGGCGCGCGAGGTGCCGATCTGGGTGGGCGGCATCGTCTCCCGTCGCGGTCGCTCCGCTCGCGCGAAGAACGCCGAGGCGCGCGCCGCGTACGAGAGCGATCTCGCCGCGCACCGCGCCACCGTCGGAGGCTGAACCACGGGCGATCGACTGCTCGATCACGAACAGGTGCGATCGATGGATGCTCTGCTCGAGCTCAGCAGAGCCTGAGTGCGGCATCCATCGTTTGACCGCTGAGGCGGCAGGCGCGTATGCTCGATTCCGTGCGTGCTTCGGCGCGCCATCGCGCGTGCCGTCGTTCGACGTGCTGCGAGTTGGCGGGTTGCAGTTCGTGCAGAGGGTCTCTGCATCAGACGATCGTTTCGGCGGTCGCGAGAGCACACCCCCACGGCATATCCCGTCGCCGAGGCGGCGGGATCCGCGTGAGCCCGTGAAGCGAGAGCTGATCGGGGACAACATCATCCGCAACCGCTGTCACCGTGCAGCATTCACAAGGAGCAGTTTTGCCCACCATTCAACAGCTGGTCCGCAAGGGCCGCTCGCCGAAGGTCTCGAAGACCAAGGCGCCGGCCCTCAAGGCCAA
>SXMH01000060.1 GCA_005777405.1 Actinomycetota bacterium
AAGATCTCGGCGGCTGGACCAACCGCGACACCGCCTACCGCTTCGCCGACTACGCGCACCTCGTGGGCGAGGCGCTCGGCGACCGCGTGGCGATGTGGACGACGCTCAACGAGCCCTGGTGCAGCGCCTACCTCGGCTACGGTTCGGGCGCGCACGCTCCCGGCATCACGAGCGGCCGTGCTGCCCTCACCGCTGTGCACCACTTGAATCTCGCCCACGGTCTCGGTCTCACGGCGCTGCGCGATGTGGCCCGCAACGACCCGCAGTACTCGGCAACTCTGAACTTCCACGTCATCCGGGGAGACGACGAGACGTCACCAGAAGCCGCCCGCCGCATCGACGCTCTCGCCAACCGCGCCTTCACCGGCCCGATGCTTCGCGGCGAGTACCCGGCCGATCTGCTGGAAGACACCGCGAGCGTCACCGACTGGCAGTTCGTGCGGCCCGGTGACCTCGAACTCATCCACCAGCCCATCGACATGCTCGGCGTCAACTACTACTCGACCGTCACGGTGAAGATGTGGGACGGCCGCTCGCCACGCGAGAACAATGACGGCCACAAAGACGTTGGCGGCTCACCGTGGCCGGGCAGCACCGACGTCGAGTTTCAAAATCAAGCGGGGCCGTACACCGAGATGGGCTGGAACATTGCGCCCGATGGCCTCGAAGAGCTACTCGTGAGTCTGAGCGAGCAGTTTCCTGACCTGCCGCTCATGATCACCGAGAACGGCGCGGCCTTCGCCGATGAGGTCGTCGACGGTCGCGTGCACGACCCTCTGCGCATCGATTACTTGCGGCGCCACTTCACCGCTGCGCACCGGGCGATGCAGCGCGGCGTTGACCTTCGCGGCTACCAAGTCTGGTCGCTCATGGACAACTTCGAGTGGGGCTACGGCTATACGAAGCGCTTCGGCATCGTGCACGTCGACTACGACTCGCTCGAGCGCACCGTGAAAGACAGCGGTCACTGGCTCAGCGAGCTCATTCGCACGAAGCGCATCCCCGAACTGCGCGACTAGCCGCGGCGCGAACCGGCTTCGACGATCGCAATCTCTTGCGTCGCGGTCTCGAGGTCGCGCATGCGGCGCTCGTAGTCGTCGCCGTCGTAGCGCACGCGCAGGCGCCACCACCGATCGCCGTCAAGCCCTCGGCGAATGCGCAGCGACTTCGTGGAGCGCATCCACAGCACGGCGGCGACCGCCGCGAGCAGTGACGCGATCGCACCGCCCGCGATGGCCCAGCGGGCGCCGAGCTCGTTGGCGATGAGTCCCATGAGCGGAGCGCCGATGGGCACGCTGCCGAGAAAGATCGTGAGGTAGAGCGCCATGACGCGGCCGCGAATCGTGGGCCGCGTGGTCGTCTGCACGTAGGAGTTCGCTGCCGTGATCATCGTGAGCGCGGCGAACCCGACAGGCACGAGCGCGATCGCGAAAAGCTCGAAGGTCGGCATGAGGGCGGCTGCCCCCATCGACGCCGCGAGACCGAGGCTCGCGAGCACGATCGTGCGCAAGCGCGGTCGCTCCCGTCGGGCCGACAGCAACGCGCCGCTCATCGACCCGATCGCGAGAATCGACGAGAGCAGCCCGAACTCGCCAGCGCCGCGGTCGAACTCGACGCGCGCCATCGTCGCCGTGAAGATCGCGAAGTTCATCGCGAACGCGCCGACGAGAAACACCATGACGAAGACGATGAGCAGATCACCCCGGCGGGCCACATAGCGGATGCCCTCCCGCAGCTGCCCGCGCCCCCGGCCGAGCTTCTCGATGGGATGCAGCTTGTCTCGCCGCAGCAGCGCGAGCGCGGTGAGCATCGCGGCGAAGGTCAGCACGTTGAGCAGCACGACCCACCCGGCGCCGATGAGTGCCGTGAGCAGCCCGGCGATGCCGGGGCCGATGAGCCGCGCGCCGTTGAACGACGTCGAGTTGAGCGCCACGGCGTTGGGCAAGTCGTCGCGCGAGACGAGCTCGCCCACGAAGGTCTGCCGAGCCGGCGCCTCGACCGCGGTGACGACTCCGAGCGCGAGAGCGAGGGCGTAGACCATCCAGAGTTCGGCGGTGCCCGTGACCATGAGCAACCCGAGACCGAGCGCGAGCAGCGCTTGCGCGCTCTGCGTCATGGCGAGCAACCGCCGACCGTGCATGCGGTCGACGATGATGCCTGCGAAGGGCCCGATGAGCAGGGCTGGGCCGAACTGCAGGGCCATCGTGAAGCCCACCGCCGCCGCATCGTTATCGGTGAGCTCGGTGAGCACGTACCAGTCTTGGGCCGTGCGGTGCATCCACGTGCCGATGTTCGACACGAGAGCGCCGGCGAACCACAGTCGATAGTTGATGCCGGCGAGTGAGCGGAACATCGTGCTCATGACGCCGCCCTCACGCGTCGGCGAGCTTCTGCAGCACGGGCCGCACGGCATCGAGCGTGGCGCGCTCCTCCGCGCTCAACGCCGTGAGCTGCTCGTGAAACCACGCATTGCGCAGGCGACGTGTCTCGGCGATGAGTTCGTCGCCGGCGGGGGTGAGGCTCACCCACACGTGCCGCGCGTCATCGCGGCTCGGCTCGCGCCGCACGTAGCCGCTCGCCTCGAGCGCGTTGAGCGTGCGGTTGATGCTCGGCGGGCTCACCTTCTCGGCCTCGGCGAGGCGGCCCGGTGTCGATCGACCTTCTGAGACGAGGCGCCACAGCACGCCGAGTTGGGTATCGCTGACGCCACTGCCGGCGCGCTCAGCGCGAATGCGACGAGCGAGCTTCTGCACGAGAAGGCGCAGTTCTTCGTCGGGCTCGGTGGCGGGGCGATCGGTGGGCGGGGTCGGTGGTGCGTCAGTCATCGATCGTTAGCCTAGTTCATGAGCCTGGTGAACGACTGGGTACGGGCATCCATCTGCGCGCAATAGCGGAGACATAGGGAAGCCATAGCGGCGAGTCGCCTACTAGTCAGTGCCCCATCACTGACCATTCACTCGCTCGAAGGAGCCCGCCATGGATGCCCTCATGCTCATCGCTCTCGACCTCGTCGCGATCACGCTGCTCGCTGGCGTGCTCTACTTTCGACGCCACCGACGCCGCGACCTCCTCGTCGCCTTCGTCGGCGTCAACGTGGGCGTGCTCGCGGTGTCGGTGATCCTTGCCGATACGGCCGTCTCACTCGGCATTGGCCTTGGGCTCTTCGGTGTGCTGTCGATCATTCGCTTGCGCAGCGACGAGATCTCGCAGCGCGAGATCGCCTATTACTTCGCGAGCCTCGCCCTGGGCCTCATCGCCGGCCTCACCACCACGATCTCCATCGTGCCGATCGCACTCATGGCGCTCATCGTCAGTGCGCTGGCCGTCGTCGATCACCCGGCCCTGTTGCGTCGCAGCGAGCACCGAACCGTGACGCTCGACGCTGTCTACACCGACGAGCGCGAGCTCGTGCTGCGACTCGAATCGCTGCTCGGTGGTCGCGTGCGCCGCTTCACGGTGCAGCACGTCGATCTCGTCAACGACACGTGCCTCGTCGATGTGCGGTTCGACCGGGCGCCCGGCGGCGCTTCGGCTGCGCGCCGCGAGCCTTCGGGCGCCGAGTTGCTCGGGCAGGGCATCCAGGGTGGTGCGCAATGAGCGCCGCGACCGACCGCCTGCTCGGCGCCCTCGACGCACTGCCACCCGTCTCGCTCGACGAGATTGTCGCCGAAGCCGCCATGATGACGCGCGTCGATCGCAAATATGCGGTGCCCGTTGACGTGGCCGAGACCGTGCTCGGGATGCTCCCCGCAGGCACGCGCGCCCTCGAGATCGACGGCTCACGCGCGGCGCGCTATGCCTCGACCTACTTCGACACTGTCGAGCTCGACTGCTATCACCGAGCGGCTCAACCACGCAGGCGCCGTCTCAAGGTGCGCGTTCGCACCTATCTCGATTCGGGCACCGCGTACCTCGAGCTCAAGACTCGCGGCGCTCGCGGCACCACTGTGAAAGAGCGCATGCCGCATCCCGCTGAGATGCCCGATCGGCTGATGCCTGCCGAGCGGCGAGAGATCGCACTCGCCCTCGCTTCGGTGGGCGCTGACGAGCAGGCCGCGCTGCACCCCGTGCTCGAAACGCGATACCGCCGCAGCACCCTGCTGCTGCCGGGCGGTGAAGGCCGGGCCACGATCGACACCGAGCTCGAGTGGCTCTTGCTCGTGGGCGCGATTGACCCCGCCGACCGGCCAGTTCTGCGCCGACCCGCACTGGTGGTCATCGAAACCAAGTCGGGCGCGCGGCCTTCGGCCGTCGACCGCTTGCTGTGGCAGCACGGTCAACGACCCGTGCGACTCAGCAAGTACGGCACCGGACTCGCGGCGTTCGCGCCCGCCCTGCCGCACTCGCGGTGGCACCGCACTCTTCGCCGCGACCTCGCCCTCGCCACAGCGGCCTAACGACCACACCCATACGAAGGAGACCCTCATGACTACCCAGCCCGTCAACCCCACCCCGCAACGTCGCTATCGCCGTGCAGCAACCCTCGCCTCGATCGGCCTCATCGGTGCACTCGTGCTCGCCGGCTGCTCGGTCGCCGAGACCTCGAGCTCTGAGTCGACGACCACCGCCTCGACTGCGGCACTCGTTGACGGCGCTCTCACGGCCGACACGATCATGGCCGACAACGACGACGCGACGACCGTGAACGACGACGAGTGGAGCGCGAGCGATGCGGTCGAGGTCACCCTCAACGGCTCGACGGCCAGCTCGAGCTCGAGCGCCGTCTCCACCGAGAGCGGCACGGTCACCATCTCGGCGGCTGGTGTCTACCGACTCAGCGGCACACTCGACGGTCAGGTCGTTGTGGCGGCCCCCGACGATGCGCTCGTCGTGCTGATTCTCGATGGCGCGACCATCACGAGCAGCACCGGCGCGGCGATCGACGTGCAGTCTGCCGATGACGTTGCCATCTCGCTCGCGGAGGGCACGCAGAACTCACTCGAGAGCACCGCCTCGTTCGGCGACGCTGACGTCAACGCCGTGCTGTTCAGCGAGCACGACCTCACGATCAGCGGCACCGGCAGCCTCGCGGTGAGCGGCGGCGACAATGACGGCATCACGAGCGAAGACGACCTCGTCATTCTCTCGGGCACCATCGCGGTAGAGGCCGACGACGATGCCCTGCGCGGCAAAGACTCGCTCACCATCTCGGGCGGCACCATCTCGCTCACGGCGGGCGGCGACGCGCTCAAGGCGGACAACGAAGAAGAGGCTGGTCGCGGCTGGGTACTTCTCGAGGGCGGTTCTCTCACCGCTACGGCTGGCGACGACGGCATCGATGCGTGGACAGACATTGTCATCACCGGCGGCGACACCGCCATCACCGCGACCGGCGACGGGATGCACTCCGAGACGATTCTGCACATCGAGGGTGGCACCACCACCGTTCTCGACTCTGACGAAGGCCTCGAGTCGTCACTCGTCTCGATCACCGGCGGCGAGGTCGATGTCACCGCTGCCGATGATGCCGTCAACGGCTCGGGTGCGTCGAGCACTGCCGGTGGCACAGAACAAGCGACCAGCGACCTCGTGCGCATCGACGGAGGCACGATCGTGCTCACTTCGGGCGCCGACGGCATCGACTCGAACGGCAGCGTGCTCATCACGGGTGGCGCAACCCTTGTGCAGAGCGGTCAGCAGCCCGAGAGCATCGTCGACGCCAATGGCGCGATCACTATCGAAGGCGGCACGCTGCTCGGCCTCGGTGCGCTCGGCCAGGGCGTGACGATCGACGACGCTTCGCTCGGTCGCACCGTCTCGGCAGCCGCGACGGGTGCCGCTGGCAGTGTCGTGCAGGTGATGTCTGCCGAGGGTGCGGTGCTCGTTGAAGCGACCGCAGCGCAATCCTTCACCGCGGTGCTCGCGAGCACTGACGCCGTCAGCGACGGCGCGAGCTACTCGATCTCGGTGGACGGCACCGCCACCACGGCGACCGCGGGAAGCGCGATCGAAGGAATGGGCGGGGCGCCCGGCGGCACGGGCGGTGCGCCAGGCGGCCCTGGTTCGCGGCCGTAGTGCGCATAGCCAAGCCATAGGTTCGCTATAGCGTGCACCACAGATCGAGGAGTTGACTCATGACCATGACCGCACCCGCTCGCCCCGTAGCACTCACGCGAATCGACGGATCGCCCGTGCGCGCGCTCGTCGTCGACGACGAGCGAGGCCTCGCCGAATTGCTCGCCATGGCGGTGAAGGCAGAGGGGTGGACGGCACGCACGGCGGCCGACGGCTTCGAAGCGCTCACCGCGGTGCGCGAGTTCACCCCCGATGTGATCGTGCTCGACGTCATGATGCCGAGGCTCGACGGTCTCGAGGTGCTGCGCCGACTGCGTGAGCAGGGCGACGACACTCCCGTGCTGTTTCTCACGGCGAAAGACGGTGTGGATGATCGCATCGCTGGCCTCACTGCCGGCGGCGACGACTACGTCACGAAGCCCTGCAGCCGCGACG
>SXMH01000061.1 GCA_005777405.1 Actinomycetota bacterium
CGACGGTGAAAGTCCGGATGGGAGGAGCACGCGAACGGCAGTGGCCGCTCCGCGCGCATTCCCTCGACCCCGGTGATCCTGACACCGCGAGGACATCGAATGACCAGCACCGCCGCCGCCCTGCCCGACGCCGACCGCGTCGAGCACGCGATGCGCCGCGCGCTGTCGCTCGCCACCCACGGCCCCGCGGTCGGAATCAATCCGCAAGTCGGCTGCGTGCTCCTCACTGCAGAGGGCGACATCGTCGCGGAAGGCTGGCACCGTGGTGCGGGCACCGCGCACGCCGAAGTGGATGCTCTCTCCCACATCGACGACGCGCGAGGTCTCACCGCCGTCGTCACACTCGAGCCGTGCAATCACACGGGTCGCACCGGCCCGTGCGCACAGGCCCTCATCGACGCCGGTGTCTCGCGCGTCGTTTACGCCCTCGACGACCCCAACCCGGTGGCGGGCGGCGGAGCCGACCGCCTGCGAGCGGCCGGCATTGCCGTGCAGGGCGGAGTACTCGCCGACGATGCAGAGCAGCTGCTTGGCCCGTGGCTCACGAGCGTGCGGCTCGGTCGGCCCTGGGTCACCGTGAAGTGGGCGTCGACGCTCGACGGTCGCGCCGCCGCAGCAGACGGCACGAGCCAGTGGATCACCGGCACTGCCGCACGCCAACGCGTGCACGAGCAGCGCGCAGCGCACGACGCCATCGCGGTCGGCACCGGCACTGTGCTCGCCGATGACCCCGGCCTCACCGCTCGCGGAGACGGCGGCGAGCTCCTTGCGCACCAGCCTTTGCCCGTCGTCTTCGGCGAGACGCCCGTTCCGCCCGGCGCACGATTGCGCAAGCACCCCGCGGGACTGCTCGAGCTCGGCCACCGCGACCTCGAGCGCGGACTCGCGACGCTCTTCGAACGCGGCGTGCGCAGGCTGTACGTCGAAGGCGGGCCCACACTCGCGAGCGCATTCTTGCGCGCCGGACTCGCCGACGAGGTACTCGTGTATCTCGCCCCTCTGCTGCTGGGGGGTCCGAAGACCGCCATCGACGACCTGGGGGTCGGCTCGATGGCAGATGCACTGCAGCTCAGCATCCGCCGCGTCGAATCGCTCGGCGACGACCTGCTCGTCGTGGCACGTCCGCGCCCTCGTGCGCAAGAACAGGAGCACTGACATGTTCACCGGACTCATCGAAGAGCTGGGCGAAGTCGTCGACTGGCGGCTCGACGGCGACGCGGGCCGACTCACGGTGCGCGGCGCTCTTGTCACGAGCGATGCCGCTCACGGCGACTCGATCAGCGTCAACGGCGTGTGCCTGACGGTTATCGCGCAAGGCGATGACGGAGTCTTCACCGCCGACGTCATGGGCCAAACGATCGCGATGTCGACGATCGGGGCACTCACCCCCGGCTCGACCGTCAACCTCGAGCGGGCCGCCGAAGTGGGCGACCGGCTCGGTGGGCACATCGTGCAAGGCCACATCGACGGCACGACGCGTGTGATCGATCGTCGCGAGCACGGCGAGTGGCGCGTGCTGCGATTCTCGCTCGACGCCGCGCACGCTCCGCTCGTCGTCGACAAGGGTTCGATCGCCGTCGACGGCGTGAGCCTCACGGTCAGTGCAGCAGGCGATGACTGGTTCGAAGTCTCCCTCATTCCCGAGACCCTCGCCGCCACGACGCTCGGCGGTAAAGAGGTCGGCGACTGGGCCAACCTCGAGACCGACATTCTCGCGCGTCACGTCGCTCGACTCGTGAGGCTGGGCGCGGTTCCGACCGCGACTGGCCCTGATGGAAGGAGCGACTCATGACGCTCGGCAGCATCCCCGAAGCCCTCGCCGCACTGCGCGACGGCAAACCCGTGCTCGTCGCCGACGATGAGAGCCGCGAGAACGAGGGTGATGTCATCCTCTCGGCCGAACTCGCGAGCACCGAATGGGTCGCCTGGTCGATCCGCCACACGAGCGGCTTTCTCTGCGCCCCGATGACGTCGGAGCTCGCGGAAGAGCTTGCGCTGCCCTACATGGTGCGCGACAACCAAGACCCCAAGCACACCGCCTACACCGTGACGGTCGACGCTGCTGAGGGTATCTCGACGGGCATCAGCGCGGCAGACCGCGCTCGAACTCTGCGAGTACTCGCTGACCCCGAGTCGACATCGGCGAGCCTCATTCGGCCTGGCCACGTGGTGCCACTGCGCGCGGTGGAGGGTGGCGTGCGGGCGCGTGCCGGACACACCGAAGCCGCAGTCGAGCTCATGAAGCTCGCCGGCCTGCGCCCCGTTGCGGCGATCGGCGAAGTGATCACCGAGAGCGGCGAGATGATGCGGTTGCCCGAACTCATTCGCTTCGGAGCCGAGAACGGGCTGCCCGTCATCACGATCGCCGATCTCATCACCTACCTCGAGAGCGGCGAGCACGAGTCGATCGAGCACGCCCCCGCCGCCCGCCCGAGCAGTGTGAGCTTCGAGGTCGCCACGACCGTGCCGACGAGTCACGGACCGTTCGAGATGCGCGCGTACCGCGACCGCAAGACCGGCGCCGATCACGTGGCCATCGTCAGTGGGCAGCCGCAGGACGGCATGCTCGTGCGCGGGCACTCCGAGGGCCTCACGGGCGAAGCCTTCGGCTCGCTCAAGTGCGAGTGCGGCCCGCAACTCGATGCAGCGCTCGACACCATTCAGCGCGAAGGTGGCGCCGTGCTCTACTTGCGCGGCCACGAGGGCCGTGGCATCGGTCTCATCAACAAGCTCAAGGCGTACCGCCTGCAAGAGGATGGTCTCGACACCCTCGATGCGAACCTTGCGCTCGGACTCCCGGCGGATGCTCGCGACTACCAAGCGGCGAGCGACATGTTGCGCGATCTCGACGTCACGAGTGTGCGCTTGCTCAGCAACAACCCCGAGAAGCAGCGACAGCTCACCCGTTACGGCATCGAGGTCACCGAGCTCGTACCGCTGCTCGTGGGCATCGGCCGCGACAACGAGGGCTACCTCAGCGCCAAGCGCGACCGCATGGGGCACCGCCTGCCCGATAGCATCACGAGCGCACCCGTCTACGCGACCTTGACGCCCGTCGAGCCGCGCTCGACCCCGGAAGGACGAACCGCATGAGCGGCCAAGGAGCCCCCACCCTCAACACCGACGGCACCGGCATCACGGTCGCGATCGTCGCCGGCCAGTGGCACACCGAGATCAGCGAGGGCCTCAAGGCGGGTGCTCGGCGCAGCCTCGAAGCGGCGGGAGCCACGATCGTCGAATATGCCGTGCCCGGCTCGTTCGAGCTGCCGGTCGTGAGCAAGGCAGCTCTCGAACACGGTGCCGACGCGGTCGTCGCGCTCGGCGTCATCATCCGCGGCGGCACTCCCCACTTCGAATACGTCAGCGCCGCGGCGACCGACGGCCTCACGCGTGTGGCCCTCGACACCGGCAAGCCCGTCGGCTTCGGCGTGCTGACGCTCGAGAACGAGCAGCAGGGTCTCGACCGAGCGGGTCTTCCCGGTTCGATCGAAGACAAGGGCGCGGAAGCCGCCGAGGCCGCTATCGCGACCGTACGAGCCCTGCAGGCCGTGCGCGCCCACCACTAAACACACCCTCGTTCGGGGGAGCCGTGTGATGACGGCCGCGCGATAGCCTGACGCGTGTGAGCACGCTCCCACCGCCCCCCGCTTTCATGCCCTTCGCCGAGCCGACGCGACGCGTACCTGGTCGTTGGATCGCGCTCTTCGCTACGGCGTGGCTGGGCATCTGGATGGCGCAACTGACGCCCATCCAACTGCTGCTGCCGCAGCAGGTCGAGAGTCTGCGCGGTGAGTCAGACTGGGTGTCGAGCGTTGTCGCGTTCGGCATCATCTCGGCGATCGCGGGCGCCTGTGCCCTCATCGTCTTTCCGCTGACGGGGGCGCTGAGCGACCGCACTACCTCACGTTTCGGTCGCCGCAAGCCCTGGATCGCCGCCGGCACACTTCTCTTCGCCGTCTCTCTCGTCGTGCTGGGTCTGCAGTCAACAATGGTGGGCGTCGGCATCTTCTGGTCGCTCGCCCTCAGCGGCTTCTGCATGGCATCGGCCGCCGTCACCGCGACGATCGCCGATCGCGTGCCAGTCGAGCAGCGCGGCTTCGTCTCGGGCTGGGTCTCTGCGCCGCAAGCCATCGGTACCGTCCTCGGCATCGTGCTCGTGCTCATCCTCGGTCTCGGCCTCTTCGGCGGCTACGCCCTCGTTGCTGGCCTGCTCATCGTGCTCGTCGTGCCCTTCTTGCTCGCGACGCCTGACGAGGCGCTCTCGCGCGTGCTTCGCCCGCCGTTCCGATTGCGGATGCTCGTCACGGGTCTCTGGATCAACCCGCGCAAGCACCCCGACTTCGCCTGGACCCTGCTCGGCCGCGTGCTCGTCAATGTCGGCAACGCGCTCGGCACGACGCTGCTGCTGTACTTCATCGCGTTCGGGCTCGAACGCCCCGATACTGCCGAAGACGACCTGCTCGTCCTCACGATGATCTACCTCGTCTTCTTCACGATCGCGGCACTGACCTTCGGCCGCATCAGCGACCGCTTCGGCCAGCGCAAGCCCTTCGTCTATGTGGCGGCCTACCTGCAAGCGCTCGCGGCACTGCTGCTCGCGATCGCTCCCGACTACACCATCGCCATGGTCGCCGCCGCCTTCCTCGGCATCGGCTACGGCAGCTTCATGTCGGTCGATCAGGCGCTCGCGACCCAAGTGCTGCCCGACCGGCATACGCGCGGCAAAGACCTCGGAATCATGAACGTCGCTATGGCGGTGCCACAAGCTGTCGGTCCGCTGCTCGGCGCCATCATCGTGGCCGCCGCTGGTGGCTTCACCGCGCTCTTCGTCGCGGCTGCGGTGGCCGCGACGCTCGGTGGCCTCGCCGTGCTGCCGATCAAGTCGGTGCGCTAGTCGCCGCCGACGTCCCAGGAGAGATCGACGAATTCCACACTGCATTCCACGAATTGACGTGGAACGACCGGTCTACACCTGAAAAGTGTGGAACCGATTGCAGGTCGCGGTTCGGAGAGCGATACTCAGCGCGAGAGGGAGTTCGTCAGCGACAACGAGGTCGCAAACTCCCTCCAGGGGGAGAACTCCATGCGCAGACACGCACGACTCACGGCGGGAGGAGTCTTCGCACTCACCGCCGCTCTCATCATCTCGACTCTGTCAGTCGGCGGGGCCGCCACCGCGGCCACTGCCACCAATAATCCCGACTTCAGCGCCAACGTCATGGCGCCACTCGAAGTCAGCGACTGGACGCAGTTCAGCAACCAGCTCGCGACCGTCGAGGCCTACGGCGTCGACGCGGTCACGGTTGACGTGTGGTGGGGCAAGGTCGAAGCCGCTGGCGACAACCAGTTCAACTGGAGCTATTACGACCAAATCTTCCAGGTGATCACGAGTCGCGGGCTCGACATCGTGCCGATCTTCTCGTTCCACCAGTGCGGTGGCAACGTCGGCGACACCTGCAACATCCCGCTGCCGTCGTGGCTCTGGAACAAGTACCAGGGCGCAACCCTCAACGGGGTGACGCTCGATGTCAACGGGCTCAAGCACCGCAGCGAGCAGGGCAACTTCTCGAGCGAGACGGTGCAGGGCTGGGCCACGCAGCTCGTGCAGAACGAGTACCAGGCATTCACGCAGGCCTTCGTGACTCGCTACGGCACGACGTACGCGAACCGCATGCAAGAGATCAACGTCTCCCTTGGCCCCGCGGGCGAGCTGCGATACCCCTCGTACAACAGCCACGACTCCGGCACCGGATACCCGACGCGCGGCGCCCTGCAGGCCTACTCGCCGCTCGCCATCAAGAGCTTCCAGCAGTGGGCGCTCGCGAAGTACGGAAGCATCGCCGGCATCAACGCTGCGTGGGGCTCGAGCGTCACGAGCATCGCCCAGGTGCAGCCGCCGAGCAACGCCGGGTTCTTCTTCTCGTCGGGCGACTACCGCACCACGACCTACGGCAAAGACCTCATCGACTGGTACAACAAGAGCCTCGTCGATCACGGCGAGCGGATGCTCGACACCGTGCTCGCGGCCCTTGGCTCATCCTTTCCGGGCGCTGAGATCGGCTACAAGATCCCCGGCGTGCACTGGTCGATGACCGGGCCGACGCCGCGAGCGGCGGAGGTCGCAGCGGGGCTCATTCAGACGAGCGTCGACATGAACGCCGTGAGCACCGGTCGCGGCTACGCCAACATCGTTGGGCTTGCCAACCGCGTCGCCGACTCGGGGCGCGGCGTCATTCTGCACTTCACCTGCCTCGAGTTCAACGATGAGAACTTTGCGCCGCAGTACTCGCAGGCCAAGACCCTCGTCGGCTGGGTCGGTGCGGAGGCCGGACGGCAGGGAGTGAAGATCAAGGGAGAGAACGCACTTGCCGGCGGCATCACCTCGAACAACGGGTGGGATAACGTCAACCAGGCATTCGACAGCTTCCCGTACATCGGCATGACCGTGCTGCGGGTCGGCGAGGTCGCGTCGGGCACCGGTGCCACCCGCTACGCCCAGTTCATCCAGAAATACCGGCCGGCGGGCTCGAGCTGGAACTCGCTCTACGTTCGCGGCACGAACAACAACTGGGGCCTCGGCACGCCCATGGTGAAGTCGGGCGCTGTCTGGACGGCAACGAACGTCGCGTTCGGCACGGCTACGAACCAGAGGTTCAAGTTCGACGTGCGCGGCGACTGGAGCCTCAACTACGGCGGAACCGGGCTTTCGGGCACCGCAGTGCAGAGCGGCGGCGACATCGCCGTGACCTCTGGTACGACGTACACCATCACGTTCAATGAGGTGACGAAGGCCTACTCGGCGACCCCGACCGGCTCGCAACCGCCCCAGGGGCAAGGAGTCACTGTGCACTTCGCCGAGTGGCAGTCGGCGACGAGCTACTCGATCCACACCTGGAACGGCATCAGCGGAACGTTCCCGATGACCTACGAGGGCCTCATCAACGGTCGCCACTGGTGGAAGGTGACGCTGGCGAACGCGCCGAGCTCGTTCGGCTTCACCTTCACCAATAGCAACGGCAACTGGAACTCGCCCGACCGGCAGTACTCCAACCAGGCGAGCACCATCTACGTGCTGCCGGGGAGCGCTACGGTGTACACCGCGAGACCCTAGGGTCGTCCCACCACGAACGGCGTCTGCTCCACGGAGCGGACGCCGTTCGTGTCACTTGAGAAACAGCGCGCGCAGTCGACCAGTCGTGAAGACGATGCCGATCGCGATCATGACGAGGTAGTACCCCACGTGCACGAACATCATCGGCGACAGCGCCCCGGTCGTGAGCCCACGGACGAGTTCGACGCCGTGCCACAGCGGCAGCGCCTGAATGAGCCACTGAATCGCCTCGGGATAGACGGTGATGGGGTAGAAGGTCGCCGAGAAGAGGAACATCGGCAGCATGATGAATGTGACCCACTCGATCTGCTGGAAGGTCTTCATGTAGCTCGTGATCGCCATGCCGAGACTCGCGAAACCAAAGGCGATGAGCAGCACGGCGGGCAACGCCAGCAGCGCCGTCCACGCCAGATTGAGTCCGAAGGCCTGCATGATGACCATGAAGCCGACCGCGTACATCGCGCCTCGCAGCAGGGCGAGGAAGATCTCGCCGAGGGCCACGTCGAGCGGGCCGAGCGAGGTCGTGAGCATCCCCTGATACAGCTTCGAGTAGTTGAGCTTGAAGAAGACGTTCCACGTCGAGTCGTAGACCGCTCCGTTCATCGCCGAGACGGCGAGCAGCGCGGGAGCGATGAACGCCGCATACGGCACTTCTTGGCCTGTCGAGGTCTGCACGGTGCCGACGAGCGCGCCGAAGCCGATGCCGAGCGAGAGCAGGTAGAACACCGGCTCGAAGAAGCCGCTGAGCACGACGAGATAGTTGGTGCTGCGGGTCGCGAGCAGGCCGCGATGGATGACCGCGCCCGTGTTGCCCGCATAGAGCGCGCTGCGTCGGGGCTGCAGTGCCAGTGTGTCAGTCGTCGTGGTCACTTGTTGAGCCTCCGCACGAAGTGCTTGCGCGTCGCCCAAAGCCCGACGATGAACAGCGTCGCGAGGTAGCCCACGTGGGTGACCGTGAGCCACAACGGCTCAGCGGCGCCGTACGTCAGCACGCGACCGATCTCGGTGCCGTGCCACAGCGGTGAGATCCAGCCGATCGGCTGCAGCCAGACGGGCAACTGCTCCAGCGGGAAGAACGTGCCCGAGAAGAGAAACAACGGCATGATGCCGAAGCGCTGCAACATCGCCATCTGCCCGCGGTCTTCTTCGATCGTCGATGTGTATGTCGAGATGAGCACGCCGATCGCCATGCCGGTGAGCGTTGCTGTGCCGATGGAGAGCCAGCCGAGTGCTGAGGGCACGGCACCGAAGAGCACGATGATGCCGAAGTAGATCGCGACCGTGACGAACGCACGCAGGGCGATGTGGATCATCATGCCGCTCACGATCTGGCCCCCCGTGATCGGCGATGCGTTCATGCCGTAGAAGATGGGGTTCCACTTGAACCCCATCATGATCGGGTAGCTCGTCTCATTCGCCGTGACGGTCATCGCCGCCGTCGCCATGAGGGCCGGGGCGACGAACTGAAGGTAGCTGACGTCGCCCACGCCCTGCGGCACGAGGCTTGCGAGTCCGACTCCGAGCGCGAAGAGGTAGATGAGCGGGTTGCCAAAGCTCTGGAAGAGCGCGTCGCCCGCGTAGCCCTTCATCGCTCGAATGCGATGCTCCGCGATGTACCACGCACCCCAGCGGCGCGGGGCCTCTCCACCGGCGAGCGCCCTGGCGGTGTCGTCGCGCACGGTCGTCGTCGTCATTCGATCAGGCTCCGGCCGGTGAGGCGCAAGAAGACGTCTTCGAGACTCGAGCGGCGCACGAGCGACGTGATGGGTTCGAGCCCGAGCGAGGTGATGCGCTCAAGTGCGGCTTCGCCGTTCTCGCTGTAGACGAGGATGCGGTCGGGAAGCACTTCAAGCCGGTCGCCGACACCGGCCATGCGCTCTGCAGCCTCCGCGTTCTTGTCGCTGCCGAAGCGCACTTCGAGAACCTCGCGGCTCGAATACTCGCGAATGAGCGAAGCCGGCGAGCCCTCGGCCATGATGCTGCCCTTGTCGACGACCACAAGACGGTCGCACAGTTGCTCGGCCTCATCCATGTAGTGCGTCGTGAGCACAAGTGTGGTGCCCTGCTCTTTGAGACGGAACAGGCGGTCCCACAGAATGTGGCGGGCTTGCGGGTCGAGGCCCGTGGTCGGCTCATCAAGCAGCAGGATGCGCGGCTCATTGATGAGCGCGCGGGCGATCGTGAGGCGGCGCTTCATGCCGCCGGACAAGTCATCGACTTTCGCCTTCTTGCGGTCGGTCAGTTGCGCGAACTCGAGTAGCGCATCCGCCCGCTCTGCGACGAGGCGACGCGGCAGACCGAAGTAGCGTCCGTAGACAAGAAGGTTGTCGCGCACCCGCAGCTCTTGGTCGAGATTGTCTTGCTGAGGCACGACTCCGAGCTGCGATCGGATGTCGGGCCCGTGATCGTTGGGGTCGAGACCGAGAATGTTCAACTCGCCGCTCGTGCGCGTCGATACAGCGCCAACCATGCGCATGGTCGTCGACTTTCCTGCGCCGTTCGGGCCGAGGAGGCCGAACGACTCACCGGGCGCTACCTCGAAGTCGATGCCGGCGACCGCGGTGAAGTCGCCGTAGGTCTTGGTGAGCTGACGAGCGGAGATGACGGGCTGGGACACGAGAGAAGAGCCTAGACCCGCCCTCCGACCCTCGCAGGTCTCCCCTCAGCGAACACTCGGATGCGCACGCGCGCGCTCGGGCAGACTGGGGTCGCGCGACTGCGCGCACGAGGGGAACCACCATGAGCACGACCGCCCACCGCTCCCGCCGCCGCTTCGGTGCGCCGGCCGACGACGGCCCGCGCGCGACGTTCCGACAGCTGCTGCCCTACCTGCTCGAGCACCGCACCGTGCTCTCATGGGTCATCGTCATCAGCGTGCTCGGCGCAGCCGCCTCGCTCGCCCAGCCCCTACTGGTCAGCCAGGTCATCACCATCGTCGAGCAAGGCGGCGATCTCGGCCCGCTCGTCGCGTTGCTCGTGGCTCTCGTCGTAGTCGCGGGGCTGCTGAGCGGCTTCGGCCACTACTTGCTGCAACGCACCGGCGAGGGTGTGGTGCTCTCGAGTCGGCGAGCCCTCGTGCGTCGCATGCTGCACCTGCCGATCGCCGAGTTCGACCAGCGCCGCACGGGCGACCTCGTGAGCCGCGTCGGAAGCGACACGACGCTGTTGCGCGCCGTGCTCACGCAGGGCCTCGTCGAAGCGATCGGCGGCAGCCTCACCTTCCTTGGTGCTCTCATCGCCATGATCATCATCGACCCGGTGCTGCTCGGCCTGACCGTTCTGGTCATCGCCGTGTCCGTCGTCACCGTCGTGCTGCTCTCGCAGCGCATCCGCGTTGCCAGCCGAAAAGCGCAAGAGCGCGTCGGCGACCTCGCGGCCGCCGTCGAACGAGCGATCGGCGGGGTGCGCACCGTGCGCGCGGCCAACGCGACAGACCGTGAGATCGCCGCCGTCGAGCAGAATGCGGTCGGCGCCTGGGAGCAAGGCATCAAAGTCGCCAAGATCTCGGCGCTCGTCGTGCCGATCTCGTCGATCGCTCTGCAGGTCTCGTTTCTCGTCGTGCTCGGAGTCGGAGGCTTCCGCGTCGCGTCGGGAGCCATCGAGATCGCCGACCTCGTCGCGTTCATTCTCTTCCTCTTCCTGCTCATCGGGCCACTCGCTCAAGCCTTCGGCGCGATCACGAGCGTCAATTCGGCACTGGGCGCTCTCGGTCGCATTCAAGAGATCATCGCTCTGCCGAGCGAGAGCGAGACCGACCACGCCGTCACGCCAGCACCGACGACGTCGTCGACCGCCGCCGTGTCGTTCGACGACGTGCACTTCGCGTATCCCGAGGCGGCTCACAAGACCGAGGAAGAGAAGGCGATCGCCGAGGTCGTCGGCGACACTGCGCGCGACACGACGGTCTTGCGAGGTGTGTCGTTCGAGGTGCCGGTGGGCTCGCGCACCGCACTCGTGGGCCCGAGCGGCGCAGGCAAGAGCACGATCTTGTCGCTCATCGAGCGCTTCTACGACCCCACCGCAGGCGTCATTCGCATGGGCGGCACGGACATCCGCGCTCTCGACCGCGACGAGTTGCGAGGCCGCATCGGCTACGTCGAGCAAGACGCGCCCGTTCTCGCCGGGTCGCTCCGCGACAACCTCCTGATCGGCAGCCCCGAGGCGAGCGACGACGAGTGCGTGGCCGTGTTGCGCGCGGTGAACCTCAACGAGGTGCTCGACCGCGACCCGCGCGGACTCGACGCCCAAGTGGGTGAAGACGGCGTCATGCTCTCCGGTGGCGAGCGTCAGCGACTCGCGATCGCCAGGGCGCTGCTTGCTGCACCTCCCATCTTGCTGCTCGACGAGTCGACTTCATCGCTCGACGGTGCGAACGAGCAGCTCATGCGCCTGGCGATCGATGCCGTCGCCGAAGACCGCACGCTCATCGTGATCGCGCACCGACTCTCCACCGTTGTCGACAGCGACCAGATCGTCGTGCTCGACCACGGCAGGGTCGTCGGAACCGGCACGCACAGTGAGCTGGTCGCCTCAACACCGCTCTACCGCGACCTCGCGAAGCACCAACTGCTGGTCTAGGTGCCGGTGGCGTGGCGCGTGGATGCTGCTCTCAGGCTCCGGTCGACACGAGCTCGGCACCCGCCGCAGAGAGTTCGCGCAGCGCCGCTTCGCTCGAGGCGGGAGCGACTCCCGCGATGAGGTCGGTCAGTACGCGCACACGGCGACCTGCCGCGAGAGCATCCAGAGCGGAGGCCCGAACGCAGTAGTCGGTCGCAATGCCGACGACATCAACTTCAGTGATGTCGAGCTCGTCGAGCGCGGAGACGATGCTGCGACCGTCGTCGGTGGTGCCCTCGAAGACCGAGTAGGCCGGTACTCCCTGACCCTTGCGCACGTGGATATCGATGAGCCCCGTGTCGAGGGCGTCGTGGTACTCGGCACCATCGGTGCCCGAGACGCAGTGCGCAGGCCAGGTCGAAACGAAGTCGGGATCGTGACCGGCAGCGAAGTGACCACCATTGTCGTTGTCGCCGTCGTGCCAGTCGCGTGAGGCGATGACGACGTCGTAATCGTCCGGATGCTGTCTCACATGCTCCGTGATCGCGGCAGCCACCGCGGCACCGCCCTCAACGCCGAGAGCACCACCCTCGGTGAAGTCGTTCTGAACGTCGACGATGATGAGCGCGCGAGCCATGGCGCCTCCTGGTCTGCGGGTGGAGGGGGTGGAGTCAGTTGTTCGACAGGTTGTCACCGCAGGTGAATGCGGCGGCCGCGAGGATGTCTTGCGCCGTCTTGGCGCGTTCTGAGATGCCATCCTTCACCGAATAGAAGGCAAAGGCCAGACGAGTTCCGTCGTCAGCCCTGATGATGCCGGAGAGCGAGTAGGCGCTGCGCAGCCAGCCCGTCTTGGCGGTGATCGCTCCCCTCGCCACCGATGCCGCGCCGGTGAAGCGGCCCGAGAGCGTGCCGCTCTGGCCTGCCACAGGGAGCGCGTCGGTGATGATGTCGAGGTTGCGGTCTCCGCTGTTGATGACGGCAAACAATTGGGCCATGTACCGCGCCGGCACGGCGTTGTCTGTCGCGAGACCAGAACCGTCTTTGATCGTCAGATCGCTCGTGTCGACACCATAGACGTTGAGTGCGCCCGTGATCGCCTGCGTGAGCGAGGCGGTCGAACCGTCGAGCCCCATCTGCTTCGACGTGACTCGCGCGAGCATCTCGCCGAGCGTGTTGTCGCTATTGGGCAGCATCTGCGCGATGAGTGTGCTGACCGGCTGTGATCGCACCTCACCGAGAACGCTTCCTCCGACGGCTGACCCCCGCGAAATGCTCGGCACTCCTGCAGGGTTACCGGCGTTGGCAAGCGCCTGAGCAAACTCTCGCCCCGCACGTTCGATCGGGTCGGTCGAGCGAGCGCTTGTTTGCGCGCGCGGATCGGCACGATCTCCATCGACCATGAGTGCCGTGGCTGGGGCTTGGAATCCCGCCGGAATTCGGTCACGATTCCAGGTGTCGTGCCAGTTGTCTGAGGGGTTCCAGTACGTCGCGTCGAGCACGAGCTGCGTGATTCCGGGGTTGTCCGGATTCGCTGCCGCGTGGGCCGCAACGGTCTGCGCGGCGAGATCGCTGAGCTTGGGTGCGCCGCGATAGATGCTCTCTTGGCCCGACGGAAGACGGCTCAGCGTCGCGTCACCCCCGCCGACGAGCACCACACTGCCCGGTTGCGAACCGGCGACGACGCGAGTCGACATGCGGTAATCGGGCCCGAGCACCGAGAGTGCGGCAGCAGCGGTGATGACCTTCAGCACGCTGCCGGTGCGCACGGGGTCGAGCGCGCGACGCTCGAACAGCAACTCGCCTGTCTCGACATTGACGATCGAAACGTGCAATCGATCGAGACTGCTGTCTTGCGCGAGCTCTTGAATGCTGCAGGTACGCAGACGGCTGGGTTCTGCCACTGCCGCGGGGAGCGGACGCGGATCAGGTTGCGGCGTCGGCGTTTCACTCACCACGGGCACAGGGGCGGCCTGCGCCGAGCCGACCGCGATTCCGGCCCACACAGCACCGGTACCGAGGAGGGCGAAGAGCGCGACGAGGGCCGTCGTCAGAACGGCGCGGGGATGCTCGCGCACCCACGCGCCGAGCCCGCGTCGCTCGCCAGACTGTGCAGGAGCATCCACCGCCGGCGTCTGGTCAGCCTGCAGCACTGTCGTCGGCGCTGTCGCCGCGAGTTCTGCCGCCGACGCCGATGATGATGCCATCGTCGACGACGGTGTCGTGGGTGTCGTGGCTGCCGCTCCGCGGCGGCCACGCGCAGCTTCTGCCTCGCGGAGTGCTCGGCGACTGAGGGGCTCGTGCGGGTCGGTCACCTCGACATGATAGCGAGCCGCCCTGGAGGCCCTCAGCCCACGAGACCTCGATCGCTACTCGCCCGGGTAGCGCAACCCGATGATCGACCGCACCTCATCGAGCACACCCATGATCGCGACCGATTCCTCGATCGGCAGCACGGTGGGCGCCGCGCCCGAGACTCGCGCCTCGAGTTCGGCCGCCTGGTAGTGCATGCCGCGCGTCGTGACCTCGGGCGCGAACCGCTCGATCACGGCCCATGACCGGTCGTAGTGCGTCACTGTCGTCGGCGTGTACCAGACGCGATCGAGCTCGAGGGCGCCCTCCGTGCCGAGAATCACCGCGCGGTTCGGGCCCGCCGTGTCGAGCGCCGTGTGCAGCACTGCTTGCCGGCCGCCCTCGAACGACAGGGTGATCGCGGTCTGGCGATCGACCCCCGTGGCGGTCGGCGAGGAGTGCGCCTGCACGCCGGTGGGCAGTCCGAGAACGTCGACCGCGAACGAGACGGGATAGATGCCGAGGTCGAGCAGCGCTCCACCCCCGAGTTCGGGGTTCTGCAACCGGTGCTCGGGGTTCGTCGGCAGAGCTTGCGTGTGGTCGGCGATGACGGTGCGAACATCGCCGATCGCCCCGGCTGCCAGCAGCTCGCGCAGGCGCACCATGTGCGGCAACCAGCGCGTCCACATCGCCTCCATCGCCACGAGTCCCTTCTCGGCAGCGCGATCGGCGATGCGCTGGGCTTGCGCGCGATTGAGCGTCATGGGCTTCTCGATGAGCACGTGCTTGCCTGCATCGAGTGCGAGCAGCGCGCCGTCGACGTGCGAGGGGTGCGGAGTCGCCACGTAGATGGCGTCGACCTCCGGGTCGGCAACCAGCGACTCGTAGCTGCCGTGGGCGTTGGCGATGTCGAACTCATCGGCGAACGCTCGAGCCGACTCCGGCGAGCGCGAGCCGACGGCGGTCATCCGGAATCCGGCATCGCGCAGGTCGCCGGCGAACTGATGAGCGATGTGGCCGGTGGCGAGGATGCCCCACCGCAGTCGATCTGACACGAATGACTCCCTTTCCGGGAGCCTTCAGCGGCCACCCGACCGGGTCAGCCTATCGACACGACACCGCCGGATGGCGGGCGTCCCGAGCGGAGCGCCCGCCATCAGCGGGGGTCGAGTTGCCTGTGGGCTTAGCCGCAGGTCGTCCAGCGCGCCGCAGCGCGAGTGAAGCTGAGCGGCTCGTTGGGGATGCCACCGTGGGTCATCGAGAAGAGCACGCAGACGTTGCTCGTCGAGCCGGTGTAGCTCGGCTTGTAGAGAGACGTACGGTGTCCGCTCGAATCCCACCACTTTTGGGCGACGGTGGCTCCCGTGTTGTTCGAACCGCCAGCGAGGTTGCCGTCGCAACCCACGCTCGGCACGCCGTCGCTGCGCTGCGACCCGATGTGGCCCCACGCGCTCATCGGGTCAGTCGACGGGTCTTCGGCCATCCAGAACAGACGATCTTCCATGCACGAGTCATAACGAATGTTCGAGTAGGGGATCGGCGGCAGGCAGTTGGCGACGCGAATTGCGTTGTAGGCGTTCGCGAAAGCCTGCAGGTCGTCGGTGGTCGTGCCGGCCACGCCTCCACTCGAGGTGCGGTTGGGCGCCGACGGCACGGTGCCGCTGATGGGCGCCGGGCAACTCGGCGTGGTCGCAGTGGGAGTGGGGCTCGGCGAGCTCGAGGTGAGCGGTGCCGGCTGCGCAGAGAGCGGTCGGTCGGGCGCGGCGGCTGCAGGTCGAGTGTCTGCCGCGGCGGATGCTGAACTCGTGCCCGCCGTCGACGAACTGTCACGCGACCCGGTTGCCGAGGGTGCGGGCGCCGAAGTCTCTTCAGCCTCGATCACGTTGGGCTCGGTCACGCCTGTCGGGGTCGGCGTGGGGTTCGACGGCGACTCGACAATGGACGACGTGTCGCGCGTAATCACCTCCGCAGATTGCGTGTCAGAGGTCTGCTCGGCCGATGCCGCGAACCCCAGCGCGGGAATGCCCTCGGTCGCGCCACTCGCGACCGGCACAGCGAGTGCGATGACCGCGGCAAGCGCGGTCACAGCTGTGATGCTCCTGTAGTTCATCATCAGAGACCCCCCAGTCTCTTGTTCCGGTCGGTGTCAGCAGCGAGGGGTGCGCGCGACCGGGCGCGCAGACCTCGACAGTCGAGCGGGGAGATTCCCGTAGCTCGCCGGAGTCGCAGGCACCGCGGCGGCCGATTCGGCCGTCATCGCGGTGCCCGCGAACTCTGAACGCTGCTGCATGATTCCCCCCGGAAACTTGCGATGTGACGGCCCCCGCCGTCGACACCCTCACGGTATGCCCAAAGGTGAAACGTCGCCAAGTGGCTATGGTCGCAAAACGAACGAATGCCCCACGAAGTGGGGTAACGACGGGCTGCGAATCACCCCCGGTCGGGGGCATTGAGATCTTCGGAGGAGCGTGCAGGGCGGTTTGCCCGCATCGCGTTGCGACAGAGAGCCGACTATGGGCGTGACGCGCAGCGTCACGCTGGGAGCGACTCGCCACGGCGAACAACAGAGGGGTACAAAAACTTGAGCCGACTATGGGACTCGAACCCCGCAACGCATCGCGTTGCGACAGAGAGCCGACTATGGGACTCGAACCCATAACCGCCCGATTACAAGTCGGGTGCGCTACCAATTGCGCCAAGTCGGCTTGGCCCTCGAGGGGCCGGTTTCCAGGGTACCGCCGGAGCGGAACGGCTACTGGTCGAGCGAGGGGCTCGGGGAGGGCGACGGATTGGTCGAGAACTCGTCGCCGGCCGCTTGCAGAACGAACTGCGAGAACTCGCTCTGGACGAAGGGCAGCGGGCCGTACTCGAAGAGCTGCCCGTTGACGAGCACCGTGGGCGTGCCCGCGACCTTCTCGATTGCTGCGTTCTGCACCGCGAGCGGACCGTTCGTCGCTCGATCGGTCGCCGCGAGCACCCACGACTTGAACTGCTGCTCCCGCACGCACGTCTCGATGGACGCGCTTGAGGCACCCGCGGCGGTGGCGATGGAGAGCAGCTCGTCATCATCGAGGCCGGGTGTGCCCTCTTCGGGTTGTGCCGTGAAGAGTGCGGTGTGCACGTCATAGAACGCGTCAGGACTGTAGTTGGCCACGCACGCTGCGAGGTTCGCCGAACGAATGGAGTACTGGGTTCCTGCCGAGCGTCCGGTGAGGATGGCGATAGGGCGAATCTCGACGGTCGCAGCGCCCGATTCGACGAGCGTCGTAATGAGCGGGCCGTTGACCTCTTCGAACTCACCGCAGATGGGGCAGAGGTAGTCGACGTAGAGCTGGATGTCGACGACGCCCGGGGCATTCGCCTCCGACGTGATCGGGGTGTCGTCGATCGCGAGCGCCGGTGTCGAGACCGGCACGAGTCCAACATCGAGCTTGAAGCCGTCACTCGCCATGTTGCGGGGCCCGGGGCCCGCCGGTCGTACTGAGTTCACCAGCACCACCGCAATGATCGCGATGATGGCCACGACCGCGAGGGCGACGCCGCCCTGCAGCAGCAGCTTCTGCTTGCGCTCTTTCTTCTGTTGCTCTTCTCGCAGCTGTCGAGCCTTGTCGCGGGCTTCGGCGCGCCGCTCATTCTTGCTCGGCCGGTGCTGCGCCGCAGGACTGTCGGTCATCGTTCCTCGTATCGCTCGAGAGCGCGTCGCGGAGGGTCAAGCCCGCCGACGCGGAAGAGGGCGCCGAAGCGCCCCGCGCGATAGTAGAGCGAGACCCTGGTAGACCGCCAAGCCGAGGCGAGCATCCCGTGCCTCGACCACTGAGTTTTCGCCCCCCTCACGGGGGTGACATACTGAGTGCTGATGGTCGAGGTCGCCCACGCGCTCTCGGGCATCTTCCATTCACAACGGATCGTCCGGCACGTACCTGCCGGTGAAGGAGAAGCACACTCATGGCAACTGTGACCTACGACAAGGCCACCCGTCTCTACCCGGGCTCGACGGTTCCCGCCGTTGACGCCCTCGACCTCCAGATCGCCGATGGCGAGTTCCTGGTGCTCGTCGGCCCCTCGGCGCCGATCTCGCATCGACATCGTACGCGCGCATGATGCGGTCGCTGACGCGAACGAGA
>SXMH01000062.1 GCA_005777405.1 Actinomycetota bacterium
CCCTCGCCGGCGAGGAACACACCGAAGAGTCCGCGGTCGGGAATCGTACCGCCGCTCGTCACTGCCAGGCGCTGCGCGCCGGGCCTGCCGACGATCGTGCCCTCCTCGCGGTGCCACACGATGCGCGGGCGCAGTTCGGCGAAGCGGTCGCTCGGGTAGCGCCCGCTCAGCAGATCGAGCACACCGTCGAAGGCAGCGCGCGGCAGTGCGGCGAAGGGCGCACTGCGTCGCACGGCGTCGAACCACTGCTCGACGTCGACCGACTCGAGCGCAGCGTGGGCGACGGTCTGCTGCGCGAGCACGTCGAGCGGGTTCTGCAGCACGCGTGTCTGCTCGATGAGCCCCGCCGTCATGCGCTCACTCGTGACCGTCGAATGCAGCACGTCGAGCCGATGCTTGGGCATGAGCACCCCGCGGCTCACTTCGCCGACCTGGTGACCGGCGCGTCCGAGGCGCTGCAGACCGCTCGCGACACTCGGCGGCGCCTCGACCTGAATGACGAGGTCGACGAGCCCCATGTCGATGCCGAGTTCGAGACTGCTCGTCGCGACGACGCACCGCAGCCGGCCGCTCTTGAGGTCGTCTTCGATCGTCGCGCGCTGCTCTTTGCTCACCGAGCCGTGATGGGCTCGAGCGAGCAGTGGCTCGGCCCCGGCCGTTGCTCCTGCCTGAGCCATGACCTGCGCGGGGATGCTCGCCTCAGGCGCCTCGATGCCCAGGCTCTCGGAGTAGATCTCATTGAGCCGCGCCGTGAGCCGTTCGGCGAGACGTCGCGAGTTGGCGAACACGATCGTCGAGCGATGCTGCAGCACGCGTTCGACGATGTCGTTCTCGACGTGCGGCCAGATCGAGGCCGGCTGAGCGTCGCCGTTCGGCCAGCCCTGCTCGTCGACTGGTGCCGAGACCGGAGGCTGGGTGAGGTCGTCGACGGGCACGACGATGCTGACCTCGATGACTTTGCTGCTCGGCGGCTGCACGACCTGCACGGGCTGCACGCCACCGAGAAATCGCGCAACCTCGTCGGGCGGTCTCACCGTGGCGGAGAGCCCGATGCGCTGCGCGGGCCGCGCGAGTCGAGCATCGAGCCGCTCGAGCGTCAGCGCGAGGTGGGCGCCGCGCGTGGTGCCGGCGATCGCATGCACTTCGTCGACGATGACGGTGGTGACCTCGTCGAGCGTCTCGCGGGCGCTCGCCGTGAGCATGAGGTAGAGACTCTCGGGAGTGGTGATGAGAATGTCGGGCGGCTGCTTCTGCAGCGCTCGCCGCTCACTGCTCGGGGTATCGCCGCTGCGCACTCCGACCGTGAGGCGCGGAGTCGGCTGTCCGAGTCGCGCGGCCGTCTGCGTGATGCCGATGAGCGGCGACCGCAGGTTGCGCTCGACGTCGACACCGAGTGCCTTGAGCGGGCTGATGTAGAGCACACGCGTGCGTCGCGGTTCGTCGCGAGCGCCGGCGGAGGTCTCGGCCTGCTCGGCGACGAGACGATCGATCGCCCAGAGGAAGGCCGCGAGCGTCTTGCCCGAACCGGTCGGCGCCACAACGAGTGCATGCTGACCGGTGGAGATCGCCTCCCAAGCGCCAAGCTGTGCGGGCGTCGCTGCGGGGAACGCGCCGGTGAACCACTCGCGCGTGGCGGGCGCGAATCGGCTGAGCACCTCGGCGGCGTCGGGCACGGTCATCCCCCCATCATCGTGGAGTGCCCTGACAGCCGAATGATCAGGCGTACTGGGGTCGCAAGAAGGCGAGCACGTCGGCGAGCTCTGCGTCGCTCACGCTGTGCCCGAGGCCCTCGTAGATGCGCTCGGTCACCGTCGCGTGATGCGGCAGCCAGCGCTGCGTCGCCTCGACGAACGAGTCAGCGATGACGGTGTCGTGCGTGCCGCGGCCCCAGAAGATCGGTGGCACGAGCTCGGCCATGCGGGCGTCGGCCGGCGCTTCACCCGGCACGACGAAGCCGGCGAGGCAGACCGCGAACGCGAACCGCTCGGGGGCGTGCCGCATGAGCTGGATGCTCATCGCCCCGCCCTGCGAGAACCCGAGCAGCCCCACCGACGTCGCCTGCACCCCGTCGAGCCAGTGCAGCAGCCCGCGCGCCGCGGCGTCGGCGCCGGCGGCGCGGCTCTCGTTACTCGCACCCTCGAGGTCGTACCAGGCGTAGCCGGGGCCCGCGCGCAAGGGGGCGCGGAGTGACGCGATGACCGGGTGCAAGGGCAGCCGCGGGGCGAGGCCGAAGAGGTCGCCTTCGTGTGAACCGTAACCGTGGAGCAGCACGAGCAGGGGGCGACCGGCCCGCTCGTGTTCGGGAGCCGACCACACGATGGCGCTCTCATCGATGAGCTGCATGCCTGCCATGGCTCTATCGTCGCAGCACTCCGGCTGGGTGTCTGCTCGCTGTCGCGCTCGCGGCGGGTGAGAATGGGGCATGACCACTGTGCGCACGCCCGACCCGAATCCCGGATGGCTCAGCGACGAAGAGCTCGAGGAAGCGCGGCGCCGGTTGCCGTTGGTCTACGTCGAGGCGATTCCTGTGCGCGTCGATGGCATGGGTGTCGTGACCGAGGTGGGCATGCTGCTGCGCGTGAACTCCGCCGGCAGCATGAGCCGCACGATCGTGAGCGGTCGCGTTCTCCGGGGGGAGACGCTGCGCGACGCGCTCTACCGTCACCTCGAGAAAGACCTCGGGCCGATGGCGTTTCCCCAGCTTCCCGCGTCGCCAGTGCCATTCTCGGTCGCCGAGTACTTGCCGTTCCCCAGCCCGACGAAGTTCACTGACGACCGCCAGCACGCCGTCGCTCTCGCCTATGTCATCCCCGTCACCGGCACGTGCGACCCGAGGCAAGACGCCCTCGAACTGACGTGGATGACGCCAGAAGAGGCCGCGAGCCCGCGCATCGCCGATGAGCTCGAGGGTGGTCGAGGAGCGTTGCTGCGGGCGGGCCTCGCCTCGGTCGGCGTGCTGCCCTGATTCGTGCCCTGAGTCCTTCCACCGCGACGTACCCCCCGAACTGGGAGGCAGTTGTCCCCTTCGTGGGGGACGCGCGCTTGTACCCCCATTCTTTAGTGTGAGAAGCGCTCGTCGAAGGATGAGCGCGATTCATGTCCCCCGAATGGGGGGTGCGCCCGAGCACCCGCCCTCTCTGGCGGACGCCCGGGGGGATTTTCCGCATGTCACGCACCGTTACTCGTCGCAGCATCCGCACGCGTCAGCGCCGCCGCCGCTCGTGGGGCCGCACCGCTCAAGTGGTCGCCGCGCTCGCTATCGCCACACTCTTTGCACCCTTCCTCGTCATGCAGGGCGCGTCCGCCGCCGAGGGTGACCCCGACGAGCCCGTGCTCATCCAGTTCGAGAAGGAAGCCATCCCGGCGGCTCCGACCGCCGTCGCCCCCGCCGGCACTGTCACCTATCAATTCACCATCAACTGTTCGTCACTCGAGACCGACTGCCTCGACCTCACCCTCAGTGACGTCGTGCCCGAGCCACTCGTGCTGCAATCGGTGACGACGGCCCAGTCCATCCCGCCCGTGACGACCACGATCGACGGCAACGAGTTCTCGGTCGAGATCATCGAAGAGCTGGGCGGAGGCTTCACGGGGCTCCAAGCTGGCACGGGCATCCAGATCAACGCGACGGCGACGGTGCCCGCCAACCTCTCCGCCGACTGGAACGGCGTCACGCTCGACAACACCGCTACGGTCACCGTGAGCAATCGCGAAGACCTCACCCTCGACCCGCCGCGGCCGAGCACTCTCGAGTCGAGCGCCCAAGTGCTCCTCGCCGTCACCCGCAGCGACTCCTCGTCGGTCTCGAAGACCGTGACTCCCGAGTCGACTGCGGCCATTCTCGGCCGCCAGGTCGACTTCACGCTCGGCGCCGTCAACACCTCGAACGCCTCCGTCGACGAACTCGTCATTCAAGAACCCGCCAACCCCGCGGCTGACACTCTCGATTGGCTCGAGATCACGGGGCTCAGTGGCCTCACGCTTCCCGCGGGCGCCGACCGTGTGCGCGTCGACTGGTTCGACGGCACCGACTGGACGACGGGGACGAACGCCGCGACCGCATCGCTGCCGAGCGGTGTCGACACCGCCGACCTGCGCGGCCTTCGCTTCGTCTTC
The DNA here is from genome assembly GCA_005777405.1 of Actinomycetota bacterium. Taxonomy (GTDB): domain Bacteria; phylum Actinomycetota; class Actinomycetes; order Actinomycetales; family Microbacteriaceae; genus Microcella. Next base: position 4,117 of record SXMH01000062.1, read on the forward strand.
TCGAGCTCTACCGGCCGTGTCGAGCGCGGAGGCACCGCCGCGATCACGGTCGAGACCCAGCTCACTGCCGCGGCCGCCGCGATCGAATCGTCGCGCACCGTGACCAACACGGCGTCGTCGTGGGTCACCTTCAACGGCTCGTCGACAACCCCCGTGACGGCAAGCGACGGCGTCGTGCTCGACCCCTCGAGCATCGGGGTCGTGGCGACCAAGCAGTTCTCGACCGACTCGGTCGTCGGCGGCCAGCAGCTGCGTCTCACGGTCGGCGGACAGAACGGCGGCGACTTCGGTCTGCAGTCGATGACGATCACCGAGCCCTCTCCGGGCTCGACCTCACTCGCCGACCAGGGCCTGTCCTTCGACGAGTGGGTCGACGCCGACATCGAGTGGCCCGTCGGCGCGACGAGCGCTCTCGTGAGCTACCTCTATGAGGGCGACACCGACTTCGCAGCGCCGGTCACCGTCACGACCGCCGACACCCTGGTCGACCCCGTGGATGCTGATGCCGTCGTCGCCGTGCGCGTCGAGTTCCGCAGCACCCTCCCGGGCGGTATCGCCCCGGGGCAGTACGCGCGCCTGCCCATGCTCGTGACGACCGACGCGGTCGAGACCGACGACACCACCGAGAACGAGGTTCGTGTCGATGTCGTCACCCTGGACGACGAGGCGGCTTCAGCGCTCGCGACCGACGAGCTCACCCGGCGCAACGTTCGCGTCAACACGTTCGTCAACAAGATTCTCACCCCTGACGAGGTCTACTCGTTCGCGGGATCATCGGTGCTCGTGCAGCTGCCGGCAGGAGTCACGCCGCTTCCCGTCGCGCCGGTCGACCCGACGGCATCGACCATCGGCGCCGAGAGCCTCACGGTGCAAGATCCGGTTGCTCCCGGTGGCGACGAGTTCTGGAACTACTTCAACCTCACCAACATCGTTGCGACGGCGATCCCCGCCAACGCACTGCTCACTGTGCAGTACTACGACGGCTCCGAGTGGCTCGACCTGCCCGACGCCGTCGACCTCGGCGGCCCCGGGCACCTCACGATGAGCATCCCGAGCGATGTGCGCGATGCTGTGCACGGCATCCGATTCGTCTACCGCCACGTCGACTTCGACTCACTGGGCACGGTGCTCGCTCCTGGCTTCACCGCTCAGCCCAACCTGCGGTTCGCGTTGCGCGACGAGTTGCGCGATGGTGAGGGCGAGGCGGCTTCGAGCACTCGCGAAGAAGAGCTGCCGCTCGTCAACCCCGTGCGTTCGATCGTCGTCAACGAGAACGCGAACCCGACGACGGTCACGGCCGAGGGCTCGGCACCCGTGCTCCTGCTTCCGGTCGCGGGCGATGACGGCATCGCGGGCATCGAGAAGTCGTGGCTCGACACCTCGAGCACCGGCACCGATGCGGTCAACGCGCGATCGCGCGACCGTGCCGTCGTGCTGCTCGAGTGGGGTACCGCGGGCGTGGCGTACCCCTCGGTGGTCATTAGCGACACCGCGAGTGACCCCGCCACCACTCCTGTGAGCGAGACGGTCTTCGAGGCGTTCGACCTCGTGCGCGTGCTGCCGATCACCAACGACCCCTACCTCCAGTACGACGAGGTCGTGGCCGTCGAGCTCTACCGCGAGAGCCTCGGCTGGGTCGCGACGGCGACCGACCCGTGCGCGAGCTCCGCGTGCGTCGGCGCTTTCCCCGGGTACACGCTCTCGACCGCCGAGCGTGCCGACACCCTGGGCGTGCGGCTCGTGCTCGAAGAAGGCCCGCAGCGGGCATCCATGGATGACGACGACCCCTTCGTTCCGCCGGTGGGTTCGGGCGTCGCGGCCACGATGGATCTCGATCGCGAGCTGCGACTCGAGTTCGAGGTGCGCGACGTGCGCCGCTCTGACGACGCCATCGCCGTGCTCGGCTCGACCCGGCAGGCGCTCTACAACGTCGAGGGAGAGTTCGGTCGCGTGCTCAACACGGCGCGCATCGAGGGTCGCAACGCCGAGAACGAGACCGTGCTCGACCTCACTGACGGCGACACCATCCTCATTCTCGACAACCCCATCACTCTCGAGATCACCAAATCGTGGGTCGATGGCCCGCTCGGCACGCCGCCCGACGGCACCCCTCAGGCGCTCTTCCCGCGCGCACGCATGACCGTCGTCGCCTCCAACGAGTCCGTCTCTCGCGTCGACCGGCTTTCCGTGCACGACCCCGTCGAGGGCACCGATCCTTTCGACGCCGTGAACATGTACGACATCGTGACGCTCACCGTTCCCTCGGGCGCGACGAGCAGCACCGTCTTCCTCACGCAAGAAGGCGGCGATGTCGACGAGTACACGGTGTCGGCGGCGCTCGCGCTGTCGTCGACGGCGCTCGCGCAGTACGTCGCCGTCGAGGTCGTGCACACCGGTCGCATTGATGTTGACGCCGAGACGCGCATCGTCATCGACACCCAGTTGCGCGAGTTCTTGCGCAGCGAGCCCACGACCCGTGTCACGGCGGCCGACAGCCCGATCGACAACACCGCTGAAGCGCGCATCGTCGACCCGGGCGGCATCACGACGCCCCCGGACGGTGAGAGCGTGAACACGCTCATCGCGCGCGATGACGCCACCGTCACCGTGCAGAATCTCTCCTACTCGGTCACCGCGACCAAGAGCATCTCGGCAGACACGCTGGCGACGCCCGACACTCCCGCGCAGCAGATCGAGGGCAACTCGCGCACGGCGACGGTGGCCCTCACCGGTCAACCCGGTGGCAACGTGCGAACGACCGACATGTTGTTCGAAGACATCACTCCCTCGTTCTGGAACGCCTACAACTTCGCTGGCTTTGCGTCGCATTCCTTCGCGAGCCCGATCAACCGGGTGAAGGTCGATGTGCTCGTCGGCATTGACTACGTCGTCGACGGCGACACGAACGAGATCGCGATCGAGTGCGAGGGCTCGAGCGACCTCGACGCGTGCTGGGTCGAGGGCACGTTCTCGAGCACCATCGCACTCCCGACGCTGCCGGGCGGCGTCACGACGAGTGACATCCGCGGACTCCGCGTGCACTACACGCGCGCTGACGGAGCAGCGTGGGAGCGGCCGTACAACCCGAGCCAGACCGTGCGCTTCACCGTGGAGCGTCGTGACTTGCTCGTCGAGCCGGGTGACGCACCCGTGCCATCGACGCTGTACATCTACACGCAGCCGGCACCCGGAGAGGCAGAGATCGGTGTCTTCACCAACGAGGTGGTCGTCACCGGTTGGGCTGAAGAACCCGATGGATCACGGCCGTGGTCCGACGACGACAGCGACGTGAAGCAGATCCTCTTCCAGCACCGTCCTGCCAAGGTCGAGGTCATCAAGACGCCGTTTGGGCCGCTGACACTCGGCGCGCCGATTCCGTACGAGATCGATGTGCGCAACTTCGGTACCGGCCTCGACAAGCAACTCACCGGACTCGTCGTCGTCGATGAAATTCCTGTGGATGCTCAAGGCCCGCAGCTCGTCACGGGCACCGACCCCGAGACGGGCCTCGCCTACGACCCCGACGACATCTTCTCGATCACCGTGCAGAACCAGCTCGGGGCCACGGTCGCGCCGCCGACTTTCACCGCGGTGCTGGGCACCCCCGACGTCGATGCCGGCGTACAGCCCCTCACCATCACCATCGATCCCTCGTTCGTGCTGCAGCACGGCTGGACGATGACGATTGCGGCGCCGTTGCAATTCCGCCAGTTCTTCGAGGCCGGCAGCGACACCGAGAACTTCGTGCTCAACCGCGCCGTCGTGACGAGCGACCAAGAGTTCGACGAATGCCGCTACGGCGTCGATGGTGCGCTGCAGGCACCCGTGTTCGAGGTCTCGTCGTGCACGGCCTCGACGCGCGTCTGGGCACTTCCGAGCGCGCCGATGAACATCGTGAAGGGTGTGAAGGGCATCGAAGCCGGCCCGCTCGATGCAGACGGTGACTTGCTCATCGACCCCGACACCAACGCTCCGTTCGACGACCTCGGCGTCATCAAGACTGTCGCGAACAACCCCGCGACGTGCGAGCAGCCGACGCTCGACGTGGCGGGTGAGAGCTACTATCGCTACCCCTGCGTGCCGATCACCCGACCGGGCGCCGAAGAGGAGTGGGTCGGCGATTTCTTCAACGCGGGCAATGTGCGCGTCTACGAAATCGCGTCGATCGATGTGCTGCCGCGCGAGAACGACCGCGGTGTCATCATCAACGATGCTCGCAGCTCGCGCTGGGCTCCCATCCTGCTCGAACGCCCGCGCCTCATCGGGTACGACGACCGTGCCCTCTCGGTCTACTACACCGACCGATTGAACATGGCGACTCCGGCCTGCAACGGGGCCGACATCCAGTCGGAGCTCGGTATGAGCCCGACGAGCACTCCGCCGATGGTGGAGGCATACTGGCCCTGCCTGACGTCGAGCTCGCCGGGGGGTCTGCCCGATCGCGACGGTGCGAGCGGCTGGCAGCTCATGCCGCTCGACCCGAGCGAAGCACTGCTCGAGAGCGTCACGGCCCTGAAGTTCGTCATCGACTTCGAGGTCGACGGCGTGAGCCCGGTCGGCCTGGCACCTGGCGAGTCGGTCACGGTGGCGTACCGCACGCGCACCGCGCTCGAACCGGCGCTGCGTGAGACGAACGCCAACCTCGCGCGCGACTCGATCGCCTACAACTCGATTGCCGGTGCCGCTCGCGGTTACGACGGCGTCGATGACTTGCCCTACCGCTTCGTCACGGAGCCTCGCAAGGTCGGCGTTGCGCTGGCGACCGGTGCGCTCGACCTCTCGAAGGTCGTCGATGGTGCAGCGAGCTCCTTCGCGCCCGACGATTTCGATGTCGATGTGTCGTGCACCGTCAACGACGAGCCCATCTCGCTGCTCAACAGCAGCGGCAACGATCGCTCGCCGTTCACGCTCACGGGCAACGCCTCGAGCACGCGCATTCTCGGTATTCCGCTCTATGCGGAGTGCACCGTGAGCGAGGTCGGCTCGTACGGCGCGACGACCACCGAGTACAGCGAACAGACGCTCATCGTGCAGGGCTTCGACAAGGTCGGCGTCTCCACCGTGGTGAACCCTCGCCCGGCGGTCGCTGATCTGCCGGCCATCGAGTCGAGCGTCATCACGAACACGTACGACGAAGCCTCGCTCACCGTCACCAAGACCGTGGCCATGAACGGTGCAGAGAACGCCAATGGCGATCCGCTCATGATGACGGGCTTCACGTTCAGCATCGCGTGCACCTTCAACGACGGCTCCGGCGCGTCGCCGATCACGGTCACGCCCGCCACGTTCTCGCTCAACGATGGTCAATCGCGCACCTTCACGGGCTTGCCCGCGGGCGCGGTGTGCACGGTCGTCGAGACGCAGACGCGCAGCGCGACCGTCACCAAGGTCATCACGACGGGAGGAACGGCGGCCGCCGCAACCTCTGGCGCCACCGCCGTCGTGACGCTCGCGCCTGACGATGCCGAGGGCGACCCGACGAACGCTGTCGACTACACGAACTCGATCGCGGTTGGTTCGCTCACCGTGACGAAGGCCATCACGGGAGCCGGCGCCGACGCCTACGGCGACGGCACGTTCACCGTGCTCGTCTCGTGCACCCGCACGGGCATCGTCATCGTCGACCCCGACACGGGCACGACGACGGCCACGAGTCCGGCGAACCGCAGCTGGCACGGCGTGATCAGCCTGAGTGCCGACACGCAACTCTCGCGCACGATCACGAACATTCCTGCGGGATCGAGTTGTGCGATCACCGAGCAAGAGAGTGCGGGAGCCACCGAGGTCACGAACCCCAGCAATGTCTCGATCGTGGGCGGCACGACGGTGTCGCGCACGGTGACGAACCGCTTCGACCTCGCCTCGCTGCGCGTCGAGAAGCTCGTCAACACGCTGGCCGAAGACCAAGACGGTGAGCCGGTCTACCCGGCCGAGCCGTTCCTCTTCGAGGTCAGCTGCACCTTCGAGGGCGAGACCGTGCTCGCCACGGGGTACAGCGTTTCGCCGATGGCGTTCCCGCTGTATCACGAGGGTGAAGAGCTGCTTGAGGGCTTGCCGGAAGGTGCATCGTGCACCGTGACCGAGACCGAGTCGCGCGACGCCGATTCGACCGCGATCGCGATCACGGTCGGCGGCACCACGACGGCAGCGACGGGCGCGACGACGACGATCTCGTCGCTCGCCGCCAACGGCGGCACGCTGAGCGAGCCGACCGCGCGCAACGCGACGGTCTTCACCAACCTCTACGGCATCAGCCAATTCACGATCGAGAAGCAAGCGCTGGGGGGCGCGGCCGCGCAATTCGCGCCCGAGAGCATCACGGCGGCGGTCTACTGCGAGACGGCCGACGGTGTGGTTGCCTTCGATGACGACGTGCCGGTGCCGGTGCCGGGCATTGCCACGGTGCCGAACCTCGCGGAGGGCTCGACCTGCCGCGTGTTCGAGCGCGATGTCGACTCGACCGGCGTCGACGCGCACCGCATCGTCGACTCTGATGGCGTGGTCATCTCGATCGAGCAGGCGATCGACGGCGAGGGCACCGTGCAGCTCGCCGACGGCATCGTCGTGACCGCAGATGAACCCGGTCTCGTCGTGCTCGAGAACTACTACCTCACCGGTCAGGTCGACGTGACCAAGTCGGTCATCGGCATGGGCGCCGGCTACGGCGCTGGCCCCTTCGAGGTGACGCTCGAGTGCGAGCGCGACGGTGAGCAGATCGTCATCGCCGACGGAGCGACACGATCGTTCGTCGATGGCGAGACTGTGACGTACGAACTGCTGCCGAGTGGCGCGCTCTGCACTCTCACCGAGACCGACGCCGCCGGCGCGACGAGCAGCGCGATCGTCGACGCGGTGGGCTCGGTGTTGACTGACGACGTGGCCGAGGGTTACAGGTTCACGGTCACGGTGGACGGTGACGTGCTCGACGACAACCAGGCGCAGCCGGCGCTCGCGGTCGAGAACACCTTCGACCTCGCGTCGATCTCGATCGCCAAGACCGTCACGAGCAGCGCGGTCGATGACGAGGGCACTGCCATCGACTACGGGCCGTTCCCGGTCGCCGTGAGCTGCGTCTTCGAGGGGCAGCCCGTGTTCGGCAGTGATGAAACTGTCGACTACGACGCTGAGACGCCCATGGAGCGATCGCTCGTGGCCGCAGCTGAGCCGTGGGTGCTCACTGGTCTGCCGCACGGCGCGCTGTGCACCGTCACCGAGACCGACGTCGTGGATGCGCCCTCGACGACGATCGAGGTCGTCGCCGACGGCGGCTCGCCCACGCAGACCGTGGGCACCGCCGTCGACGTCACGCTCGGTGCGGCCACAGAGATCACCATCGACAACGCCTACACAGTCGGTTCGATCGAGCTGTCGAAGTCGGTCGTCGGCCTCGGTCGCGAAGCGTGGGGCGGCGCTGAGTTCACGGTCGATGTGAACTGCGTGCTCAACGACAGCACGGGCGAGCGCACGGTGTGGCAGGGCAGCTTCCTCTTCGATCGCGACTCGCAGCCCGAGCTCATCGAGAACCTCGCGACCGGCGCGCTGTGCACCGTCACCGAGTCGCGCACGGGAGGAGCATCGAGCACCTCGATCATCAGCGGCGAGACGACCACGCCCGGTACGACGGCCGACGTCGTCGTGACCGACGACGCTGTCACAGTCGTGGTCGAGAACCGCTTCGACCTCGGCGAGGTCGAGGTCGTCAAGATTCGCGATGGCGAGGGCCGCGACCTCTGGGGTGCCGGGCCATTCGAAGTCGAGCTCACGTGCGAGCGCACGGTCAATGACGAGACAGCTGTCATCGACATTCCCGGTGGCGCTGTGCGACAGCTCAGCGGTGACACGCTTTACACCGCTCTCTACGAGGGCCTTCCGCGCGACGCGGTCTGCACCGTCGAAGAGACCGTGACCGCGGGCGCGACGCGCACGACGATCGATGTCGAGAGCGTCGTCGTCGGTGCCGAACGGGTGGGCTTCGAGATCACCAACTCGTTCGACGTGGGAAGCGTGCGCATCGATAAGGGCTTCGAGGGCGATGGCACCGCGTTGCTCGATCGCGGCAGCTACGAGGCTCAGCTGGCCTGCACCCTGGTGATCGACGGAGTGGAAACCTCGCTCGAGATTCCCGGTGGTGCCGCCCGCGAGTTGACGTCGCTCAACGGCTTCACCAATTCGTGGCAGTCGATTCCCGCGGGCGCTGAGTGTGTCGTGACGGAGTCGCGCACGGGTGGCGCCACGCGCGTCGAGGTGGGCGAGGGCGAGTTCACGGTCGTCGTCGGCGACGAGCATGTCGTGACGCTCACCAACTGGTTCCTGCTCGCGAGCTTCTCGATCACGAAAGACGTCATCGGCCCGATGGCGGCGAACAACCTCGATTCGACCTTCACCATCGAGACCAGCTGCCTCTGGAACGTCGACGGTGTCTGGGAGGAAGTGCTCGACGAGTCGCAGTGGTCGCACCAGATTCGCCACGGCGATGTCGTGACCTTCGAGAACCTGCCGGCCGCGGCGGAATGCTCGATCACCGAGGTCGACGACGGCGGTGCGACGGCACAGCTCGTGTGGATGGCAGGTGCCCCCGTGATCGGTGACGTCGTGCTCGCCGAGCAGGCGAACGACTCGACGCTCTCGAACGTCTTCTTGCCCTCGCTCGCGGAGACCGGCATCGAGCTCGTGCTGTGGCTGCAGGCGATCGCAGTGCTCATTCTGCTGGGCATGCTGCTGCTCATTCTCGCGCGGCGCAGAGCGGCAGCCGAGGGCTGAGTCGCCTCATGACGAAGGGCCCCGCAGTCGTGCCGCGGGGCCCTTCGTCATGCTGTGGTGCCGGGGTGGTCAGCGAGGTCTAGCGACCGCGGCGCTGCCCACCCGAGGTGTTGGCAGGCACGACCTGGCCCACGCGAATGCCGCTGCTGGCGGGCGTGGATGCTCGACGCGAGCCCTGACGACGAGCGCCGCCGCTCGGCGCCTGCTCGGTGCTGCGCGCTGCCTGATCGCTGTGCTGACGGCGAGGCTGCTCGCTCGAGGCAGCGCGAGCTGCACCCGCGACGCCCGCACCGGCGACAGCTGCACGTCCCGCGGCCGAGCCGCCGCGACGCGACTGACCGCCGCGCTGGCCGCGCTGGCCCCCCTGCGAGGAGTTCTGCTCACCGCGGCCCGCGCGCTTGCGCTGCGCGTTCGCACCTTGCGAGTTGCCGCCGCCCTGCACGGGCGGACGCAAGACGGCCGGGAGGGCATCCTGCGCCACGCGCGGAGCGATCTCGCCGACGAGAGCCACGACGGGTGCCGAGTCGGCGCGCACCTGCTGGGGCTGCACGCTGATCGACGCCTTCTTGAGCAATGCGGCGGTGTCGCGGCGCTGCTCGGGCAGCACGAGCGTCACGACGTCACCCGAGGCGCCGGCGCGAGCGGTGCGTCCAGAACGGTGCAGGTACGCCTTGTGCTCGACGGGCGGGTCGACGTGCACGACGAGCTCGATGTCGTCGACGTGCACCCCGCGGGCCGCGACGTCGGTCGCGACCATGACGCGCACGCTGCCATCGCCAAAGGCGGCGAGGTTGCGGTCGCGCGCGGGCTGCGAGAGGTTGCCGTGCAGATCGACGGCAGGGATGCCCTGCGCCGTGAGCTGCTTGGCGAGCTTCTTGGCCTGGTGCTTGGTGCGCATGAAGAGCAGTCGACGGCCTGAGCCTGACGCGAGCGCTTCGACGACGCGCTTCTTCTCGTCGGCTCCGGCGAGCTCGAAGACGTGGTGCGTCATGTCGGCGACGGGCGAGTTGGCTTCGTCGACCGAGTGGAGGATCGGGTTCGTGAGGAATTGCTTGACGAGCTTGTCGACCCCGTTGTCGAGGGTCGCGCTGAACAGCAGTCGCTGGCCGTTCGCGGGCGTGGCCTTGAGAATGCGCGTCACGCCGGGCAAGAAGCCGAGGTCGGCCATGTGGTCGGCCTCGTCGAGCACGGTGATCTCAACAGCGTCGAGGTTCACGAAGCCCTGCTTCATGAGGTCTTCGAGGCGACCGGGTGCGGCGACGACGATGTCGACACCGCGCTGCAGCTGCTGCACCTGACGGTGCTGCGAGACGCCGCCGAAGATCGTCATCGCGGTGAGCCCGTAGGCCTCGGCGAGCGGTTCGATGGTCGCGAGACTCTGGGTCGCGAGCTCGCGGGTCGGTGCGAGCACGAGTCCGAACGGTCGCAGTGCGCGGCGCGGGGCGCCGGTGCGCATGCCGATGCGGGCGACCATCGGAATGCTGAACGCGAGCGTCTAGCCCGAACCGGTCTTGC
>SXMH01000006.1 GCA_005777405.1 Actinomycetota bacterium
ACGTCGCCCACCTCGGCCCGAGTGCCGCCGCCGGCATCGGCACGATGCTCGGCCTCGACGACGACTCGATCTTCCAGGCCATCGGCCAGGCCCTGCACACCACCACCGCCACTCGGCAGTCACGCAAGGGTGAGATCTCGACCTGGAAAGCGCCCGCTCCCGCCTTCGCCGGCACGATGGCCATCGAAGCGGTCGACCGGGCCATGCGCGGCCAGACCAGCCCGAGCCCCATCTACGAGGGCGAAGATGGCGTCATCGCGTGGATGCTCGGCGGCCCCACGGCGCGCTACGAGGTGCCCCTGCCCGACGCCGGCGAGCCACTCACGGGCATCCTCGACAGCTACACGAAAGAGCACTCCGCCGAGTACCAGGCGCAAGCGTGGATCGACCTCGCGCGTCGCCTCGGCAGCGAGCGCCCCGAGCTGCGCGACCCCGCCAACGTGCAGCGCATCGTGCTGCACACGAGCCACCACACGCACTACGTCATCGGCTCAGGAGCCAACGACCCGCAGAAGTACGACCCCACCGCGAGCCGCGAAACCCTCGACCACTCGGTGCCTTACATCGTCGCGGTGGCGCTGCAAGACGGTGGCTGGCACCACGTCGACTCGTACGCACCCGAGCGCGCGGCCCGGCCCGACACCGTCGAGCTGTGGCAGAAGATCAGCACGGTCGAAGACCCCGAGTGGACCCGCCGCTACCACTCGCTCGACTTGAGCGAGAAGGCCTTCGGCGGCCGCATCGAGATCGAACTGACGAACGGAGAGCGCATCGTCGACGAGATCGCCGTCGCTGACGCGCACCCCTTGGGAGCGCGGCCCTTCGCCCGCGCCGACTACGTTGCCAAGTTCCGGATGCTCGCGGAGGGCATCCTCGCCCCCGACGAGATCGAGCGCTTCCTCGATGTCGCCCAGCGCCTGCCCGAGCTCAGCGCGGCCGAGCTCGGCGGCCTCACCGTCACGGCTGCCCAGCCACTGCCCGCCGCCCCGAAGGGACTCTTCTGATGCTGTCGACGAGCACCACGCCCACTCAGCGCCGCGCGGCATTCCGCGACGGCCTCGAGAGCGGCACGCTGCAAGTCTTTCCGGGCGCGTTCACGCCGCTCAGCGTGCGCCTCATTCAGCAGAAGGGTTTCCACGGCGCCTACATCTCAGGCGCGGTCATGGCCGCCGAGCTGGGTCTTCCTGATATCGGGCTCACGACGCTCACCGAGGTCGCGCAGCGTGCCCACCAGATCAGCCGCATGAGTGACCTGCCTACGCTCGTCGATGCCGACACCGGTTTCGGCGAGCCCATGAACGTCGCCCGCACGGTGCACGAGCTCGAAGATGCCGGCGTGGCCGGCCTGCACCTCGAAGACCAGGTCAACCCCAAGCGCTGCGGGCACCTCGACGGCAAAGCGGTCGTCGACACCGCGACGGCCGTGAAGCGCATCCGCGCGGCGGTCGACGCGCGCCGCGACCGCGAGCTCGTCATCATGGCCCGCACCGACATTCGCGGAGTCGAGGGTCTTGACGCGGCGCTCGACCGCATGCGCGCGCTCGTCGATGCCGGCGCCGACGCGATCTTCCCGGAGGCGATGGCGAGCCTCGATGAGTTCGCTGCGGTGCGAGCGGCGGTCGACGTGCCGATTCTTGCCAACATGACCGAGTTCGGAAAGAGTGCGCTCTTCACCCATCAGCAGCTCGCCGACGTCGGCGTCAACATGGTCATTCACCCGGTCTCGCTGCTGCGCATTGCGTTCGGCGCGATTGAGCGGGGGCTGGATGCTCTGCTCGAGACCGGAACCCTCGACTCACAGGTGCCCACCATGCAGACTCGAGGCAGGCTCTACGAGCTGCTCGACTACGAGGCCTACAACGCCTTCGATTCGACCATCTTCACCTACACCGGCCGCTGACGCTCGAGGAGAACTTCATGACTGACACCGAGATTCGCAAGGGCCTGGCGGGAGTCGTCGTCGACGAAACTGCCGTCTCGAAGGTGAACCCCGAAACCAACTCGCTGCTCTACCGGGGCTACCCCGTGCAGCAGCTCGCGGCGCAGTGCACCTTCGAAGAGGTCGCCTACCTCCTGTGGCACGGTGAGTTGCCCGACGAGAAGCAACTCGCTGACTTCGAATCGCTCGAGCGCTCGCTGCGCGCGATGAACCCTGTCGTGCAGCGCGTCATCGACGAGCTGCCGATCACCGCACACCCCATGGACGTCGTGCGCACGGCCGTGAGCGTCATCGGTGCTCTCGACGAGTCGCTCACGACCGATGCCACGTGGATCGATCGCGACCTCACCCGTGAGCGCAGCATCCGTCTGTGGGCGCAGTTGCCGGCGGTCGTCGCCTACGCGCAGCGCCGCCTGCGGGGCGAGCGCCTCGTGGAGCCGCGCGACGACCTGGGCTACGCCGCCAACTTCTTGCACATGGCCTTCGGCGAGGTGCCCGAGCTCGTGGTGGTCGAAGCATTCGACGTGTCGATGACGCTCTACGCCGAGCACTCCTTCAACGCCTCGACGTTCACCGGCCGCGTCATCACCTCGACGCTGAGCGACGTCTACAGTGCCGTCACCGGCGCGATCGGTGCCCTCAAGGGCCCGCTGCACGGGGGAGCGAACGAGGCCGTCATGCACGTCTTCCGCGAGATCGGCACGGCGGATGCTGCGCCCCAGTGGCTCGCAGACTCGCTCGCCGCGAAGCGCAAGATCATGGGTTTCGGGCACCGGGTCTACAAGAACGGCGACTCGCGCGTGCCCACGATGAAGGCTGCGCTCGAAACCCTCGTCGCCCACTACGACCGGCCGGAGGTGCTCGACCTCTACCACTCGCTCGAGCAGGCCATGGACGACGCGAAAGGCATCAAGCCGAACCTCGACTACCCCTCGGGGCCGGCCTACGACCTCATGGGCTTCGACACCACGATCTTCACGCCCCTCTTCATCGCTGCGCGCGTCACCGGTTGGACGGCCCACGTCATCGAGCAGCTCTCGGCGAACGCTCTCATCCGTCCGCTCAGCGCGTACACCGGGCCAGAGCAGAGGGAAGTCCCCGGTTCGTAGAGCAGGATGGTGACTATGACTGACGCCATCGCGACTCCGCACATCACGCTCAACGACGGCCAGCGCATCCCGCAGTTCGGGCTCGGCGTGTGGCAGGTCGACGATTCCGAGGCCGAGCGGGTCGTGAGTGACGCGCTCGAGGTGGGCTACCGCCACATCGACACCGCGGCGATCTACAAGAACGAGAAGGGCGTTGGCGCCGCTATCGCCGCGAGCGCGGTGC
>SXMH01000063.1 GCA_005777405.1 Actinomycetota bacterium
TCGCTGCAGCCACGGCAACGACTCGATGAGGGTCGCGGCCTTCTCGGCAGCGACAGCGTGCCGGTCGTCACCGGCGGTCGGGGTGCGCAGTTCGCTCATGGGGCTCTCAGCTCGAGTAGGCGCTGTTCTCGTGCACGTAGTCGTGCGTCAGATCGTTGGTCAGGATCGTCGCCGCCGCCTCGCCCGCGTGCAGTTCGATCTCGAGCGTGAGGATGCGCGGGCTCAAGTCGACCTCGTCGCGAGGCCGGTCGGGGCCACCCGCGTGGCAGACGCGCACGCCGTTCATTGTCACGTCGACGTTGTAGGGGTCGAACTCGGCCGTGGTCGTGCCGATAGCCGCGAGCACGCGACCCCAGTTGGGGTCGTTGCCGAAGACCGCTGCCTTGAAGAGATTGTTGCGGGCAACCGAGCGACCCACCTCGACGGCCTCGTCTTCGGTGGCGGCGCCGCGCACCTGAATGTGGATGTCGTGACTCGCGCCCTCGGCATCGGCTTGCAGCTGCAGCGCGAGTGACAAGCAGGCGTCGGCGAGCAGCGTCGCGAAATCGTCGGTCTCGGGCGTGACTCCGGATGCTCCGCTCGCGAGCAGCGTCACCTGATCGTTGGTCGACATGCAGCCGTCGGAGTCGAGGCGGTCGAAGCTCACGCGCGTGGCTCTGCGCAGCGCGCGGTCGAGCTCGGCGGCGGGCACGTCGGCATCGGTGGTGAGCACGACGAGCATCGTCGCGAGACCCGGGGCGAGCATCCCCGCGCCCTTCGCCATGCCGCCGATGGAGTAGCCCGGGCCTTCGACGACGACCGTCTTCGGCACCGAGTCGGTCGTCATGATCGCGCGGGCGGCATCATCGCCGCCGTCGGTGGTGAGAGCGGCCGACGCCGTGTGCACACCCGCCAGCAGTCGCTCCCGGTCGAGCTGCACGCCGATGAGCCCTGTCGAGCAAACCAGTACGTCGCCTGCCGAGACATCGAGCCGCTCGGCCACAGCCTCAGCGGTGGCGTGCGTCGTCTGAAAGCCTTCGGCTCCGGTGAAGCAATTGGCCCCGCCAGAGTTGAGCACGATCGCCGAGACCTCGCCGTCGGCGATGACCTGCTGCGACCAGATGATGGGATTCGCTTTCGCGCGATTGCTCGTGAAGACGGCAGCCGCAGCGCGCGAGGGGCCGCGGTTGACGACGAGGGCGAGGTCCAGTGCCCCTGACGACTTCAGGCCAGCAGCGATACCCGCTGCTTCAAAGCCCGCCGGCGCGGTGACGGTCACGGTGCGACTCCATTCAGCGGTAGGCCGAGCGACTCGGGGAGCCCCACCGCAACGTTGAGCGATTGCACCGCGGCGCCCGCCGTGCCCTTCACGAGGTTGTCGAGTGCGACGACGATGATGGCCCGCTGCACGTCTGCATCGACGGTGAGGCCGAGCAGGGCGGTGTTGGCGCCGACGGTCTCGGCCGTGCGCGGGAAGGCTCCCTCAGGCAGCACGTGCACGAAGGGCTCGTCGGCGTACGCCGCCTGCCAGGCCGCACGCAGGCTCGCGCTGTCGACGCCGGGCGTGACCCGGGCCGTGACCGTGGCGAGAATGCCGCGCGACATCGGCACGAGCACGGGAGTGAAGGCGATGCTCGCCCCCGCTCCTCCGGCGAGCGCGACGTTCTGCAGAATCTCGGGGATATGACGGTGCACTCCGCCGACGGCGTACGGGGCGGCGGAGCCCAACAGTTCGCTCGCGAGCAGATCGGGGCGCAGAGCCCGGCCGGCGCCGCTCGGTCCGACGGCGAGCGTCGCGTTGAGGTCGCCCGCCTCGATCACGCCCGCCTGAATGCCGGGAGACAGCGCGAGCGACACGGCGGTGACGTTGCACCCCGGCACCGCGATGCGGCGCACGCCGACGAGGTGTTCGCGCTGACGAGAGCCGTCGGCATGCAGCAACTCGGGCAGGCCATAGGCCCACGCGCCGTGGTACTCGCCACCGTAGAAGCGCGCCCAATCGGCTTCACTCGTGAGGCGGTGGTCGGCGCCGCAGTCGAGCACGATCGTGTCATCAGACAGCTCGGCGGCCACGGCACCCGAGGCTCCGTGCGGCAGCGCCAGCACGACGACATCGTGACCGGAGAGCGCCTCCGTCGTCGTCTCGACGAGGTCGAGATGAGCGAGAGACCGCAAGTGCGGTTGCACCTGGATGAGCGGCTGACCGGCGTTGCTGTGCGCCGTGACCGTGCGCACGTCGAACTCCGGATGGTCGGCGAGCAGTCGCAGCACCTCGCCCCCGGCATAGCCGCTCGCACCCGCGACAGCGACGGAATAGGTCATGCCCTTAACTCTTCCAGAGTTTGCCCTCATCTCCCGACACTCGGCGCACCAGCCGACACTACGATGAGCCTCGACGCGGGCGTCGTGCCCGGCAATTCTCATCGAAGGAGACACCCATGGACGACCTCAGTGGTCTCATCAAGCTGATCCCGGTCGGCGACATCGCCGAAAAGCTTGGCGTCGACCGCGGCATCGCCGAGGCAGCCGTGGCGGTGGCTGTGCCCGCGATCGTCGGCGGACTCGCCGCCAACGCGAAAGACTCCGGCGGCGCGAAGTCGCTCGAGAAGGCTCTCGGCCACCACCAGGGCAAGGCACCCACCTCGCTCGCCGACGTCGACGAAGAGGACGGCAAGAAGATCGTCTCGAACGTCTTCGGCGCCCAGAAGGACAAGGTCGCCGCTGCGGCCGCGGAGAAGGCCCCCGCCAAGGCTGACGGCATCGACATCGGCGCCATCGTCGCCCAGGTTCTGCCCATCGTCGCGCCGATCGTGCTGGCCTATGTCGCGAACCAGTTCGCCACCAAGCAGGAAGCACCGGTCGCCACAGCAGAGCCCGCCGCGGCGGCGAACCCCCTTGGAGACTTGCTCGGCGGGCTGATCTCGAGCCCCCAGGGTCAAGACCTCATCGCGGGCGCGCTCGGCGGCCTGCTCGGCGGCGGCCGCAAGTAGCACCGAGGCGGTGCCGCGCGGCGCAGAGATCTACTCGCGCAGTGCGGCACCGCATCGCTCGGCAGCGGCAGCGAGCCCGGCGAGCTTCGCCTCGGTCGCTTCGGCCGCTGTCAGCGTGCGGTCGTCGGCCCTGAACCGCAGGCCGAGCGTGATCGACTTCGAACCGGGCTCGACGCCAGCACCCCGGTAGTCGTCGACGAGCCATGCCGCCTCCAGCAGCGGACCGGCGCCGTCGATGACGGCCTCGAGCACATCCCCTGCTGGCACCGACTCGGACACGACGACCGAGAGGTCTTGCGTCGCCGCCGGGTAGCCCGCGATGACGCGTGCCTCGATCTCGTCGCCGCTGAGCGCAATGAGCAGGTCAAGATCGAGTTCGACCACCGCCACGCGTCGAGGCAGGTCTCGTTCGGCGGCGATCGACGGCAGCACTTCGGCCGCGACGCCGACCGGCGTCTCCCCCACCCAGAGCGCCGCAGTGCGACCGGGATGCGTCATCGGATGCTCTCCCGCCGTCACGCGCAACGTCACACCGGCGACGCTCGCGATGCGGTGCGCGGCCTGGAGGGCATCGGCGATGCCCGCCGACTCAGACGGTTGTGCGATGCCGCGCGCTCGGCGCTCGCCCGTGAAGAGCGCTGCGACGTACCGCGGCTGGGCGGGAATGCTGTTCTCGAGCGCCGAGATCACCGATTCGACGGGCCGCTCGAGCGTGAGCGGTACGTCGTCGACCCCATAGCTGCGCCCGGCCTCTGGCTGGAAGACGGTGCCGAGCTCGAAGAGCGCGAGGTCTGTCAACCCGCGCGAGATGTTGCGGTGAGCCACGTGCATGAGTCCGGGCAGCAGGCTCCGGCGCAAGCGCGCTGTGTCGACGTCGAAGGCGTTCGCGATCGTCATGCGCGCGGCGTCGGGGCCATCGACGAGGTCGATGTCGGCGTCGCTTGAGAACGGGAACGCGAGCACTTCAGTGAGCCCGCTCGACGCGAGCGCGGCGGCGACGCCACGGCGCACCCTCTGCGTTCGTGTGAGACCTCGCCCGGGCGGCGCAATGGGGAGCACCGCCGGAATGCGGTCGTAGCCCACAATGCGTGCGACCTCTTCGGTGAGCGAGGCGGCGTCGACGAGGTCGGGCCGCCAGCTCGGCGGAGTCACACGCCAGCCCGCATCGGTCGCCTCAACCCGGCAGCCGACAGCCGTGAGCGTGCCCGTCACCTCGTCGAGCGAGTAGTCGACGCCGATGAGCGCGTCGACGAAGCCCTCGCGCAGGTCAATCGGCTGCGGTGCGCGCACCTCAACGAACTCCGCCCCGAGTGCGTCGGCCGTGCCTCCCGCGAGCTCGACGAGCAGATCGACGACGCGCTGCGCAGCAGGAACCGCGACGAGCGGATCGACTCCGCGCGAGAAACGGCGTGAGGCCTCACTGGGCAGTTTGTGCCGGCGCGCCGTGCGGCCAATCGAGATGGCGTCGAAGTGTGCAGCCTCGACGAGCACATCCTTCGTGCTCGACGAGATCTCGGTGCTAGCGCCGCCCATGACGCCCGCGAGGCCGAGCGGTCCTGACTCGTCGGTGATGAGCAGGTCTTCAGGGTGCAAGGTGCGCACCTGGTCGTCGAGCGTCGTGAGCTTTTCGCCCGCCCGCGCTCGACGAACGGTGATGCCCCCGGTCAATCGGCCCAGATCATAGGCGTGGATGGGCTGGCCGAGTTCGAGCA
>SXMH01000064.1 GCA_005777405.1 Actinomycetota bacterium
GACGAAGCGGTGCAGGCCCTCGCCCGAGTTGGTGTACTCGTGGTCGGCGACGACGGTCAGCACGTTGTGCTCGGCAAGCCCTTCGAGCTGAATGCGCGTGCCGTCGGCCACCGCGGCGGCGTCAAGCTCGACGCCGTTGAGCGTGACGCTGTGCACCGTGCGAGTGATCGCGTCGATGAACGTGCTCGCGCCGGCACTCGCCGAGAAGGTCACGGTCGACGTCGACCGAAACACCTCGTCGCCGGTCGTGAGGTCGAGCGCGATGTCGTAGCTCTCGGTCGAGATGAGGGCCGAGCGCTCGTGGGCTTCGACGCGGGTCAGATTCTCTGCGGGCACAGCGGTGTCCTCCTGGGGCACGTTGACAGTGGATGCGCGGCTCGTGGCCGCGCGTGAGCATCCAGCCTAGACGCGAAGCCAGAGAACGCCGTGGGCCGGCAGTGTCAGCCCGTGGCGCAGGTCGTAGCGCGTCTCGGTGAGCAGATCGACGGCCACGGGCGGTAGTCCCGACAGTGTGACTGCGTCGATCGACTGAGCGTCGTCAGCGACGTTGACGAAGCACACGACGGTCGTCGACGCCCCCGGTCGCTGGTAGCCGATGATGTGCGGGTTCTTCGCGTCGAAGCCGATGAGGCTGCCGCCAGCGAACTCGTGAGTCTCGCGACGCACGGTGAGGAGGTGCTGAAGACCCGCGAAGATGCGGCCAGCGTCGGTAGACGAGTCGTGGCGCTGCGCGTACCTCTCGGCGGGATACGGCGGGCGGTTCGCCCAGCGACTATCTTCTGCGTGCGCCGGGTCGTCGGCCCAGTGCGGGTCGTTGAGCTGGCCTACTTCATCGCCGAGGTACAGCAGCGGAATGCCGCCCGTCGACAGGATGATGGAGTGCGCGAGCAGAATGCGCCCGATCGCTCCCACGTCGCCCGCCTCGAGACCGGCGAGCGAGGCAGTCGTGCCCGAGATGCGGCAGTCGCCCGTCTTGGGGTTGTCTTGAAAGGGAATGCCGCGCGCGAAGCTGCCGTCGAACCTGTTCACGTAGAAGCTGTTGAGAAAGCGACGGTGGTCGAAACCGTCGATGCCGAGTTCGGCGGCGTCGTCGTCAGAGAAGGTCCAGCCAATGTCGTCGTGACTGCGCACGTAGTTGACCCACGCAGTGCCCTCGGGCAGGTTGTGGCGACGATCGAGCGCTTGCTGCAGCAGTCGACCATCGCGCGTCGCGAGCGAATTCCAGATGAGCGCCATTTGTAGCGGGTTGTAGCTGATGCGGCACTCGTCGAGCGAGATGTACTCCACGACCTGATCGGGGTGCACGATCGCCTCGCTCTTGAACAGCACCGCGGGGGCCGCCATGGCGAGCACGGCGTTGAATGCCTGAATGAGCAAGTGCGCCTCGGGCAGGTTCTCGCAACTCGTGCCGAGCTGCTTCCAGATGAACGCGACGGCGTCCATGCGCAGCACGTCGACGCCGCGGTTCGCGAGAAAGAGCATCTCGCCCGCCATCGCGCGAAAGACCTCGGGGTTGCTGTAGTTGAGGTCCCATTGAAAGGTGTGGAAGGTCGCCCAGATCCAGCGTTCGGCCTCTTGCGCGCTCGGCACAGTGCCGTTGGGCAGCGGAAAGGGAACGAACGAGCCGGGGTGATCGTCGGGGAAGATCTCCCGCACGGTCTGCTCGAACGCGTCGGGCTGCTCGCGGCCGTCGAAGATCCAGTAGTACTGCTCGAATCGAGGATCACCCGCGAGTGCTTGAAGCGCCCACTCGTGCTCGTTCGAGGTGTGATTGAAGATGAAGTCAACGACGAGCGCGATGCCGTTCTCGCGCAGTTCGGCCGCGAGCGACTCGAGCTGAGCCATGTCGCCAAGGGCAGGATTGACGCGGCGATAACTCGACACCGCGTAGCCGCCGTCGCTGTTCTCAGCGGGAGCGTCGAAGAGCGGCATGAGGTGCAGGTACGTCAGGCCGAGCTCACGAAAATACGGGATGCGCGCACGCACTCCCTCGAGCGTCTCGGCGTAGCGGTCGACGTAGCAGACGCCGCCGAGCATGCGATTCGACTGAAACCACGCCGGCTCTTTCTCACGTTGCGCATCGAGCAACGCCAGCGAGTCGCTGCGGTCTTGAGTGGCCATGGCGATCTGCGTGAGGAGGGCATCCACGTGGCCGTCGATGTCGGGGGAGGAGCCGTAGATGCGCTCGAAGAGGGACCGCAGCCGAGGGAGTTCGCGCTCGACCCGCTGCGTGAAGGCTGCCCAGCGAGCAGGGGAGGTCTCGGGGCGTCGCGCGTCGTCGAGCACCCGCATCCATCGTTGGGTTTGCGGCACGTCGTCAGTCTAGATCGAGAGGCTGGGACCGGTTCCACGTGCTGTTGTCCCGCCTCCCCCTATTGTCCACTTGGATAACTCGTGAGACGATGGCGACCATGCACTCCACCGTGTTTGAACGCGAGAAGCCCGACGCCCGTGTCGTCTCCGACAGCCTTGCAGCGTCGCGGCTGTCGCCGTACTGGATCGATGACCTCGGCGAGCGAGCAGCACTCCCTGCGTTCAACGGTGCTCTAACGTGCGACCTCGCCGTCGTCGGCGGGGGATACACCGGGCTGTGGACGGCGCTGCTCGCGAAGGAGCGCGAGCCCGACTCTCGTGTCGTACTGCTCGAAGGCAAGCGCATCGGCTGGGCGGCAAGCGGTCGCAACGGTGGGTTCGTCGAAGCCACGCTCACCCACGGAGAGAAGAACGGTGAAGCGCGGTTCGCCTCAGAACTCGAGACGCTCGATCGCCTCGGCCTGCAGAACCTCGATGAGATTCAGGCGACGGTCGAGAGTCGAGGCTGGCAGGTCGACTTCGAGCGCGTCGGCTCGTTCGCCGTCGCGACCGAGGCCTATCAAGTCGCCGAGCTCGAGGCCGCGCACGACGGTGAGACCGAGCGGTTCTTCGACGCGGCGGCGATGCAGCAGCAGATCGCCTCGCCGACCTATCAGGGCGGGCTGTGGTCGACGCGCGATACGGCGCTCGTGCACCCCGGCAAGCTCGCCGCGGCGCTGTTGCAGGCGTGCCTCGAGGCGGGCGTGGAGGTGCACGAGTCGAGCCCCGTCGCGGCACTCGACGCAGGCCGCGACTCAGTGAGACTCTCGGTGCGCGGAGGCGGCACCGTGACCGCCGACCGCGTGGCGCTCGCGACCAACGCCTTTCCGTCCCTCCTCAAGCGCTACCGCCTGCACACCGTGCCGGTCTACGACTACGTGCTCATGACCGAGCCGCTGAGCGACGCCCAGCTCGCCTCCATCGGCTGGCAGGGTCGGCAAGGCGTGGCCGACAGCGCCAACCAGTTTCACTACTACCGACTCAGCGCGGACAACCGCATCCTCTGGGGCGGCTACGACGCGATCTACCACTACGGCGGTCGCATCCGCGCCGAGTACGACGACCGTCGAGCCTCGTACGAGCGCCTCGCGAGCCACTTCTTCACGACTTTCCCGCAGCTGGAAGGAGTGCGATTCACCCACCGGTGGGCGGGCGTCATCGACACGTGCAGTCGCTTCTGCGCCTTCCACGCGACCGCTCACGGCGGTCGGGTCGCCTACTCGGCGGGCTTCACCGGCCTTGGCGTCGCGGCGACGCGCTTCGCCGCCAACGTCATGCTCGATCAGCTCGCGGGTGAGCAGACCGAGCGCACGTCGCTCGACCTCGTGCGCAGCATCCCAATGCCGTTTCCGCCCGAGCCAGCGACGTACCCCGCGGTGCAGTCGGTGCGGTGGGCACTCGACCGCGCAGATCACAATTCGGGCAAGAGAAACCTCTTCCTGCGCACGCTCGACGCAGTAGGGCTAGGGTTCGATTCGTGACCCTTCCCCTCGACGCAGCCACGGTGCTGCAGGCCCTCGAGCTCGAGCTCGAGCACGAGCCGGTTGACGCCGAACAGGTCGTCGACGGCTCGCCCACCACGGGCGTCGCCGCACTCACCGAGGTCGACGACTGGGAGGTCGGCGTGTGGGAGATCACGCCCGGCACGGTCACCGACGTCGAGGTCGAAGAGGTGTTCATCGTGCTGCGCGGGCACGCCACGCTCACGCGCGAAGACGGCACGCAGTCTGAGCTCGTGCCCGGCGTTGTCGGCCGGCTCGACGACGGCGAAGAGACCACCTGGGTCGTGCACGAGACGCTGCGCAAGATCTATATCGCGTAGCGTCCCGCGCTTGGCAGGCCTGCGGCCTACCAGGTCGAGTCGCCGCGCATCACCGCGTCACTGCCGCCGTCGATGAAGACCACTTGACCGCACAAGTGGGTGTTCGCCGGGCTCGTCAGGTATTCGAGCAGCGAGGCGACGGTCGATGGTTCGGCAATGCCGTTGAGCGGCATCGGCACCATCTGCAGAATCGCCTTCTGCGCTTCTTCCGTCGCGGTGAACTGCGCCGTCATCGGCGTGCGAATGACGCCGGGTGCCGCCGCATTCAACGGGATGCCCGCCCCCGCCCATTCCTCACTCGCAGCATGGCGGCGAATCCACCGGCACAGCGCGACCTTGGTCGAGCTGTAGATGAGGCCTCCCTGCTCGGCGTCGATGAGCTGTTGTGCGCGATGCAGCGCGGCGGGTTCGTCGTGTGCCAGGCATGCGTCGACGAGTTCATCGTCGTGGGGCATGAGAGATGCCATCGACGCGGTCGCCGCGGCCCGTGGCGCGGCAGAGTCAGCGAGCAGCGGGCGCAGGCCGTCGAGGGTCGCGAGCGCACCGAAGTAGTTCACCGCCACCGTCGCGGTCGACTCCGTCGCGAGACCGGCATTGGCGATGATCGCGTCGATCCTTCCGCCGCTGAGGGCCCGCACGCGGTCGACGAGCTCGGCTCGACCCTCGTGTGTCGTGAGATCAACCGTGATGTCGGCGTCGTGCAGGTCGACACCGATCACGGTGTCGCCGTGCTCGCGAAGCGCGGCAGCGGTGGCTGCGCCGATGCCGCTTGCTGCTCCGGTGATGACGTAGGTGCGTGCCATGAGAGACCTCCTCGTCGCGAGCCGCGACAGTCGCGACCCCGCACTTCGAGGCTCGCACCGGCCCTGAGTGCGCGGTAGGGCCGAAGGTCACGCCTTCTAGAATCGTGAGCATGCGCATCCACGTCGCCACCGATCACGCCGGACTCGAATTCAGCGCCACGGTGCGCGAGCACGTTGCCGCGCAGGGGCACGAAGTCGTCGACCACGGTCCGCAGCACTACGACCCGCTCGACGATTACCCGAGCTTCTGCATCAACGCCGCACGTGCCGTCGCCCGTGACCAGGCGACCGGCGTCGAAGCGCTCGGCATCGTGTTCGGCGGCTCGGGCAACGGTGAGCAGATCGCCGCCAACAAGGTGCGTGGCATTCGCGCCGCGCTCGTCTGGAGCGAGTCGACGGCGACGCTCGCGCGCGAGCACAACGACGCCAACGTCATCGCGATCGGAGCGCGGCAGCACACCGTCGACGAAGCGCTGCGCTTCATCGACGTGTTTCTCGCGACGCCCTTCCCCGGCGACGAGCGGCACGCACGACGCATCGCGCAGCTCGCCGAGTACGAATCGACAGGCTCGATCTCCGGCCACGAGATCGACTAGCCACCGACGTGCCTGAGGGTCATTCCGTCCATCGCATCGCGCGACAGTTCGCGCGGCACTTCGTCGGCCAGTCGGTTGCGGTGAGCTCGCCGCAGGGCCGTTTCGCCGAGGGCGCCGCTCAGCTCGACGGGCGCACGATGACTGAGGCGCGCGCCGTGGGCAAGCAGATGTTCCTCGAGTTCGACGGCGCGCTCTGGCTGCGCGTGCACCTCGGCATCTACGGGGCATGGGATTTCGCCGGCGCGGTCGTGCTCGACGCCACGAGCAGTTCCGCGAGCGGGCGCATGGGGCAGACGAATCAACGGGGCACGGTCGTCGGCGAGCACGAGGACTCGCTCGGCTCGATCGGTGCTCCGCGGCGCACACGCTTGCGCATGGCCGAGCGCGAGTCGCTCGCCGACGCGCTCGACGCTGACGATTCCGAATTTCCCCCTCCACCGATCGGGCAAGTGCGCGTGCGGCTGCTGACCGAGAATGCTGTGGCCGATCTGCGCGGTCCGACAGCGTGCGAGGTGCTCGACGCCGCCGCCGTACAAGCGGTCATCGACGCGCTCGGCCCCGACCCCCTCGTCGACGATCTCGACGAGGGTGAGCAGCGTTTTGTCGAGCGCGTGCGCAAGCGTCGCACACCCATCGGGCTGCAGCTCATGGATCAGTCGGTCGTGAGCGGCATCGGCAACGTCTATCGCGCAGAACTGCTGTTTCGTGCGCGACTCGACCCCTTCGTGCCGGGGTCGAGCCTGCCCGACGACCTCGTGCGCGCTCTGTGGCGCGATTGGGTGCACCTCTTGCGCATTGGGGTCGAGACCGGCCAGATGATGACGATGGACGACCTCGACGACGAGGCCTACCGCGCGGCGCTCGCGAACCGCGCCGACCGCCACTGGGTGTACCACCGCGAAGGGCTGCCGTGCCGGGTGTGCGGCACGCACGTGACGATGCAGCTCGCGGCGGGCCGCAAACTGTACTGGTGCCCGCAGTGTCAGGCGTAGCGGCGACAGAGGAGAGCATCCATGAGGCATACGCCCCACTACCTGCTGCATGACCGCGACGAGATTCGACGACTCATCCGCGAGAACCCTTGGGCGACGATCGTGTCGAACACCGCGCGAGGGCTCGTCGCGTCGCACTATCCCGTGCTGCTCGACGAGCCGGCATCGACCGGCGACGACATCGTGCTGCTCAGTCACGTGGGCCGACCCGATGAGCAGCTGCACGAGCTGGGACAGCACGAGGTGCTCGTGATCATTCAAGGCCCGCACGGCTACATCTCGCCGAGTTGGTACGACGAGGGCGACATCATTCCCACCTGGAATCACGTCACCGCGCACCTTTATGCCACGCCCGAACTGCTCGCGGACGACGAGAACCTGCGGGTGCTCGGCGAGCTCACCGACCACTTCGAAGCCGCCATCGTCAACCCCCGCGGCCTGCACCTCGACCCGCAGTATTCTGCTCGTGTCGCTCGCGGCACCGTCGGGGTGCGACTGCGCATCGCCCGGGTGGATGCTCGCGCCAAGCTCAGCCAGAACAAACCTGCCCACGTGATCGATCGCATCGTCGCCGAGCTCGAGGGCGACGGACCGTACGCGCACCCCGGCCTGGCTACCGAGATGCGCCGCAACGTCACTTCGCACGAACCACCGCACCACTAAGGAGCCTTCGATGACCCGCGTTCTGCGCCACGCTCGCCCTCTCGGCGGACACGAGCCGATCGATGTGGTCGTCGACGACGGTGTCATCACGGGGGTGCTTCCCGCGGGCACGGCACCGCAGGGCGCGCACGACATCGACCTCGACGGTCGGTGGGTGTTGCCAGGGCTGTGGGACGAGCACGTGCACCTCACCCAGTGGGCGCTGCACCGCCGCCGCGTCGACCTGGCAGGAGCCGCGAGTGCAGCCGAGGCGGCCGCGATCGTGCGAGGCGCCGTGGGCCGGGGTGAAGCGCGCGACGCGGTCGTCGTGGGCGTCGGATTCCGCGATGCTCTCTGGCCAGAGGTGCCGACGGCCTCGTTGCTCGACACGGCCGTGGTCGATCGGCCCGTGGTGCTGGTCAGCGCCGACGTGCACTGCGTCTGGCTGAATTCCGCTGCGCTCGTGCGCTTCGGCGTGGAGGCTGACGACAACGGGGTGCTGCGCGAGGATGCGGCCTTCGCAATCACCGCGCTGCTCGATGGTGCTGACGATGCAGAACTCGATCGTTGGGTCGCCGAGGCCGCGGCCGATGCCGCAGGCAGGGGAGTGGTCGGGGTCGTCGATCTCGAGATGCGGTGGGGACTCGACGATTGGCGTCGACGCGTGGCGAGCGGCTTTGATGCGCTCCGTGTCGAAATGGGGGTGTATCCCGACGATCTCGAACGGGCAATCGCTCTCGGCCTGCGCAGTGGCGACGTGGTCGGGGGCAACGTGACGGTGGGCCCGCTGAAGGTCATCACCGACGGTTCGCTCAATACGCGCACGGCCTACTGCTGCGACCCCTATCCGGATGCTCCCGCCGAGGCCTACGGACGCCTCAACGTGCCGCCGTGCACCTTACAGCCGCTGCTTCGTCGAGGTTCGAGCGCCGGTTTCGACCTCGCCGTGCACGCCATCGGTGACGGTGCCAACAAGTTGGCGCTCGACGCCTTCGCAATGCTCGGGGTCGGCGGGCGTATCGAGCACGCGCAGCTCGTGCACGAGAACGATTTCGCGCGGTTCGCGGCGCTCGGTGTGACCGCGAGCGTGCAGCCCGAGCACGCCCTCGACGATCGCGATGTTGCCGAGCGCTATTGGCCGGGTCGCACCGCGCGCGCCTTCGCGCTGCGGTCGTTCGTCGAGGCGGGCGCGAGGCTCATTCTGGGCTCAGACGCCCCGGTGGCGCCGCTTGATCCCTGGATCTCCGTCGCTGCGGCCACCGCGCGCACTCGCGATGAGCGTGAGCCCTTCCACGCCGAGCAGGCACTCACCGTGGTTGAGGCACTCGCGGCGTCGACCCGCTCGACCATCGCGGTCGGGCAGCCGGCCGATCTCATTGCCGTCGATGCCGACCCGCTCGCCGTTGACGCCGCGGCCCTGCGAGCAATGCCGGTGTCGTTGACACTGCTCGCGGGCCGCAGCACCTTCGATGCCCTCTCGAGCATCGAGGTCTAGAGAACGCTCTCAGCTCGCGATGTGCGAGAACAAGAACCAGCGGTCTTGCTCGAGCTGCGAGGTCAGGCTGATCGCGAGATCTTCACTCACCGGGTCGATCTCACCGAGACCGTCAATGGCGTCGCGCAAGGTCACGAGAGCGGCGTCGATGGCTTTGACGATGTCCTCGATGAGCAGATCGCTCTGTTGAAAACCGTCGCGCACGGCAGGCACCGTGGTCTTCTTGGCGACCGTCGCCGTTCGGGCATCGAGGGGAAGCCCGAGAGCGGCGATGCGCTCAGCGGCCTCGTCGCTGCCTTCGCGAGCGTGGTCGACGAGCGTGTCGAGCAGCTCGTGCACGCCGATGAAGTTCGGCCCGCGCACGTGCCAGTGAGCCTGCTTGCCTTCCATGGCGAGCGCGATGAGATCGATGACGACGGGGGTGAGGTACTGGGAGACGCCCGAGGTGAGCTCAGGGTCTTTGGCGCCCTTCGGCGCGGCGGCGACGTCAGTCATGTCGACTCCTTTGATCGTTGATGACCCCTCGTGGGGGATGCTCTTTCCACCGTAGACACCGCGTCAGAGCGTTCGCCGAACATCCAGCGAACGTTCAGCGGTTGGTCGTGGCCAGCCCTCAGCGCAGGTCGCGTATGCGACTCGCGACGTCGCGTACGTTCTGCAGTCGACGCTCGAAGCGCGCCGCGACGACCATGACCAGCACTCCGGCGAGGCCAAGCCAGATCCACCACTCGACGGCGCGACCGACGAGGCTGAGGAGCGGCCAGCTTTGAACGAGCAGATGCACGAGCAGCACGATGCCGCTGATCACGAAGGGCGCCTGTAGCTTGCGCGCGAGCGCGATCACGAAGACCGCCGTACCGACGACGGCGAGTGCGGCCGTGCGCCAGAGCGGCTCGGCCGCAGCGTCGACCGCGAGCAGCGAGGGGACGAGCAGCGCGGTAACTCCAGGCCCGAGCCACGGCCAGCTGCGTGCCGAGGAGTCGCGGTCGAGTTGGAGCGTGCCGAGAGCGAGCAAGCCGATCGCGAGCGGCACGCTCACGAGCTCGACAGGATCTGCCGCACCGGAGATGCCGAGCGTGGCTGCGGCGAGGGCAGCGAAACCGATCGGAGCAGCGACGGCCACTCTGTGCACGGCACTGCCCGTCGACCCTTCAGGCGCCATGAGCCGTGCGGTGACCGCGACACCCGCGGGCACGGTGACGACGAGAGCCGCGCGCAACAGCGCGCTGCCCGTGAGTGCCACGCCATCGATCGCCAGCTGCCACGACTGCACGGCGACGAGCACCGCGAGAGCCGTGACGCCGGCAGCGACGAGGGCCGTGACGAGGCCGGGCATCGCCGGGTCGATCGAGGCAACTCGGGGAAGGGGCGCAAGGGCGAGCGTCACGGCTGCGAGGGCGACGAGCACCGTGCGAGCATCCACGGTCGTTGCCGCCGTGGCGCCGACGAGGGCGCTCGGCACGAGGGCCAGCACCAGGGCGACGAACGTGAGGGGAGCGATCGCTGCGCCCGGCTCTCCACCAGCACGGCGACGGGCCAGCACGAGGGCGGCGATGATCGCGAGCAACAGGCCCGCGACCGGCAGCGTGAAGGCTTCGGGATCGTCAACGCCCGATTCAACGAGCGTCATCCATAGGGCGATGACTCCGTGGGCGGCGGCGAGCCAGCCCAGCCAACGTCGCGCAGAGCGTGACGCGAACAGTCCGTCGTGATCGATCGCCACGAGCAACGCGACCACGCCCACGAGCAGCACGGCGACGGAGTGCGCGCCGACGTCAGGGAGGACGACAGCGAGCAGCACGAGCTCGGCGATGAGGAGCGATGACACGTCCGCCGCGAGCCGAAGGGTTGTACTCGATCGCAGCAGCACGAGCGACAGCGCCGCACTGACGATGAGCGCAGAGACGATGACGCTCGCGGCCACGGGCGCATCGAGCTGCAGGAGATCAGCGACCAGGGCACTGCACCGCGCGATGACCAGCGGGATCACCGCTGCAGCCACCGCCGCTGCGGTGCGCTCGGATGGCGAACGGCGATCGTGACGAGCCAGAACGATGACGAGAGCGACGGCGAGAAGAGCAAGACCGGTGATGGTGCCGGGCAGCGGCGCAGGGTCAAGAAGCGCGGCGACGACGGCGCCGAGCAGCGCGATGGGCTGCACGACGAGCCTCTCGAGGCGAGCCAGTCTTCCCAGTTGTGCGGCGACGATGATGACGGCGCTCGCCGCGAGCATGGTTGCGGCTGCCGACACCGGGGCGCCGGGAATCGCGGCCGTGATATCGCTAGCCAGCGCGGCGCTCGAGCCGATCGTGAGCACCGCAGCGATCGCGAGGCCTCCGGCTCGCGCGAGGTGCAGAGGAGTCGACGTGCGCGAAATGGCGATCGTCAGGAGCGTGATGACGAGGCCAATCCACCATGAGCGCGTGACCGCCCAGGCGACGGCGAACGCGCCGAACGAAGCGCCCACGGCGAGTGAGGCGCCGAGCGCCAGCACCGCTCGGCGACGATCGGCACTCGACTCTCGGTGCGCACGGTGAAGCACGAGGGCCCCGCCGACCGCGAGCACGCCGAACGCGAGCATCACGAGCCACCACGCACCGAGCAGTGGCACGGCAGCGACGACCACGATGCCGACGATGATCGTCAAGGCACGGGCTCGACTGACGAGCAGTCTGAGTGAGGCCCAGCTGCCGGCGATGAGACCGAGACTGAGGGCGAGCGCACCGAGAGCCGCCACGGTCGCGGGCTCAGGGTCGGCCACGAGAGCACCGGCGGTCAGTCGCACGATGGCGAAGCCGCGCGTGGCCGCCTCGACGAAGGCCGAACTGCCGATGATGCCGGCGATGGCCGCGGCGACGACAACGTGCACGCCGGCAGTGATCGTTGCACTCGCGGCCGCGGCGCGGAGCACGGTGCCAGCACTACTGCGTCGCCAGATCTGCTCGGCGAGCACAGCGACCAATACCGACGCGAGCAGGGGAGCACTCGCGATCACGCGATCTTGATCGATGCGCAGCGCCGAGAGAGTCGCGCCCGCGACGGCTGAGATCGCGGCGCCTGCACCGATGGCGATGGCCACGATGCGTTCGAGTGCGCGGCGAGACGGTGCAGGCACTCGGTGCAGCACGATGAGGTGCACCCCGACCGCGAGCGCGAGCACGATGCCCGCGATGGCGGGAGCCCATCGATTGTCGGGGTGCAGAAAGGCAAGACTGCCGAGGGCCACGATGGCTCCGCCGGCGGCAAGCGCGTGACCCGCGATGCGGGCGACGGCGCGCAGCACGGCAGGCTCACGGGGCACGACGAGCGCCGACCCGGCGGCCACGATGACGACCGCGAGTGCCCCCGCGGTGAGATCGGCGCCCTCGATCGAGCGCAGCGTCGCGCTCGCGAGGTGACTCGTGATGAGTCCTGCACCCACGGGCAGAATCACCGAGGCGACCAGCGCCGGAGCGACGAGTCGCCCGAGTTGCGACCACACCGCGATGGCGCCGCCAATGATGAGCAGCGCGAAGCCCCAGTACTGGCGTTCAGGCGCGGCGCCCAGCCCGGAAGGGTCATTGAGCTGCAGGGCCCACGCGTCGAGCAGCAGCATGACGCTCGCGAGCACCGCCACGCCCTCGCCCGTCGACCGCAATCCACGCCGCGCGAGCACCGCGGCAGCGATCATCGTCGCGATCGTTCCGGCGGCGATGATGCTGAGGCGCACAGCTTGCCCGAACGTCACAAAGGCATAGACCAGGCCGAACGCCGCGAAGACCGAGAGCAGCGAGATGCCAACGATAATGAGCGCGATCTGGATGCCCGAGCGCCGTGGCCCGTCGGCTTCGGCCGCGCGGGCTTCGGCCGCGCGGGGTTCTGCGGGGAGCGCGGTGGGGCCAGCCGTGGGGAGGTCGGTCGGGATCGCGGGTGAGGGCGCGGAGGCAGCCTCGGCAGGCGCGGCTGTCGCGGCGGCCGTGTCGCGGCGAATGCGTCCGATGATGTCGAGGCGAGCATCCATTGCGTCGGCGATCGCCACCGATGCCGACGCCAGCTCGACAGCCGCAGGGTGCGCGAGATCGAGGCCGCACCGGCCGCACACCACCGAGCTCAGTGGCGTGAGGCAGGCGGGGCAGATCGATGTCGATCGCAAGTCGGAGTCGGATCGCGGAAAGGCCACGTGTCCGGCCCAGGCGCGATCGGGCGGCGGCGTCGCAGTCATGCCGCACAACCTATCGGGCAGCGCGACCGCGCGGACAGGCGCGCGCCGGGCTGTGTAGAGCGACACGCCAAAACGTTGGGGTGGAATCGCGCCTCATCGGTCGCCAGACTGAGCCCATGCCCGAGACGACAGACGACTTCGCCGTCGTCTACGCGCAGCATCTGCCAGCCGTGAGTGCCTACCTTGCCCGACGCGTCGCGCGCGACGATGTCGACGATCTCGCGGCCGACACCTTTGCGATCGCGTGGCGCAAACGCGAGCAGGTTGCCGCGGGTGAAGAGTTGCCATGGCTCTACCGCATCGCCTCGTACCAGGTGGCGAACCATCGTCGTCGCCTCGCCAGCCGGCAGAGCGTCATGGGCCTCTTGAGCGCGCCTGACTCGGCCCCCGCCGCCGACTCCTTTCTCGACGCGGATGCTCGCCTCGCGCGTGCCTGGGCCCGACTGTCGGCGGGCGAACGCGAAGTGCTTGCACTCGTGATCGTCGACGACCTGCCCGTTGCTCAGGTGGCGATTGCGCTCGGTGCGACGCCAAATGCCGTGAGCATTCGACTGCATCGAGCGAAGAAGGCGCTCGCCGCGGCCCTCTCCGCTGAACCTGACGACGCAGTCTGAAAGATCGACAGTGCTGGCGACATAAACCAGGTATGAACAGCACACCGTCTGACGACATGTCGAATGACGCGGCCGACCGACTTCGTCGGGCTACCGCTCCCGCCGACGCGCCCGCACTCTCGCCCGAGCTCGTCACAGCGGCTGCCGATCGCAAGGCTCCTCGCCTCGTGAACCACGGCCGCACCGCTCGAGCCGCGAGCGTCTCCCTCGTTGCAGTGGCCGCCGTCGCCGCGGGCTCGCTTGTCATCGCAAACCCCTTCGCTGCGCGTGCTCCACTCTTCACCGCTGCGGCGAGCGCTCCGACCAGCGGTGCCGAGGCGGCCTCGCTGAGCGCCGATCCGGCGGTCTCTGACAGTCGCATCGGCGTGTGGATCGACTACGACTACGTGGCGGGCCCCGCACTCTCGACGTCGGGCGGCAGCGGCTCCGTCTATCAGTTGCAGCGTTCGGGCACGCCCGAGCAGGTGCTCGCCGACGTCGCCGCCGAGTTGGGACTCAGTGGCGAGGTTGTCGAGTCGAGCTACTTCGACCCGGCGTACCCGAACTACGTCATCGGACCGGAAGACGGCAGTGCGGCATCCATCGGCATCACCTGGGTGGGAACCGGCAACTGGTGGTACAACGATCCGACCGCCTACCCCGACCCGGTGTGCGAGATGGTCGAGTACGAGGTCATCGACGAGAACGGCGACGAGTCGACCGAATCGTACGAAGAGTGCCTCGTGCCCGAAGTGCCCGCGAGCGAGTCTTTGGCACCGAGCGACGCAGAAGCGCAGCGTCTCGCCGCAGAGTTCTTCACGGCGGTGGGTCTCGATGTCGCGGCGAGCGACGTCACTGTGACCTCGGACCCGTGGCAGACCATGGCCACGGTGAACCTCACCGTCGACGGAGTGCGCACGGCTCTCGACTACTCGATCGCGTGGTCGCCGCTCGGAGAGATCGCGTGGGCCTACGGTCACTCGGTCGACGTCGTCGAGCGTGGCACCTTCGACACGATCTCGGCGACCGACGCCGTCGAGCGGCTCGACGACTGGCGTTGGTACGGCGCCGCCGGCCCCGACTACCAGGGGGGTGCTGTGCTGTTCGCCGCGGAGTCGGGAATCGCGCGGGATGCTCTGGGCTCGTCGCTCGGCGGTGACACTCCCGTCAGCTCGCCCGACAGCGGCACCGGCACGACTGAGCCCGGTACGAGCGAGCCCGGCACTGCTGAACCAGTTGAGCCGAACCCCGGCACGCCGTCAGAGGAGCCCGGCTCGACGGGCGAGCCCACCGAGCCCACCGAGCCGACCGAGCCGACCGACCCGACGGAGCCCGTCGAGCCGACCGAAGAGCCCATCGCTCCCGAGCCGTCGGTCGAGCCGCTGCCCGAGCCGACTCCCGAGACGGTCACCGTCACGTTCGAGAACGCCGAGGCGACGCTCGTCATGATGTGGGATTCGAACGGCGACGCCTGGCTCGTTCCCGGCTACGCCTACGAGCACACCGACGAGGGCTGGTGGAGCACGATCGTCTCGCTCGTCGAGGGCGTCATCGCGCTGCCCGAGCCCGTCGATGTCGGCATCGAGCCGATGCCCGAGCTCATGGACTAGCTCGCAGACACGGCGACGCCCCCGCAGGTTGGGCTGCGGGGGCGTTCGTCGTGTCGGTCGAGCGTGAGCGCTCAGCCGACGAGAGCGTCGAGTTCGACGCGAACAGAGTCATATTCCGCGCGCAGTCGTTCGGCGAGGTAGGGGCCGAGCGTGCGCGAATAGGTCTCGGAGAGGTGGCCGCCGTCGCGGTAGATGAAGGCGCCTCCCACGACCGGGGGGCAGGTGTCGCCGGGGCAGATCAGGTCGTTGAGGTCGACGACGCCCGTTCCCGCGACCTCGCGTGACACCGCACCGTACACGCTGTATGCGGCGAAGGCTCGTTCTCGCGTGTTCGTGCAGGATTCGATGATGCGGTCGTCTTCAGCACCCCGAACGCACTTGAGATAGTCGGGCACGCCGCGCGGGGGCGGCTCGATCGCGATGACACCCACACCCTGGTCGACCTGCCGTTGCCACAGCGTCGAGAAGGCTTCGAATCGTTCGGGGGAGGCTTCACGATTACTGGCCGTGGTCAGCACCAGGTCGTAGTCACCAGTGGCGATCAGCTCTTCGATGAGCACCGCCCACTGGCCGCAGCCTTCATTCCAGATGCCGTCGGTCTCAGGCACGCCCCACGGGCAGCTGCGTCGAGATGTGACGTCGACAGACCAGCCGTTGATCTCTCCCGCGATGCCGTAGGCCTCGAGCAGTGCTCCGTTGAACGAGTCGCCGACAGCGAGCACTCGGAGTGTGGCGCCGTCGCGCTGCCCGAGTTCGCAGAGCTTCGGTGGTTCGACTTCGGCACGCGCCCAGCATTCTTCGCGATTACCGTCGTCGCTGCGCAGCAGATCAAGCGAGGGGAAATACCGGGGAAACTCGGCATCGGCGCACTCTGCGGGGTTCGCGAGGGATGCTGCACCGAAGCACTCCTGTTCGTTCGGCGCCCGCTCGGCCTCAGCGAGGGCCGTCACGCGGCGGTCAGACTCCGCCCAGCCCGCGGCCGAACCTCCGGCGACGAGCAGCATGGCGGCGAGCGCTGTCGCGGCGACGGCGGCAGGCTCCCACCGCGGTGCTCCGCGCCAGCGAGCGAATCGCAGCGGATCCTCGACCCAGTGCTTGGTCGCCGTGGCCAGTGCGAGGGTCGCGGCGATGATCACGATCTTCGTCGGAGCAGTGAGTGTGCCGATGGCCAGTTCGCTGAAGATGATGAGAGGCCAGTGCCAGAGGTACACGCCGTACGAGATTCCGCCGAGCCACAGCACGGGTTGCAGTGAGGCGATGGGCAGTGCAGACAGGCGCCCGAACCAGGCGTCGGGGCCGCTCGCGATGATCGCGAGCGTGCCGAGCACCGGGAGCAGCGCGATCCACCCGGGAAAGGCCGTGTCGCCGCTGATGACGATGGCGGAACCGACGATGAGAACTGCGCCCGTCGTCGCGAGCAGCTGCCCCGCACGTGCTGGTACTACGAGCCATCGTGGGCGCGCGAGAGCGACAAGTGCGAGCAGACCGCCGAGCAGAAATTGCCACAGTCGGGTGTGGGTGCCGAAGTAGGCGACACCCGGGGTCTCGGCCGTGACGACCACACTGAGCACGAGGCTCACCGCGGCGAGCACGACGAGCACGACGCCGATGAGCCGCACGCGACCGATCTTGAGCACGGCAGCGAGAGCGAGCAGCGCCACGATAACGAGCGGCAGGGCGATGTAGAACTGTTCTTCGACGCCGAGTGACCAGTACTGCTGAACCGGTGAGGGGTCGTAGTCAGCGCGAAGGTAGTCGACCGAGTCGGCGGCCAGGCGCCAGTTCTCGGCGAAGAAGACCGCGGCGAGAATTTCTTCGAAGTACTGCGTGCGCAGTCCGAGCGGCGCGATGCTGGCGGTGGCGATCGCCGTGACGGCGAGCACGAGCAACGCGAGCGGAAGAATGCGACGTGCGCGGCGCATCCAGAACCGTCCGAGGCGCACGCGCCCCGTCACGGCGGCCTCCCGCAGCAAGTGACCGATGATGAGGTAGCCCGAGATGACGAAGAAGACGTCGACGCCGAAGAAGCCGCCGGGCAGACGACCTGGCCACAAGTGATAGAGCAGCACCAGACCGACAGCAAGGGCGCGGAGCCCTTGAATCTCGGGTCTGAGATCTGTGCTGTGTCGATCTCGGGTGATGGGCAGACCGCTCACTCACGCCCTCGTTCTGGCCGATGCTCGGCCCTGCACCGAACTCCTTCAGAGTAATCGACCGCAGCGTGGGGCTGGCACCGCCGCGGCGAGGCCCGTCGCGAGGGCCATCAGACCAGCGCCGGCCCCGCCGCTAGCGCGGACTCGCGAGGTGACGACTGCAGGTGAGCTGCAAGATGTTCGGCGAGCTCGAGAGAATCTTGCGCTGCACCGTCGATGTAGGTGCTGCGGCGTCGACGCAAGAGACTTGCGCCGAGCAAGTACAGTCCAGGCGCATCGACGACTCCGCCTTCGTGACGCACTCGACCTTTCGCGTCGAGCACCGGCACGTCGAGCCAGTCGTAGCGCGGCCGAAAACCCGTGGCCCAGATGACTGTGGTGATGCCCTGCTTCTGCAGGTCAAGCATGAGTCGAGGGGAGGGGTCGACCTGGGTGGGCTCGAGCCGGTGCGGAGCATCCACCGCTGCATCGACCGGGGCCTCCGTTGCGGCGGCCCACGCGTCGAAACGGTCGAGCAGTCGCTCGGCCTTGAGATCGGCGAGCCGCACCGTGTTGGCGAGGCCTCCCGAGAAGAGTGCCACGCCGTCACGCACGGTGCCGAGCCGGCCGACCAGTTCGACGCCGAGCTCGCGCAGTGCAGCGAGGTCGACAGCTCGTCGCTCGGCAGATCCGACCAGTTGCGGTGAGGGCACGTGTCGGGCTCGCACGATGTCGTCAACCTCATCGAAGCGCTCGTCGAGCACGCCCGAGCGATCCATCCACCAGAAGACGTCGCGACCCCGGTAGTCACGCGGCAAGCGCACGTGCTCGCCCACGCTCAACACGACTCGTCGGCCGGCGCGAGCCAGTTCGTCGGCGAGCTGCGCGCCGGTGGCGGCCGCGCCGACAACGAGCACGCCGCCCTCTGGCAGCGTCGTTGGGCCGCGATAGTCGCGAGTCGTCACCTGGGTGATCGTGGAGGGTAGCGCTGCAGCGCAGTCGGGCAGGTGGGGCACGCTGTTCGCACCGCTCGCGATGACGACGGAACGCGCGTTCCAGCCACCCTGATCGCTCTGGATGCTGTACGCGCCGTCACCGTCGGCGCGCACCTGCTCGACCGTGGTCTGCTGCTGCACGGGCGCATCGATCTGTCGTGCATAGTGCGCGAGCAATTCAGCCACTTCGGCGGCGGCAAGGTGCCCGTCGGGGTCATCGCCTTGGTAGCCGCCGCCCGGCAGACGGGTCTGCCAGTTCGGCGTCAGCAGCCGCAGGCCCGGCCAACGTTCAGCGCGCCACGAGTGCGCCACCGCGCCCCGCTCGAGCACCACATGGTCGATCGAACGCTCGGTGAGTCGTCGGCTCATGGCGAGGCCACTGTGGCCCGCGCCGATGATGACGACGTCGGTGCGCTGAACGGTCATGGTGTTTTCTGCGGGGCGGCGGCGGCGTGGTGTGCTTTACGCGACCGAGACGGTGACGTTGGTCGGGTTGGTGAGCGCGTCGAAGACAGCGGAGCGCTTCTGCGACTGGGCGACGAGCGCCGCGATGTCTTCTTTGCTGGCGTCAGCGTCGATGTCGAACGTCACGCGCACGTCGTTGAAGCCATTGCGCACCTCGGGGTCACCGCCGAGGATGCCGAGAATGTCGTGGTCGCCTTCGACGACGGCGGTCACCGAACGCAGCTGAATGCCGCGGTTCTGCGCCACCGCGGCAACACCTGCGGTTAGGCAGCCGGCGAGCGCGGCGAGCACGGTCTCGACCGGAGTCGGGGCGTGGTCCTCAGACGCGAAGACCTCGGGGTGGTCACCCTCGAGCACGAACGCCTTCTTGTGCTGCTGCTCGGCACCGAGGCCGATGAAGCGGTCGATGGTCTGCTTCGAGTGGGTGCCGCGCACCCACTCTGAGGTGGCGCGCCAGGTGAACTGTGCAGCCGCGGGGCTCTCGCGGAGGGCATCCCGTGCGCCGAGGAGGGCGTCGCTGTTGACGCCGTTGTCGACAGGTGCGGTGGTCGTGCTCATGGTGGTCTCCCTGCAGTCGTGGGCCGCGTGCGCGGGTCGTGCGTGCGGCGGTTGCAGTGACGGTAGACCCGCGCGGGCACGCGCGTCGAGCATGGTGACGTTGCGTGACGGAGGGTTACGGAGTGTGACGCTCGGCGGCTTCACGGGAGAGCAGCTCGAGTTCGTCATGGCGGCTGAGTCCTGATCGGCGCTCACGCGAGAGTGCGCGCGTGCGCTCGTCGTCCAGCACTCGCTCAATCGATTCGGCGAGTGGCCGCGTGGTGCCACCCCAGGACGTGAAGCGGGTTGTGTCGCGTCGCGCGAAACCTGTCATGTCGGCAGGCAGCCAGAGGGGGAGTGATCGCGGACCGGCCCAGTAGTTCACGTCGTTCTGCTCGAGCCAGGCCGCGTCAGCCGTGCGGCGCTCGCCGCTGAATCCGGCGGCGTCGGCGCTCGCGTCGAGCACCTCGGCGAGCGGAATGGGCTGGCCTGTGGCGTCGACGGCGCCCGTGCGGGCATCCACCGCCGCGCGCAGCGTGAAGGCGGCAAGGTCGGTCGCCTCGATGAACTGCGCCCACGCGTTCTCGGTCGGCGGCACGAGTACCGGTTCACCGTCGTCGGCGGCGAGGGCGAACCTGCCGGGCCAGTAGCCGAAGCGGTCGCTCGGGTCGCCGGGCCCGACGATGAGGCCTGGGCGCACGATGAGCGGCCGGTCGCTGAGGGCGTGTGCGCTGTTCGTTTCGGCGTGCACCTTCTGCGCGCCGTAGTCGCCCTCGGGGTCGGGGGAGAGCAGCGCTTGCGACTCGTTCGCGCCCGGGCCGGTGTCGCCGTCATATACCGAGATGCTCGAGATGAGCGTCCAGTGCGAGGCGCGGTCGGCGAGAGCGTCGAGCGCGGTCTGCACCACGGTGGGGTTCCATGCGAGCTCGATCACGTTGTCCCAGTGCTGGTCGCTCACAGCGTCGAGCGAACCGGGCTGCGTGCGATCAGCCTGCACGAAGCGTGCCCCCGCGGGAGCATCCCCGCTCTCACCCCGCGCCACGCACGTGACCTCGTGGCCGGCCGCGACCGCTTGCGTCGCTATCTCGCGACCCAGCCACGCCGTTCCGCCCAGAATCAGGATGCTCGCCATGCGTTCATCTCACACGCTGGGTTGCTCGTGCGCGAGTGCGTACGCTCTCGGCGCAACGACGAGGTTGAGTCAGCGGATTCCCAGCTGACAGGTTCTAAGTGCTCGCAAACGTCACCAATTCGCTTCGCGAACAGCGATGTGATTCACCCGCGCTAGGCCTTCTACATCTGCGAAACTAACGGC
This sequence comes from Actinomycetota bacterium, assembly GCA_005777405.1. Taxonomy (GTDB): domain Bacteria; phylum Actinomycetota; class Actinomycetes; order Actinomycetales; family Microbacteriaceae; genus Microcella. The sequence goes on from SXMH01000064.1 coordinate 20,551, forward strand.
ACTTCACTAGTTGACGTACTCCTCCGCCGAGCGTAGCGGGCCCGCCGAGTAGTCGAACGAACCTGACTCCACCCAACTGCGCAAGCACGCTCCCGGGCACACATTGTTGTGGCACCGTAAACAAACGAGAACCCGTCGCACCCGCCAAAGCTCCGCCTCCGAGAGCGTCGGCGAAGTTTGACCCCGTGGCGAAGTACACCGTCGATCCGTAGGGACCGCCCGAAGCGTTGAGAAGCGCGGAGGTTTCGTACCTATCCGCTCCCCCCACTCTCGTCACGTTGGTCGACCCCAGCAATCCCCGCAGTTGTGACTCGATTGCACGTGAGACCACGGACGTCCCTCCCGCAATAACCACGCGATCAACGGAAGTCGACCTCATCAGTCGTTCTAGGTCGGCCCCCACTTCATTGCTAGACCCGTCCGTCACCATGACGGCAGCGCCCAAGCTGACGGCTGCGGCCGAGGCGCCAAGTGCATCGGGGAAGTCGCGACCTGTGGCCACGTACAATGTGTCGAGTCGAGGGAACGCTTCAGCGACAACTCTTCTCGCCGTGTCATACCGATCTGCTCCACCAATTCGGACGACGTTGGTAGCACCAACCACTGCCGCTGCCTGAGATCGCACTCGGTCTGACACCACATTTGTTCCGCCGACGATGATGATCTTCGCCGGGCCTAGCCTCCTGAGCTCAGCTATGGCTGCTGAATCGAGGCCATCTCGGCGTGTGAGCAGCAATGGACCCCCGCGAGACGCTGCAGCGGCTGAAGCAACGAGCGCATCGGGAAAGTTGGCTCCAGTGGCAATGTACGCGACGCTTCCTGGCTGGCCGGCGAAGCCGTCGAACTGCTGCGAAACCCGAATCGCAGTTTCATATCGATCCCGGCCACCGAGTGGCTCGGTCTCAAGGACTGATGAGGCTTGTAGCACTGAACTACCGGGCGTGCCGTGAATCCAGTAGCTAATGACTGCGTCGTCGACCGCGGCAAGCATCGGCAGCCGACCAGTCTGAAACGGCGAAATCGCCACACTTCCCCAGCTCCACGTCGAGCCTAAATCGCGGCTGACACCCATGCTGACGATGGGGCCGGGAGAGAAGTCGGTCAGATAAAAGGAGTCGCCCACGAGAGCGGCCTGACCTAGAGGCGACCAGCTTGCGCTTCCGTATGGATACTGGGGCGCGCCCCACGTGAGACCGCCGTCCAGCGACTTTCTGAAGCTGGAGTTGCTCTCACCGACGATGACTACGTCGTCGTTCCCGACCATGAAGCGGAACTCGGCTTCGGCAGGCGGGATCCAGTCCCTTACTTGCCAATCGCGTCCTGCATTGAGAGAGACAGCCAGTTGCGTCAGACGCTCATCGGTCCCATGGCGAATGCCGGTCCAGCTGAGAACGATGCTTGTCGCGGTTTGGACTGCTTCAAAGTTGATTGAAGCCTCTAGGGCTGGAGCGAGTACTTCCTTTTCCGTCCATGTTGCCCCGCCGTCTGTGGAGCGCGAGAGCATGAAAGAGTCAGTGTCAGCGGAGGACTCAGGAAAATCCTCCTTCCAGATCGCCGTTAGTTCGCCCTCGCGTTCAATGAGCGCAAGCGCAGAGGTCCAATTGCGTGGTCCTGAGCCCAATGTCACGGGGTCGGACCACGTCACTCCATGATCCGTGCTCGAACGGCTCACCACCGTGGTCAACGACTCCACCCACAACGCCGTTATTCCGTTGGGGTGGGATATCAGTTTCGCGGTGTTGATGTCTGGAGTCGGGATTGTCCGCACTTCGCCCCATGTTCCTGAGGAGCTCAAGGTGACCGTGTGAAGGAGATGAACTCCTTCGACCCGCGCGGTCCACATAGTGACGAACACGTCGCCGTCTGCCACGACCAGGTCCGCTCCAGACCCGCCTGTGCTCAGGTGAGTTGGCGTTGACCAGGTGCCACCCCGATCGGCCGACACGGAGGCGGCGAGCGTGATCGTGCCATTCTTGTCATTCGACCAGAAAGCCGCCAGAACCCCGTTCCCGGAGACCACTTTGGCCCCCGAGGCTTGCTCTCCGGGAGTGGAAATCGTGACGGGAGGACTTCCGCCGGCGATGGGATCCATGTCCGCTAGTGCGTGTGCGCTGACGGGAGGTGAAAACGCAAAAACGGGGACCACGAGAATCGCCGCAATGACGATCCCGAGCAGCCGGCGAACGGATTTGACTGTATTCATGGTTCCTCTCGCGTCGTAGGCGATAAGTTGAACACATCTCGACTGGTTTCTGCACTGGCAACTCGCACGTCACTCCTCGCGCGCCGATCACACTTGTGGGCTCGTCTTCGTGGGGTAGTCGCGCGAGTCGACTATTTCGTCTCTCCACACGCCGCAGAGCGGCGCGCGGAGCCTCTGGCGGCGCGGGCCCACCGAAGGGTTCGATTCGCTGTCGAGCGACACGAGCCGAAAGGCGCGGAGCGCGACGACCGCGTTCGTCGCGCGGAGCGCGCTGCGCCGCAGGAGCGTCGGCGCAGCCAGAAATGAACACCGAGGGGATGACGGGAATCGTCCCCACCGCCCCTCCACCCGCCGCTGCGCGGCGCGCGGAGCCTCTGGCGGCGTGGGCCCACCCAAGGGTTCGATTCGCTGCACTGCAATTCATGCAAAAAGCGCCCGTCCTGTCGGACGAGCGCTCTTTGCATGAGAGGGGATGACGGGAA
>SXMH01000065.1 GCA_005777405.1 Actinomycetota bacterium
CAAGAAGGCCAAGATCACGGAGAAGCGCGAGAGCTAGTCTCCACGCCTCCCCGCGAAGGGCCCCGCCGATCATGTACTGCACGATCGCTGCGGGGCCCTTCCGCGTGTGCGGCGGCAGCAGAGCCTCTCGCACCTAGACTGGCCAGGATCACCAGGGGAGTCATGACCGAGCACAACGCCGCAGCTTCGAGCGGAGCATCCACCGCACCGACTGCACGTCGCACCAGCCGCCGACGCAGCACGCTGCTTTTCCTCCGCGATGTGGTCGTCATCGTCGTCGCGGCGCTCCTCATTTCCTTCCTCATCAAGACCTTCCTCATCCGCTCCTTCTACATTCCGAGCGGTTCGATGCGCGACACCCTGCAGATCGACGACCGCATCATCGTCAATCAGTTGTCGCCCGAGATCATCGAGCTCGAGCGCGGCGATATCGTCGTGTTCCGCGATCCGGGCTCGTGGCTCATGCCGCAGCCCGAGCCCGAACGCAGCCCCCTCGAGTCGGCGGGCGATTTCGTGCTCTCGCTCATCGGGCTCAGCGTGAGCGACAGCGATGAGCACCTCGTCAAGCGCGTCATCGGTCTGCCGGGCGACCGCGTCACCTGCTGCAACGACCTCGGTCAACTGAGCATCAACGGCATTCCGATCGACGAGCCCTACGTTCGGCTTCCCGAGGGCACGAAGGCGGTCAGCGGCACCGACTTCCAGATCGACGTGCCCGAAGGCTCACTCTGGGTCATGGGCGACAATCGCTACGACTCAGGCGACTCGCGCATCAACGGCCCCGTGCCGATCGCTGACGTGGTGGGCACGGCGTTCGTCATCAGCTGGCCGTTTGATCGCTGGCAGTGGCTCGACGGCTCGCCCCTGACTTTCGACGGAGTCGAGCGCGTCGACGCGCCGTGAGCCCCGCGTGAGCATCGCCCCCACCCTCGAGCTGGAGCACGAGCACTTCGCCGCCGGTGCTCCTGTCGTCATCGGGTGTGACGAGGTGGGTCGCGGCGCCATCGCCGGAGTCGTGGCAGTCGGAGCGTGCGCGATTCTTCCCACCTGCTCGCCCGCTCCCGACGGGCTGCGTGACTCCAAACTGCTGAGCCCAACTCGTCGCGCCGCCCTCGACCCTCTCGTGCGCGAGTGGGCACTGGCGGTCGCGGTCGGAGAAGCGCAACCCGACGAAGTGGATGCCCTGGGCATCGTCGCGGCGCTCGGCATCGCTGCACGGCGAGCCCTCATCGAGCTGCACGGCCTGGGTGTCGACGTCGGTGCCTCGACAGTGCTGCTCGACGGCAGCCACGATTGGCTCACGCCGGCGCTCACTTCGCCCCCGCGCATCCACACTCGCGTCAAGGGTGACCGCGACTGCGCGTCGATCGCCGCGGCGTCGATCGTGGCAAAGCAGCACCGTGACGCGCTCATGGTTGCCGACCACGAACGCTGGCCGCAGTACGAGTGGGCGGGCAACAAGGGCTACGGCAGCGCGGCGCATCTCGCGGCCATCGAGGTGCACGGCCCCTCCCCACGTCACCGCCTGTCGTGGCTGCGAGCACCCTCCTTGCTCGACGGACTGCCGGCCGACGCTTCGGTCTAGACTGAGCGGGCTATGGACGAGGAAGAGTTCGACGACTACGACCGCGAAATGGAGCTCGCGCTCTACCGCGAGTATCGCGATGTGGTGTCGCAGTTCCAGTACGTCGTCGAGACTGAGCGCCGCTTCTATCTGGCGAACGAGGTCGAGCAGGTCGTGCGCGACATGGGCGGCGACTTCTATTTCGAACTGACGCTCACCGACGTGTGGGTGTGGGACGTCTACCGTGCCGACCGCTTCGTGAAGTCGGTGAAGGTGCTCACGTTCAAAGACGTCAACGTCGAAGAGCTCGGCAAGAAAGAACTCAAGCTGCCGAAAGAGCTCGCTCTCGACGAGTAGAGCGGCCGGCCGCACGGCAATCGCTTCCAGGTATTCGTCACACGTTCGACACGATCTCGGGTTATTGTCGGGTCAGTGCGTCAACCCGATGACGCCCACCCCAAACCGAGGTCGCCGTGTCAGATCGTCGCCGTTCGTTCCCCCGTCGCGCCCGTCGTCGCGCGTTCGCCGTCGCCGCCACTGCGGCTCTAGCAGTGGGCGGACTCGCCGTCGCGATCGCGCCGGCTCACGCCGCACCACAAACGCCGACGATCACTTTCCCGGTCGAGTCGCTCGATACGACCGAGGCAACAACGACCATCAGCGGCACCTTGCCGGCGGAAGCCGGCTACGACACGGTCCGCGTGCTCTGGCGCCTCGCCGGCACGGTATTCCACGAGTGCTACACCTATCTCGCACCCGGCGACACCGTCTTCTCGTGCACCTCGACGACGCCGCCTCCCGGCGTCTACTCGGTCGTGGCGCAGCACTCCGACGCGGCGGAGCCCCTGGAAGGTGACTGGGGCCCCGACAGCAACGCCGTGACGGTTCGAGTCGGTTCGACGCAGGCCGTCGACATCGACATCGCTCCGGGAACCCCCGATGCCTTCAGCCATGAGTGGGTCACTCGTACGCCGACGATCTCTGGCATCGGTCCCCACCTCGGCGAGGTGCGCGTCACCGTCGGCTACGGCGTCGGCGAGGGCGGGCCTGACACCGTCGTCGACTACTGCACAGCGATCGTCGACACTTCCGGTCTCTGGTCGTGCACAGGCTCACCCGTGCCGGCCTACGGGCCCGTCGTCTTTGCGGCCGACGCGCGGCCCATCGGCGAAGGTGGTGATTCGTTCGATGAGATCGGCGGCACCATCATCGGTGAGAGCATCACCCAGCAGATCAGCGTCGTCCCCGCCGGATTCACAGCCCAGCTCATCGGAGAGTCCGACGGCTACGTCTTCGGCGAGCTCTACCAAGTTGAGGTCATCGAAGGCGAGCCGTACCAATACAACGAGCCGGTCGACCAGTGTCCGCCTGATCTCGGTGAAGGCACCGTCTTCAGCCCGACAGCATCGTGCACGTGGACGGGACTCGAGCCCGGCATTTGGAACGTCTACTCGACTCAGTACCTTGCGGGCTACAGCGCTCCGTGGCAAGACGACTACATCCTCATTCCGTCGAGCCCGACCGGTCTCAGCGCGACGGTCACTGACCAGACCGTGCGCTTCAGCGGCCAGGGCACTGCTGGCTTCCGTGTCGAGGTGCGCACGACGGCCGGCGACGGCGGATGCTCCGCCACGGTGGCATCGAATGGCAGGTGGTCGTGCACCGCCGAGGTCGAGCCCGGCACGTCGTCGTTCCGCGCCGTGCAGCGGTCGGTCGGTTTTGTCGCCGAGCCTGGATTCGGCGAAGGCGAAGGTGGCGGTTTCGAAGGTGGTTCGGCGTCCGCCGCCGCGCGACTCGAGTCGACCCCGGCCGGCGTTCCGAGCATCCGTTCGTTCCAGGGCCTCTCCGCCCGCACCGCCCCCATCTCGGTGACGGTAGCGGCCCCGCCTGCTGCGCCCGCGCCCGCGGCCGTGCCGCGGACCCCTCTGGAGTGGCAGCTGGGTGGTGTGCCACTCGGTCCGCTGACCCCGGGACTCTCGTTCGAGCTCAACGGCACCGGACTCCCGGTGGGCGCCACCGTCGACGTCGAGATCCAGTCGACGCCGCGGGCTCTCGGCTCGGCCATCGTCGACGACGCCGGCGCATTCACGTTGCCCGTGACGATTCCGCTCGACATGGAGCCCGGCGACCACAGTCTCGTCGCCACGCTCACGACGCTCGATGGCGAGCCTTCGGTGGTGTCGGTGCCCGTCATCGTCGAACCCGCCGCCGCACCCGCGCCGGTCGACGGCGAGGTCACGGAGGAAGAGGCTGTCGACGAGGAGAGCCCGGAGGGGGCATCCGGCGGCATCGCGGGCTCGCGAAGCGACCCCGGGGCGCCAAGTGCGATCACCTCGACGCTGCCGACCATGCTCGAAGCCTTCGCGAACGGCACCGCGGTGCTGCTGTCAGGCGGTATCGCGCTCGCGCTGCTCGTGCTCGTCGCGTTCCCGGCCGAACTGCTCAACAGCTCGCTCGCCTCGAACACCGGCCGATTCGGTCGTGGCTTTGCTCGCATCGCCGACGTGACCGACCGCGTGACCCAGGCAGTCGCCTCCGCGACGCGCACGACGGCGATTCCCGCGCTCATTCTCGTGCTCATCTCGAGCGTGATCTTCGGCTTCGTCGATCCGCAGTACGGTTTCGACCCGGTGTCGATGCGCATGACGCTGTCGCTCGCGCTCGGCCTCTTCCTCGTGAGCTGGGTAGCCGTGTCACTGACGCGCAGCGTGTTGCGCCGCGTGTGGGGTCTCGAGTCGGCGACCGGGCTCATGCCAGTCGCGCTCATCTTCGCGGTGCTCGGTGTCGTGCTGGCGCGCATCGTCGACTTCTCGCCGGGCTTCTTGCTCGGTCTGGTCATTGGAGTCGAGGCTGCTGCGCGCTGGACGGGCATCGATCGTGCGCGTGCTGCTCTGACACAGACCGGCGTGGTCGTCGGCCTCGCGCTGCTCGCCTGGGTCGGCTATTCCGGCCTCACCGCGCTGTGGGGTAGCGAACCGACGGGTTTCACCGAACTGCTCGTGCTCGACGCGCTCGTCGCCACGACCGCTGAGGGCCTCACGGCTGCAGCGGCGGGCCTCCTGCCGCTGGGCTTCCTTCTCGGCCACGACCTGTTCCGCTGGTCGAAGGCGGCATGGGCAGGGGTCTTCGTCGGCGTGACGCTGCTCTTCAGCCTTGTCGTGCTGCCGACCGTCGACATCTCGGGCACGCCGGCCCAGGTGGGCTTCTGGGTGCTCGTGATGGTGATCTTCGCGGCCGTGGCTTTCGCCCTCTGGGGAGTGCTGCAGTGGCTCGAGCGGCGCGAATCGCGCCGCGTCGCCGACGACGAACGCGTCGACTCGCTGCGGTAAGGCTGTTCTCGCGCGCACCGCTCCTCCCGGCAGCGGTGCGCGCGCCTGACATCCTCTGATTGCGGGATGCTCGCTCGAGGTCGCGCGTCGGCCCGGCAAGCTCGCCCGCATGGCACGCAAAGACGACCTCGGGCGCGCGGGCGAACAGCTCGCGGTCGACCATCTCATCGGCCTCGGCTGGAGCATCATCGCGCGCAACTGGCGCTGCTCGATCGGCGAGATCGACATCGTCGCGGTCGACCGCGACGCAACCGTGGTTGTCGAAGTGAAGACGCGGTCGGGCGTGGGGTTCGGGCATCCACTGGAGTCCGTCACCGCCATCAAGCTCGCTCGCCTTCGCCGCCTCGCCGGGGCGTGGTGCGCCGCACGCGAGGCGGCAGGCGAGCCGCGAGCGCGTCAGCTGCGCATCGACGTCATCGGCGTCATCCTCGACCGTCTCGATAGCCCCAGCGCGGCGAGCATCGAGCACGTGCGGCAGGTCGCCTGATGCCCGTCGCTCGCACGCTCGCGGTGGCCTTGCACGGTGTCGACGGCTCGATCGTCGAGATCGAGGCCGACCTCGCCGATGGTCTGCCAGCCTTCACGATCATCGGGCTGCCCGACGCCGCGCTCGGCGAGGCGAAAGACCGCGTGAGATCTGCGGCCGTCAATTCGGGGTGCGCCCTGCCGTCGCGCAAGGTCACGGTGAACCTGTCTCCGGCGTCGTTGCCGAAGCACGGCTCTGGCTTCGACCTCGGCATCGCCGTCGCCGCTCTCGCCACGAGCGGGGTGGTCGACCCGGCGGTGATCGCCGACGTCGCCCACCTCGGCGAGCTCTCGCTCGACGGCCGATTGCGTCCGGTCGCCGGGGTGCTACCTGCGGTGCTGGCCGCCCGGCGCGGGGGAGCAGCGCGCGTGGTCGTGCCCAGTGGCAGCGCGGCCGAAGCTCGACTCGTTCCTGGCATCACCGTCATTGCCGCCGCGTCACTGCGCGATGTGCTCATCACGCACGGGGCCGCACTAGAGCCAGTGCCGGTCGAACCGCTTCCCGCCCCGGCGCCGGCTCTCGACGACACCGACCGCGGCGATCTCTCCGAGATCGTCGGGCATCCCGAGGCGGTCGAGGCGTTGCAGGTCGCCGCAGCGGGCGGGCACCACATGCTCATGCTGGGTCCGCCCGGTGCCGGCAAGACCATGCTCGCTTCCCGACTGCCTGGCCTCCTGCCCGATCTCGAGAGTGAAGCAGCTGTCGAGGCCTCGTCGGTGCGTTCGCTCGCGGGTCTGGGTCTGGGTTCGACGCTCATCACGCGACCGCCGTTCGAGGCGCCGCACCACAGCGCCACGATGGCGTCGCTCGTGGGTGGAGGCAGCGGGCTCGTCCGTCCTGGTGCGATCTCACGTGCCGCCCACGGAGTGCTCTTTCTCGATGAGGCGCCAGAGTTTTCGAGCTCGGTGCTCGACGCGTTGCGGCAGCCGCTCGAGACTGGTGAGATCACGATTCATCGTGCCCGCGCCGTTGCTCGGTTTCCGGCCCGCTTTCAACTCGTGCTCGCCGCGAACCCGTGCCCGTGCGGCCAGGCGTCGTCACCCGATGATGAGTGCACGTGCACGCCGATCATGCGGCGTCGCTACCTTGGTCGGCTTTCCGGCCCTCTGCTCGACCGCATCGACTTGCACCTCACGGTTCGCCGCGTCGGCACGGCGCAACTCACCGCAGGTGCTGCTGGTGCACTGACGACCGCGGCCGCTCGCTCGCGAGTCGACGCTGCTCGGGCACGCACGGCAGAGCGGTGGCGCGAGCTCGGGTGGAAACTCAACGCTCACGTACCCGGAAGCCTGCTGCGGTCGAGCCCGTGGCGATTGGCGGGCACCGTTCGAGCCCCACTCGACCGTGCCCTCGAGCGCGGCGCCTTGACGATGCGCGGCTATGACCGCGTATTGCGCGTGGCGTGGACGCTCGCCGACCTCGACGCGGTCGATCGACCCGGCCTCGACCACATCGGCAGGGCCCTGTTCTTGAGAAAAGGAATCTGACATGACGCACTGGGGCATCGAAGAACAGCGCATCACGGCTGCGCTCACTGCGGCTCGGGGTGATGTACCCGGGTCGAAGGCAGATCGCGATGAGCTGTTCGCTCGCGCTCTCTGGGGAGTGCTCGTGGAGCCCGGCGATCAGGAGGCCGGCGCGCTCATCGGCGCGGTCGGTGTGGTGGAGGCCGCCAGGCTGATGATCGAGGGAGCCACTCCAACCCGCCTGTTCGAGGCGGCAGACGGAGGTATTGAGGAGGGAAGTGAAGGTCGAGCACATCGCCGCTGGTCGACCCGCGTGCGTTTGGGCGACGTCTTGCGCAGCCTCGATCGAGCGGGGCAGGTCGGTGCGCGCATGCTTGTACCGGGCGATGCCTCGTGGCCGACCATGCTCGACGATCTGGGGCCGAGCGCGCCGGTGCTGCTGTGGGCGTGCGGAGACACATCACTCTTGCGGCGACCCTCCATCGCCATGGTCGGAGCGCGGGCCGCGACAGGGTACGGGGAGCACGTGGCCATGGAGTTCGCCGCGGGACTCGTCGCCCGAGACGCGGCGGTGGTCTCGGGCGGCGCCTATGGCATCGACGGCATGGCGCATCGCGCCGCTCTGGCCAGTGGAGGCGTCACGGTCGCAGTGCTCGCGGGCGGTATCGATCGCCTGTACCCGTCCGGCCACGAGGCGCTGCTGCGTCGCATCGCCGAGCATGGAGTGCTCGTTTCCGAGACGCCGTGCGGCACTTCTCCGACGAAGTGGAGGTTCTTGCAGCGCAACCGCGTGATCGCGGCACTCTCGCACGCGACGATCGTGGTCGAGGCGGGATTCCGATCCGGAGCGCTCAACACCGCGCATCACGCGCAGACGATCGGGCGGCCGCTCGGTGTCGTGCCCGGTCCGATCACGAGTGCTGCGAGCGCCGGGTGTCACCGGCTACTCCGCGACGAGAACGCCCAGTGCGTCACGAGTGTCATCGATGTCATGCAGCTCGCCTTTGAGAGTGACCAGGTGCTCGCATTGTCACCGTTCGATCAGATGGCGACCACCGTCGAGCAGTCCACGCCGAACTCAGCGCTCGAGGTCACCGACGACAGGACTCCGAGCCAACTCGACACCCGCGTACTCGACGCTCTACGACCTCGGCGCGGCCAGAGTGTCGAAGAGGTAGCTCGCGCGGTCGGCGAGAGCCCGGAGCGCGTGACGGCGACGCTCGGGGTGCTCGCCCTCGATGAGCGGGTGTCGTTCGGCGACGACGGGCTCTGGCGCAGCATCCCCGGTCCGCGCCGAACACCCGAGAGTCGTGACCCAGAGCGCCATTGAGGCGAGCGGCTTTCACCCTGCGCGGGTAGCCTGGCGGCATGACGCAGCTCGGCCAGTATCCGCCCGCAAGGCACGTGATTGTGCACATCTCCGACACGCACCTCCTCGCCGAAGGTCGGCCGCTGTACGGAGCCGTGCCCGTCGAGCAGCGGCTCGCCGAACTCATGGCCCGGCTCGAGGCCGGACCGATTCGCCCGAACGCCGTCGTATTCACGGGAGACCTCGCCGACCTCGGCGAGCCCGACGCCTACCGACGGCTGCGCGCCATCATCGAGCCGAGCGTTGACCGGCTCGGTGCCGAACTCGTCTGGGTCATGGGCAACCACGATGAGCGCGCTCAATACTCGTCACTGCTGTTCGACGAGCAGCCGAGCGACGCGCCGCAAGACCGCGTGCACATGGTCGACGGCGTGCGCATCATCTCGCTCGACACCACCGTGCCCGGCTATCACCACGGCGAGATCAGCGGCGAGCAGCTCGAATGGCTCGCCGGCGTGCTCGCCGAGCCTGCCCCGCATGGCAGCGTGCTCGCCGTGCATCACCCGCCCGTACCGACGCCGCTCGAAGTCATGGCCGTGCTCGAACTGCACGACCAGCCGGCGCTCGCCGCCGTGCTCGAAGGCACAGACGTGCGCATCATCCTCGGCGGACACCTGCACTACTCCACGCACAGCACCTTCGCCGGCATCCCCGTCTCCGTGGCCGCAGCCACCTGCTACACGCTCGACCTCGGCGCTGAGGCAGGCCGGTTGCTGAGCGGAGTCGACGGCGGGCAGTCGTTCGACGTCGTGCACCTCTACGACAACCAGGTCGTCACCTCAACGATCCCCGCCGCTGCGTTTCCTGAAGTGACCGGGTTCTCGACGCAGTACCGACCGATGATCGAAGCGTTGACACCGCACCAGCGGCTCGAACAGCTTTCGAGCAAGGCTTCGACCTTCAACCTCAATGAGGCGGCGGCGAGCGGCGCCTGATCGTCAGTCGTTCGCGGCGTCAGCCCACGGTCTCGCGCGCGAGCTCGGCTGGTCGAGCGGTGCGGCGTGAGCGCGGTACGCCTCCACTACGCGGGTCAGATAGCGCGTGATGACCACCTGTTCGTGCTCGTCGAAGTCGCGAATCGCGTGATCGATCTCGGTGATCATCGGCACGATACGACTCATCGCCCTGCCGACCGACGCCGGTGTCGGCACGACGATCGTGCCTCGGCGATCATCGGGATTCGGCATGCGTTGCACGTGACCAAGACCTTCGAGACGGTCGATCACGGAGGTCACGGCGGCCGAAGAGAGCTGCAAACGCTCGGCGAGCCCCGTCGGGCTCAGTGAACCGGCGACGATGAGGTGCTGCATCGCCGTGAGATCGGTGGCGTTCACAGAGAGCTCATCGCCGAGGGACCGCTCGAAGTCTTCTGTGACGTCCAGAATCTCGCGCAGCAACAGCGTCGCGACGTGCGAGTCGCCGAAACTGGGAGTCTGCTGATCTGGTTCTGCCACCCCCTCACTCTACCGCTATGTTCTTCGATGGTCGAGTATTACGATGATCGAGATACATCGTTCTCGTCGAACTCACACCTTCACTGCAGTCATCACCTTCGCCCCGCATCGCCCCTTACCCCCATCGCCCCGTACCCCATCGCCCACAGCCGAGGAGCCTCATGGCAGCCCTGACCCGTTTCATCACCGGAGCAAAGACATCGTGGATCGTGCTGCTCGCCGGCCTCGCCGCGGCAGCCGGTCTCATCGTGGCTGCTGGCTACGAGAGCGCTGACTCTGCGCCTGCCGTCGGTCTGCCAGATTCCGCAGAGTCGGTGCAGGCCGCCGCACTGCAAGACCAACTCATCGTCGACGACAACTCGACAAGCGCCCTGCTCGTCTTCGCGCGCGACAGCGGTGAGCTCAGCGAGGACGACCTGGCGGCGATCACCGAGCGCACCGTCGAGCTCAGTGATCTCGCGCTCGAGGGATTCGTGCCGCCGCCGACGGTCTCCGATGACGGCACGACGGCGATCGTCGCCGTGCCCCTCGAGAAAGAGAGCAGCGTCTCGGGTCAGGCCGAGCGCGCCGATGAGATTCGCACGATTGCCGCCGACGGCTTGCCGAGCGGTGTGCAGGTCTGGCTCACGGGCGCGGAGGGCTTCGAAGTCGACATCGCCGCGGTGTTCGAGGGGGCAAACTTCGTCTTGCTCGGCGTCACGGCGCTTGTCGTCGCGCTGCTGCTCATCATCACCTACCGCAGCCCCATTCTCTGGATCGTGCCGCTTGCCGTCGTCGGCATCGCCGACTTCACCGCCGGGGTGGCGGCTCGACTCGTCGCCGATGCCGCAGGGATCACGCTCGACGGCTCGGTCACGGGCATCCTCTCGGTGCTCGTCTTCGGTGCAGGAACGAACTATGCCCTCCTCCTGATGTCGCGCTATCGCGACGAGCTGCGGCTGCATCAAGACCGCCGCGAAGCCATGGCAATCGCGCTGCGCGGCGCAGGCCCCGCCATCATCGCGAGCGGCACGACCGTTGCGCTCGCACTCGCCACTCTGCTCTTCGGTGAACTCACCGGCAACCGAGCGCTGGGCCTCGCGGGTGCTGTCGGCATCGTCGTGGCGATGGCCTTCGCACTGCTCGTGCTGCCGTCGGCACTCGTCGTCTTCGGCCGCTGGATCTTCTGGCCGATCGTGCCGCGGTACGGTTCGCCCGACGCGATCGCCCGCAGCCCCTGGGGCAAGCTGGGTCGTCGAGTGAGTCGCCGACCGCTCATCGTCGCGATCGCCGGCTTTGCCGTGCTCGGAGCGATGGCCGCCGGACTCACCACGCTCAACGTGGGGCTCTCGCAGAACGACCGGTTCATCACCAAGCCCGAAGCGGTCATCGGTCAAGAGCGACTCGCCGAAGCCTTCGCCGCGGGCAGCACGTCACCGGCTGTCGTCATCGTTCCCGCCGACGAGGCAGAGCTCGTGCTCGCCGAGGTGGTCGACGTCGACGGCGTCGTCTCAGCCACTGCGGGCGCGGCTGACGATGAGATCGCGCAGCTCGACGTGGTGCTCGATGCTGATCCCGAAAGCCAAGAAGCGTTCGACATCATCGCCACTCTTCGCCTCGCGCTCGACGACATCGGCGACGGCTCGGCGCTCGTCGGTGGCATGGATGCTGAGGCCCTCGATCAGCGTGACGCGCAGCAACGCGACCAGAACCTTGTGATCCCGCTCATCCTCGTGCTCGTGCTCGCCGTGCTCATCGTGCTGCTGCGCGCACTGCTAGCGCCGCTGCTGCTGCTCGTTGCAGTGGTCGCGAGTTATTTCAGTGCCGTGGGCATCGGGTCGATCCTGTTCGCAACGGTCTTCGGTTTCCCGGGCGTCGACACGAACGTGCTGCTGTTCAGCTTCCTGTTCTTGGTCGCTCTCGGCGTCGACTACTCGATCTTCCTCGTCACGAGGGCGAAAGAGGAGGTGCCAGCCCTCGGCACCACAGAGGGCATGGTGCGAGCGCTGGCCGCGACGGGCGGCGTCATCACGAGCGCGGGCATCGTGCTCGCGGCGGTGTTCGCGGTGCTCGGAGTGCTGCCGCTCATCACCCTCACGCAGATCGGCATCATCGTCTGCGTCGGTGTGCTGATCGACACCTTGCTCGTGCGAACGGTCATCGTGCCCGCGATCACCTTCCTCGCGAAAGACCGCTTCTGGTGGCCGCGTCGTCCCGAGCTCACCGACGCCGAGGCGGCGCAGCGAGGTGCCGACGGCCAGGCGCAGCGCATGCCTGAGTTGCAGACCACCTCGTAACGCTGCAGCGCTTCGACCGGCGCGCCGCGGGCCTCACGGCCTGTCGGCGCGCCGGTCGTCGTCATGCAGGCGCATGCTGGAGTCATGCACGACCGACCGACGGCGATGCGAGAGGCCATCTCGCGACACCTTCGTGCGCTCGAGCTCGAACGAGGCGTGAGCCCCCACACCCTCCGTGCCTACGCCGGCGACCTCGCGACGCTCGCTGACTTCTGCGAGCAGCAGGGTGTGGCCGACGACCCTGCAGCGTGGGACCTCGAACTGCTGCGCGACTGGGTCTGGCAGCAGAACGCTGCCAACCTCGCTCCCTCCACGCTTGCCCGGCGCACATCGAGCGTGCGCGGGTTCACCGCGTGGCTCGCACGCACGGGAGTCACCGTCGCCGACGCCGGCGTGCGGTTGCGCGCACCGCGCGGCGAACGGCGCTTGCCGCGCGTGCTCACCCGCAACCAAGTCGATGATCTCCTCGACGGCCTCGAAGCTCGCAGCGCAGGCGATGACGCTGTGGCGCTGCGCGACCGCGCAATGGTCGAGCTGCTCTACGCGAGCGCCCTCCGTGTGAGCGAACTCGTGGGGCTCGACCTCGGCGACGTCGATGACGCACGCCGGGTCGTGCGCGTGCTCGGCAAAGGCGCAAAAGAGCGCATCGTGCCCTTCGGTCTCCCGGCCCAACGGGCGCTGCGCGCCTACCTCGACCGCGGCCGACCTGCACTGCTCGCGGCAGCCGGCACTGACGACCAGCGCGACCACGCCGGGCTGTTCGTCGGCGCGCGAGGCCGGCGGATCTCGACCCGTGCCGTCTACGCGCTCGTCGCGGGCTTGCTCATCGACCTGCCCGGCAGCGGCCCCGCCGGCCCGCACACGTTCCGGCACAGCGCGGCCACTCACTTGCTCGACGGCGGGGCCGACTTGCGCGCGGTGCAAGAGATTCTCGGCCACGCCAGCCTCGGCACTACCCAGATGTACACGCACGTGAGCTCCGAGCGCCTCGCCGCGGTCTACCGCACCGCCCACCCTCGAGCCTGACTCGCTCACGCCCGTCAGGTGCATCGGCAGCAGCACTGCACGCTGCAATCCGCCGAGCCACAGCAGCGGCGACACGTACTCGCCCGCGAGCCGCACGCCGAGATGCACGCACGGCCGCGCGCAGTGCCCGGAGTCGAGCAGGGCGATGATGTCGCCCGCACTCACCGCAGCTCCTTCCTCGACGAGCGGCGTCACCGGCTCGACCGTGATGAGCAACTGTTGCTGCCGCACGGTCACGACTCCGCGATCGACGACGGTGCCCGCGAAGTGCACTGTGCCCGAGGTCGCGGCGAACACCGCCACGTCGTCATCGAGTGCTGCCAGGTCGACGCCGCGATGGCCCGCGCTGTAGGCGGTCGCCGGCGCGAGAAAGGGCCGCACGATCGTGCGCGGCCCGTCGACGGGCCAGACCCAGTCGGGCGCCGTGGCAGCCTGCGGCGGCGCGGCGGCCGTGAACACCAGCGCGCTCGAGGGCGGGATGCCCGCCGCGAGCAGCGCGCCGGCCACGAGCGAGGCGAGCGCGAGTGGGGGTGCAGGCATGCACCGAAGCCTGGCCCCGGTGCAGCATCCACGGTCGAACGGAGCCGCCAGCAGGGGAGACCGGGGCCGGCCGCGAAACGGGGGAGGGGCGGTGGTATGCTCGTGACCGCAGTCGCGTGCTTCGCGGCTGACTTCGCGTGCCCAATCGCGGCGCACACCTCCACCAGTCCCGTACGAAGCCCGTCAGGGCCTCACTCGTGCGGGCGGGGGCAGCGCCAGGGTGCCAGGGCCCTCCTCGACCGAGCGCAGGGCGAACAACTGAGAATAGAAGGAGTACGGCCATGGCCGTCGTTACCATCCGCCAGCTGCTCGACAGCGGC
>SXMH01000066.1 GCA_005777405.1 Actinomycetota bacterium
CACCCCGAGCGAGGCCATGAGGTCGAGGTCGCTCTCGAGTCGGTTGGAGTGATCGCACGCGACATCGCCCGTGTCGCCGTTGGTCGTGCGGCCGGGCGTGTGACTACAGGTGTCCCAGATCGACGGCCCGCGGCCATCCTCGTGCGCCGCTCCCTCGATTTGGTAGCTCGCCGTGGCGGAGCCCATGAGGAAGTCCGCAGGACATTCGAGCCCGCTGCCGCGGTAGTCGTCTGCAGTCATGCGCCTATCCTCTCCCAGCGTCGCTCGAACCGCGCTGGCTCGCCTCCAGAAGGGTCGTCACGGCGTCGCGGATGCTCTCGAGTTCGCCCACCGTGAGCCCGAGCCGTTCGATCACCCTGCCGGGCACCTGCTCGGCCTGCGCGCGCAGCGCCGCGCCCTCGTCGGTCAGTCGCAGGGCCAGCGCTCGTTCATCGGCAGTGTCGCGCGCCCGCGTCACGAGGCCCTGCTGCTCGAGTCGCTTGAGCAGCGGGCTAAGTGTGGCGGGGTCGAGCAGCAAGCGCTCGCCAAGGTCTTTCACGCGCAACGGGCTGTGTTGCCACAACGCGAGCATCACGAGGTACTGCGGGTGGGTGAGGCCGAGCGGTTCGAGGATGGGCTTGTAGAGCCCCACGACGCTGCGGCTCGCGGCGACCACAGCGAAGCAGACCTGGCGGTCGAGCGCGAGGAGATCGTGTGCGGGAACGTCAGCCACTCCCACAGATTAGCCGCTGTACTATTAGTTCGTGCGCAAAGGAAATCCGCTGAACCCCTTCCGCGATACCCCTGGCTTCTGGGGCGCCGTCGGTCGTGGGCTGTGGAGCGTCACGGGCCCAGCAGCCGTCGGCATCGGCCGCCCTGAGGAGCCGTACGTGGCACCGGCCGATCCTCGCTGCCCGCTGTGCGCGGCACCCATGGTCGACCATGTCATCGAGCGTGGAGCGGGCACGACTCCGACGCGACTGCATTGCCCTCAGCGCGCGAATGCCTGACCCCTAGGGCTTGAGCAGATCGAGAATGATGAAGGCGGGCGCCTCCGAGAGTTTCCGGAAGTCGTCGGGAGACACCTCGGCCATCGCTGGAGACGGTAGGGGTTCGATGAGACCGCGCACGAGCATCCCCGCATTCGTCGCCGCCGCCACGGTCGCCGTGAGCGGCTCGCGCCAGTAGGAGACGCTTTGACCGCCGCTCCACGGGCCCCACACATCGGTCTCGAGCACGACATCGAAGTATGAACCGCCCTTGCGGATCCAGTCCCACATCGGATGCTGCGTCGACATGACGCAGCGACCTCCAGGCCGCAGCACGCGGGCAAACTCGCGCATCGTCGCCGCGCGATCGGCGGCGTAGTGAATGGCGAGCGCGCACAGCACGAGGTCGGCGCTCGCGTCGTCGTACGGCAGTCGGTCATCGAGACTTGCCCGTTGCAGGTCGACGGCGTCGCCGAGCCGCTCGGTCGCGAGTTGCACCATCGTCGCGCTCGCGTCGAAGCCGCGCACGCGAGCACCGCGCGCGACAAGCTCGGCGGCGTAGTGACCTGGTCCGCACGCGGCATCGATGATGTCAAGCCCAGCGACATCACCGAGAACCTCGAGTACCGCGGGGCGATCGTAGAAAGCGTTGTAGACGCTGTGCGCCATGTGGTCATCAACGACTCGCCCCATGCGGTCATAGGGCTCGCTCAAGCTCATGGGCTCAGGCTAGCGAGCCTTCGTCACGCCTCGCGCGTGATCTCGACCGTCACGAAGAGGCGCGAACTCGAGGTGCCGGCGTAGACGCCGCGCAGCGGCGGCACATCGCGATAATCGCGACCGCGGCCGACGATGACGTGCCGTTCGGCGATGTCGATGGCGTTCGTCGGGTCGTAGCCCTGCCAGTCTCCGACGAACCACTCGACCCAAGCGTGCGACTCACCTGCCACGGTCTGCCCGATCTCCGCGTCACGAATCGGGTGCAAGTAGCCGCTGACGTAGCGAGCGGGAATGCCGACGGTGCGCAGTGCTCCGAGGGCGAGGTGAGTGATGTCTTGGCACACGCCCTTGCGGTGCTGCCAGGCCTCCGCCGCCGTGGAGTGCACACCCGTCACACCGGGCATGTACTCGACTTCGCTGTGCAGCCAGTCGCAGATGGCGCGGGCCGCCGACCCCGGGTCGGCCGCAGCGCCCGCGAGTTCGCGGGCGCGCTCGGCGACTTCGTCAGGCGGGGCCGTGAGGCGGCGCTGCGCCAAGGCTTCGACCGTCGCGACTTTGTGTTCGACGAGCTCGGCGAGGGCATCCCACGTGATGGACTCTTCGGGCACAGAGCGACCACGCAGCTCGACGAGGCTCTCGGCTGTGAGACTCAGCTCGCGGTGCAGATCGAGCTGTTCGAAGGCGGTGACGCGCGTGCCGAAGTAGTCGACGTAGTGGTGCTGCGAGCTCGTGGGCGTGATGCCGAGGTGTGAGAAGAGCACGATCTGGCCATCACCGCTCGCCGGCAGCATGCGCGCTTCGTTGTACGAGGCGGTCACCTTGCCGTCGTAGTGGAAGCCCGTCGAGTGCCGGATGCGGAGGCGGTTCATGATTTTTCGCTCACCCAGCTCGGTGCCGCGTTCGTCGGGAAGTAACGCTGCCGCACGGCCTCGCTCGTGGCGCTCGTCGCCGACTGCACAGCATCCATGTGCCGCTGCAGGTCGTCGAGAATGTCGACGATCGGGCGGTACTCGAGCTCGCTACGGATTTGTCCGAGCTGACGCAGGGCTTGGTCGCCGATGCCCGCGCGGTCACTGCGCGGTTCGATGTCGCGCAGGCTCTTCTCGGCACGACTCACTGCGTAGAGGATCGAGCGCGGGAAGAGTCGATCGAGCAGCAAGAACTCGGCGGCGCTCTTCGCGCTCGGCATGCCGCGATAGGTGCGCAAATAGGCCTCGTAGGCGCCGACGCTGCGCAGAATCGTCGTCCACGACGGGCCGCTCGCTTCGGTGAGCGATCGCGTGGCGAGCAATCGCGCGGTCATGTCGGCACGCTCGAGCGAGCGGCCGAGGGTGAAGAAGGCGTAGGCCTCGTCGCGGCTCGTCGACGACTCGACGATGCCCACGGCGAGCGCCGACCGCTCGCGCACCCAGCCGAAGAATTCGTGCACCTTCTCGGGCGCCACCTTGCGGGGCATGCGGGCTCGCGTGGTGTTGAGCACCTCCCACAGCTCGGTGCTCACGACCTCGCGCGCACGACGGGCGTTCTCGCGAGCGGCGCCGAGTGAGTACGCGATCGATGCGGGGTGCGAGCGATCGACGGCGAGGATGCTCAGCACGTCGCCGCGCGTGAGCGGCTCGTCGTGCCCGACATCGCCGCCCATGACGCTCAGGAGCGACCGGCAGGCGGTGTCTTCGTCGATCCACGGGTCTTCGAGCAGCAACTGCAGGTGCACATCGAGGATGCGCGCGGTGCCGTCGGAGCGCTCGACATACCGGCCGATCCAGAACAGGCTCTCGGCGATTCGACTCAGCATTGCTCTGCCCCCCTGGCCGGCTGACCGGGAGCGCCGTTGCTCCGCACTCTCTGTTGTTGCTGCTGTTGCTGTTGGTCTCGGCGGGGATCGTCTTGGGGGTTGTGATCGGGCACGTGGGCGATGGCGTCCGTGATGATCGGAATCGACTGCGTCACCGTGGCCTGCTCGGCGACGAGACCGGCAACGTCGTGGCTGTCGGAGACCATCGGTCGCTGACCGACGACCCAGGTGTCTTTCGAGCCGCCGCCCTGGCTCGAGTTGACGACGAGCTGCCCCTCGGGCAGCGCGACGCGAGTGAGGCCACCGGGCAGCACCCAGACATCGCGACCGTCATTGACGGCGAACGGACGCAGATCGGCATGGCGGGGGCGGATGCCCTCCTCGACGAGCGTCGGAATCGTCGAGAGCTGCACCACGGGTTGGGCGATCCACCCGCGCGGGTCGTCGAGCAGCCGCGTGCGCAGCGCCTCGAGTTCGGGCCTGCTCGCTGCGGGCCCCACCACGAGGCCCTTGCCGCCCGAACCATCGACGGGCTTGACGACGAGTTCGTCGAGGCGATCGAGCACTTCTTCGAGGGCGCCCTCGTCTTCGAGCCGCCACGTGTGCACGTTCGGAATGATCGGCTCTTCGCTGAGGTAGTAGCGCACCAGATCGGGCAAGTAGGTGTAGACGAGCTTGTCGTCTGCCACACCGTTGCCGACAGCGTTCGAGATCGTGACGTTGCCGAGGCGCGCCGCGAGCATGAGGCCGGGCGTGCCGAGCATCGAGTCGGCACGGAAGGTCAGCGGGTCGAGAAACTCGTCGTCGACGCGGCGGTAAATGACGTCGACGCGTTGCGGGCCCGCTGTCGTTCGCATGAAGACGCGGCCACCCGAGCAGAAAAGGTCTCGGCCCTCGACGAGCTCGACACCCATGAGTCGCGCGAGCAGCGTGTGCTCAAAATACGCCGAGTTGTAGACACCGGGGGTCAGTACGACGATCGTCGGGTCGTCGACCCCTGAGGGTGCCGAGGCCCGGAGCGCCGCCAGCAGTCGACTGGGGTAGTCGCCCACCGGTCGTACCCGCATGGAGACGAAGAGCTCGGGCAGGGTCTGCGCCATGACGCGGCGGTTCGAGATGACGTAGCTCACGCCGCTCGGCACGCGCACGTTATCTTCGAGCACCCGCCAGACGCCGTTCTCGTCGCGGATGAGGTCGATGCCGCTGACCTGAATGCGCACGCCATTGGCGCTCTCGATGCCCGCCGCCTCGCGGTGGTAGTGGCTCGAACTCGACAGCAGCCGCGCAGGAATCACGCCATCGGTGACGCACTGCTGCGCGCCGTAGACGTCGCTGAGAAAGGCTTCCAGCACGCGCACCCGCTGCGAAATGCCCTGCTCGAGGTGGCTCCACTCGGTGCGATCGATGACGCGGGGAACAGCATCCAGCGGAAACGGTCGCTCTTCACCGGCGAAATCGAACGTGACGCCTTGCGCGAGGTACGAGTCGGCGAGCGCCTCGGTGCGACCGCGCAGCTCGTCTTGCGAGAGCTGAGCGAGGGCCGCGTGAATTTCGCGGTACGGCAGTCGCACCGTCGAATCGGGGGCGAACATCTCGTCGAACGCCACGGCCGACCCGGATCGGGTGCCGCGCGCCCCGTATCCGTCGAAGAGGTCCGCCATGCGCCGACTCTAGCCCCGACGTGTTGCGGCGATGTTTCGGCGACGCGCCCGGTCGTCGGAGCCTGGACGACGGCTGGATGCTCTCGCCAACGTGAGCAAGCCTCTCCGAGAGTTTCGAGAGTAGGCTTCGAAACATGTCGATCGCCACCCCCGACACCACCGCCGACACCGCTCCCGCCGACCGCGTCACTCTCGCCGCGATCGCCGACGAAGCAGGTGTCTCGCTCGCCACAATCTCGAAGGTGCTCAACGGCCGACCCGACGTCGCGCCCTCGACGCGGCAACGCATTGAGGGTCTCTTGGCCGGGCACGGGTACCAGCGTCGCGGCCCCGCGGGGGGCACGCGCACCGAGCTCATCGAGCTCGTTTTTCACGAGCTCGACCGCATCTGGTCGATGGAGCTCATCGACGGTGTCGAGACGGTCGCCCGTGAGAACGGCCTCAGCGTCGTGCTCACCGTGACCGGAGACCGCCACAGCCCCGGCAGCGAATGGCTCGAGGGCGTGCTGCGGCGCCGCCCCGCCGGGGTCGTACTCGTCTTCAGCGAGCTGCCGCCCGAACTGCGCGAGCGGCTGCGGTCACGGTCGATTCCGTTCGTCATCGTCGACCCCGCCGGCGATCCCTCTCCCGACGTGCCGTCGATCGGCTCAGCAAACTGGTCAGGTGGGCTCGCGGCGACCAGGCACCTCATCGAGCTCGGCCACCGCCGCATTGCCGCGATCACCGGGCCGGAAGACATGATGTGCTCGCTCGCCCGCCTCGACGGCTATCGCTCGGCGATGAACTCGGCCGGGATTCCCGTCGATGAGCGATGGATTCGCTTCGGCGACTTCCACGTCGAAGGCGGTCGCGCCCGCGCCGACGAATTGCTCGCCCTGCCGGACGCGCCGACCGCGATCTTCGCTGGCAGCGACCTGCAGGCGCTCGGCGCACTCGAGGCGGCAAAAGCCGCCGGGCTGCGCGTGCCCGAAGATCTTTCCGTGGTCGGCTACGACGACATTCCGCTGTGCCGGTGGGTGAGCCCTCGACTCACGACCGTGCACCAGCCGCTGCGTCGCATGGGCGCCGAAGCCGCCCTGCTGCTGTTGCGTCTCGCGCGCGGCGAAGCGCCGAGCAGCACCCGCGTCGACCTCGCGACGAGCCTCGTCGTGCGCGACAGCACCGCGGCACCCGCGGCCTGACGCCAGAACAGCCGGTTCGGCCGGGTCAGGGCAGCAGCGTCAGGGCAGCAGCGTCACGCGCGAGCTCGACGAACCCGCGGTGAGGGCTACTTCGGCAGAGCATCCCGCCGCCGTGATCGCATACTGC
The DNA here is from genome assembly GCA_005777405.1 of Actinomycetota bacterium. GTDB lineage: Bacteria > Actinomycetota > Actinomycetes > Actinomycetales > Microbacteriaceae > Microcella. The sequence continues at coordinate 6,453 of SXMH01000066.1, forward strand.
CCGGCGAAACCGTGCACGCGCACGCGTCCCTCGCCGTCACTGCGCCCGCGCGTCGGCGCGAGCCACCACTCGCCGCGCACGAGGCCCTGCACCCGGTCGAACGCCGGCTTGCGCGAACCGTCGGCGTGCAGCACGCCGATCGGGGCTCCGAGCCACGCGCCCTCGTCAGTGAGCCCCCAGTCGGTGATCGACTCCACCGCGGGCTGCGCGGCGAGCGCGCGATAGTGACGCTCGAGCTCGTCAGCCTGTCGCTGCTCGCCCTCGGCCGTCGACGGCCAGTGCTCGGGCTGAAAGTCGTTGAGGTCGACGATCTCGGCGGGCATGAGGTCGCCCGACACCAGCGAGGTCTCGGTGAAGTGCACCGGCAGCCCGAACCGGCCGAAACGCTCGGCGAGCTCGGCGAGCTGCTGCTCACCGCGGAATCCCTGGTGCATGTGCGTCTGCACGCCGATCGCATCGAGCTGGATGCCCGCCTCGAGCACGTCGTCGAGTAGTCGCTCGTACCGCACCGAAAGGTCGAAGTCGTTGATCAGCAGTCGCACGGCGGGGTTCGCCGCTCGAGCCTCCTCGACCGCGAGGCGCACCATGCCGACGCGGCCGAGTTCGCGCGCGAGCCGCGTGATGGCGTTCATGCGACCGCTCGGCTCGTTGTCGAACTCGGGCATGATGACGACTTCGTTGATGACATCCCACGTGTCGATGAGCCCGGCGAAGCCCGCGACCTCGCGTCGAATGCGTGCGCGCAGCACGGCCTCGACCTCGGCGAGCGGCGCCTCGTCGAGCCACGGCACCATGACCGTGTGCCAGACGAGGGGGTGGCCCTTGACGCGCACACCGCGGTCGACGAACCACTCCGCCCCGGCGCGCAGACGCTCGGTGGCGGGAGCACCGCGCTCGGGCTCGAAGTCGCCCCAGTAGAACGGCAGGGTCGCCGTATCGAAGAGCGCGAGCCAGTCGTCGCCGAGCGCGCTGCGATCACGGATGCCCTGCGCGTGATCGAGCAGGTCGAAGCCGATGCACCCGAACTCGAGGGCGTGCTGACGCTGCGAGACCTCGACCTCGAGGTGCGGCAGCGGCTCTCCGTGCTCATCGACGAGCACGAGCTCGGCGTCGGCGAGCCGGTGCGCGATGCGCGTATCGCCCGCTGCCGGTGCGGCCGCTCTGCTCGTCACGACGAGAGGATACGCGTCGAGAACACCGCCGACGAGCGCGGCGAGCTCTCGAGCAACAGCGCAGCACCCTCGACGCGCACGGTCGCCGTCAGCGGAATGTCGCTGCTCGAGAGGCCGATGCCGAGCACGAGTTCGCCCGGCTCGACGACCCAGCGCTCGTCACGACCCGGGAAGGCGCTGAGCTCGAGCGGAGCATCCACCTCGACCTGCACGGTCTGCCCAGCCGCAACGTCTACTCGCGCGAAACCGATGAGGCGCTGCACGGGACGCACGACCGACGCGACCGGGTCGTGCACGTAGAGCTGCACGACCTCGCGCGCGACGCGATCGCTGTCGTTGACGATCTCGAAGCTCAGGCGCGCTGAACCCTCCGCGGTGAAGGAGGCGCTCGGCGAGGCGAGCAATCCACTCTCCGCCGCGCGCCACGTCGTGCGCGCGTAGCCGAGACCGTGGCCGAAGGCGTAGGCGGCGGTGGGGTCGATGTTCGAGACTCCCGAACGCTGCGCGAGCGGCGCCGAGAGATACGAGCCCGGGTGAGACCAGGGCGTCGCCGGGATGCTCACGGGCAGTCGCCCGGCCGGCTCCACCGCACCGCTCAGCACGCGCGCGATCGCCGGCCCGCCCTCTTCGCCAGGGAAGAACGACTGCACGATCGCGCCGGGGTCGCCGGCTGTCGTGTCGATCGCGTAGGGGCGGCCGGTGAGCAGCACGACGATCGTCGGAGTGCCGGTGCCGAGCACGGCGTCGAGCAGCTGCTGCTGGGCACCCGGGAGGCCGAGGTGCTCGGCGTCGCAGCCTTCGCCGCTCGTGCCGCGACCGAAGAGTCCCGCGCGGTCGCCGAGCACGACGATCGCCACTGCACTGCGACTCGCGAGCTCGACCGCCTCGGCAATGCCGCTGACCTCGCCGTCGTCGACGCCGGTTCCCCGCGCGTACTCGATGCTCGCACCGGCGAACTCGCCGCGGAGCGACTCGAGCACGGTGGGGATCTCGATGCCCATGGGCACACCCTCGTGGCGGCTCACGACGTGGGTCGGGAACGAATAGCAGCCGAGCATCGCGTAGCGCTCGTCGGCGTTGGGGCCGATGACGGCGATCGACGAGGGAGCGCCCGGCGAGGAAGCACCGAGCGGCAGCACGCCGTCATTGCGCACGAGCACGACAGCCTGTTCGGCGAGTTCGCGCGCGAGTTCGCGATTCGAGGCGGGGTCGAGGTTGATCGAACCGCGCAGCGCGTCGGCATCGCGATCACTCGCGCCGCGCTCGTCGAGGTCAGCGAGTGCGGGAGGACGCGCATTCCAGCCCTCGTCGAGCAGACCGAGCTCAGCTTTCTGGCGCAGCACGCGCCGCAGCGCCGTGTCGATGAGCGACTCGGCGACGATGCCCGCCTCGACAGCGTCGCGCAGGGGCGCGCCGAACGTCTTGACGGTCGGCAGCTCGACGTCGATGCCTGCCTCGAGAGCGAGAGCTGCGGCTTCGGCCCACGTGCTCGCGGAGCCGTGGAGCAGTCGCAAGAAGGCGATGGCGAAGTAGTCGGCGACAACGGTGCCCTCGAAGCCCCATTTCTCGCGCAGCAGCTCGGTGAGCAGCGCGCGATCGGCCGCGGCGGGCACGCCGTCGACGTCGCTGTAGGAATTCATGACACTGCGCGCGCCGCCCTCACGCACCGCGCGCTCGAACGGGGGCAGCAGCACTTCCGCGAGCTCGCGGCGACCGATCGACACCGGGGCGAGGTTGCGCCCGGCCCGCGAGGCCGAGTAGCCCACGAAGTGCTTGAGTGTCGCGACGATGCCCGACTGCTCGAGGCCACGCACGTAGGCCGTGCCCACCGCACCGACGAGGTGCGGGTCTTCGCCGATGGTTTCTTCGACGCGACCCCATCGAGCATCGCGCACGACGTCGAGCACGGGCGCGAGGCCCTGGTGCACGCCGACCGAGCGCATGTCGTCGCCGATCTGCCGCGCCATGCGCTCGACGAGCTCGGGGTCGAACGCGGCGCCCCATGACAGCGGCACGGGGTATGCCGTCGCGCCCCACGCGGCAAAGCCGGCCAGGCACTCTTCGTGGGCGATCGCGGGGATGCCCAAGCGCGAGCTCTCGACGATGCGCGCTTGCGTGCGCGCGAGCGAGAGCGCCCCGACTGCGGCATCGACAGGGGCCGACCCGAAAGGCCGCGTCAGCTGACCGAGACCGGAGGGCAGCAGCGCGTCGAGGTCGATCTCGTCGTCCATCTCATGCTGGTGGGGAGCGACGTCGCCGCCGTCGGCGGCGGCACCGACCCACACGCCGTAGAGCTGCGCGAGCTTCTCGTCGAGGTGCATCTCGGCGACGAGCGACTCGACGCGTTGCTCGATCGACAGCGAACGGTCGCGCCAGGGCGCGGTGGCGGTGCGGTGCGGCACGGGGTGGATCCTTATCCCTTGACGGCGCCCGTCAAGCCACCGACGATGCGGCGCTGCGCGAGCGTGAAGAAGAGCAGAGCGGGCAGCATCGCGATCGAGGTGAAGGCGAGCACGCCCGCCGTGTCTTGCGAGTAGGCGGTGGAGAAGTACTGCACGCCCACCGGCAGCGTTGCCGTTGCCGGGTTGCCGAGCAGAAGAAGGGGCAGCAGGTAGGCGTTCCAGCTCGCCACGAAGGCGAGCACGCCGACCGTCACGAGTCCGGGCCACGACAGGGGCAGCAGCACGCGCAAGAAGAACGTGAAGCGGCTCGCGCCGTCGATGACGGCAGCGTCTTCGAGCTCGGCCGGAATCGCGCGGAGGAACGGCACCAAGATGATGATCGTCGTGGGCAGCGCGAAGGCGACCTGCGGGGCGATGACCGCCATGAGGTTGCCGAGCAGACCGAAGCCTCGCAGCATCGTGAAGAGCGGCAGCACCGCGACCGTCAGCGGAAACAGGAGTCCCGCCGTGAAGAGCGAGAACAGGAAGCCGCGACCGAAGAACTCGTAGCGGGCGATGACGAAGGCCGCCATGACTCCGAGCACGACGACACCCGTCGTCGTCGCGAGCGCGACGATGCTGCTGTTCGCGAATTGAGTCCAGAACCCCGGGTTGGTGAAGACCGCAAGGTACTTGTCGAAGACCCAGGGGTCGGGCCAGCCGGAGGGGTCGCGGTTGATCTGCGCCGTCGTGCGGAAGCCACCGATGATGACGTAGACGACGGGAGCGATCGTGATACCGCAGACCACGAGCGCGATGAGGTACGCGATCGGGGCGCTCCAGTCACGTCGCGTGCGGCGCGAGGTCGTGGGCACCTCAGAGCGAGGCGCCGGTCGAGCGGCGTCCGCTGCCGGAGAGGAGTCAGCGGGCGAGTGCGTGCGGGTGGGTGCGGACATCCGCTAGCCCCCTCTCGTGATGGCGCCGGTGAGATCGCGACGCAGCACGAAGCGCTGGTACAGCAGCGCGACGGCGAGCGAGACGATGAAGAGAATGACGGCGACGGCGCTGCCGTAGCCGATCTGCGAGCGGCCATTGCCGTACTCGACCATGTAGGTCGCCATGGTCTCGGTGGCGTTGACGGGGCCGCCGCCGGTGAGGATGAAGACCATGTCGAAGAGCTGCAGCGCGCCGATCATCGACAGGAAGGCCCAGATGCGGATGGTGGGGCCGAGCAGCGGCAGCGTGATGTGACGCTGCGTCTGCCACCAGGATGCTCCGTCGATGGCCGCGGCCTCGCCCAGTTCTTCGGGCACACCCTGCAGACCCGCGAGCATGAGGATGATCGCGAAGCCCAGGTACTTCCAGGTGAGCACGGCGAAGAGCGTCCAGAAGGCCACGTCGGGGTCGGCGAGCCACAGCGGTTTCTCTCCTGCCCAGCCGAGCGCGGTGAGGAAGCTGTCGAAGGGGCCGCCCGGGGGAAGGATCAACCGGAAGGCGAGGCCAGCGACGACCTCGCTCAAGACGTAGGGCACGAAGATGAGGGTGCGAATGAGCGTGCGGCCGCGCAGCGGGCGGTTGAGCAGCAGCGCGACACCGATCGCCAGGGGACCCTGCACGAGCAACGAGAGCACGACGATCGCCGCGTTGTTGCCCATCGCTCCGATGAACACCGGGTCGGTGAGGGCTCGCACGTAGTTGTCGAAGCCGATGAAGCGCTCGAGAGCGCTGAGGCCGTTCCAGTTGAAGAAGCTGTAGACGGCGGCGAGGGCGACGGGGATGAGCACGAACGTCGCGTAGACGAGGAGGGCTGGGAGCACGAAGCCCCAGATGAGCAGGAGGCCGCGCGGCCGCCCCTTCCGAGAAGAAGAGGCAGGCCGGGCGGGGGCCGGGCCCGCGACGCGCGCGGGCCCGGCCGAGGTGGTGGATGCAGTCATGAGCTAGAGGGTCGCCGCAGCGTCCTTCATGTTCTGCACGATCTGGTCAGGAGCACCCTGACCACCGAACAGCGAGACAATGCCCTCGTTCATGGCTCCACCGACGGTCGGACCGTAGGCGGTGTCGAGCCAGAGCTGAACGTAGGTCGATGCCTGGAGTCCGGCGAGCACCTGCTGCAGGTTGACATCGCTGATGCCAGCCTCCGAGCCGGGCGTCACGGGGATGCCGGCGCCGATCTCACCGAAGCGGGTCTGCACCTCGACGCTCGTGATGTAGTTGAGCAGGTCGGTGCACTCCGGGGGCGACCATGCGGTGCACGAGAAGCCGTCGCCGCCGCCGAGCGCAGCGGTGGGGTCACCCTGCGCGCCGTCGATGGCCGGGAAGTTGAACCAGCCGAGGAACTCCGGCGGGGTGGCCGACTCGTCGCCGGTCTCTTCCTGCAGGATGCCGCCCATGACACCGGGGTTCCAGTGGCCCATGAGCTCCATGGCCGCGTTGCCCGTGGCGAGGAGACCCGCCGAGCTACCGGCGCCCTGCTGTGCGCTCGTCGCGAGGAAGCCATCGTTGAACGGCTCGCTCTCGAGGAACTCTTCGAGCAGCGAACCCGCCTCGAGGAAGCACGCGTCGTCGAAGTTGTAGGAGACCTGGGCCTCCTGCAGCACCTCGGGCGAGCACGACTTCAGCGCGAAGTGGTACCAGTAGTGCGCTGCGGGCCAGCCGTCGCCAGCACCCACGGCGATGGGCGTGATGCCCTCGGCCTTGAGCGCGTCGATGGCCGAGTACAGCTCGTCGAGCGTGGTGGGCGTCTCGGTGATGCCCGCCTGCTCGAAGAGCTCGGTGTTGTACCAGAAGCCCGAGATACCGAAGTTGAACGGCAGCCCGTAGGTGGCGCCGTCGTACTGCCACGGAGCCACGACGCCGCCGAGGGCATCCACTCGCTCGGAGACGTCGGCGCTGATGTCCTTGACGAAGCCCGCCTCGACCTGGGCGGCGAGCTCGCCGGCGCCCCACTGCTGGTAGAGGTCGAGCCCGCTGCCGGTGCGCAACTGGTTCGGGATCAGGGTGCGCTGCAGTTCTTCGTTCTGGTACGCGGTGACGTTGACGGTCACTCCGGGGTTGGCGGCCTCGAACTCTTCGGCCACCTCCTCCCAGAAGCCGAGCAGCGGCTCACCGGTGCCGTTGTGCCACCAGGTGAGCGTGACGTCGTCGCCCTCAGCAGGCTCCGACGGCGCACAGGCCGCGAGGGCCCCCACCGTGGCTCCGGCGACGGCAAGAGCAGCCCATCGCCTCATGGATCGCTTGTTCATCTTTGAACCTCTCGAAAGTTTCGACCTCTGTGTCGAAAGTGGAAGGGACGGCTCGACTCTAACCCGCGATTCTTTTGCCGTCAACAACAACATATGAAGTTCCCTCCCGAGGTGATGCGGGTCGCGCCGGGAGCGCTCCCACGCTACGCGGCGGGCGCTGCGAAGGCCCCCAGCGCAGCGCGCAGGGGGAATGGATGCTCGCCGCTCAGCCGGCTGCTGCGTAGGCCGCACGCACGGCGGGCCGAGGGTCGGCCGGGACGCGCACGGCGGTGTCGAGGCTCCACAGCGGACGCGCACCGGTCACCGCCCACGCGGCCTGCACAGCTGCGCCACGAGCCACGTACTCGCCCGGCTCGGGCACGTCGACGGGCAAACCGAAGACCTGCGCCGCGATCGTGCTCACCGCAGGGTTGCGCGCCGCACCGCCGACCAGCAGCAGCCGCTCGGCGGGCACGCCGAGCCTCGTGATGGCGTCGAGCCCATCAGCGAGTCCGCACAGCATGCCCTCGATGAACGCCCTCGCGAGGTTCTCGCGCGTCGTGCTCGCGAGCGTGAGCCCGGTGAGACTCGCGGTCGCGTGGGGAAGGTTCGGCGTGCGCTCGCCCTCGAAATAGGGATGCAGCACGGCGCCCTGCGCCCCGGGATCAGCGGCGAGGGCAAGCTCGGCGAGTGCGTCGTGATCGACCTGCAGCAGCCTCGCGGCGGCATCGAGCACGCGGGCGGCATTGAGCGTCGCGACGAGTGGCAAGTGGTGGCCAGCAGCGTCGGCGAACCCGGCGACGGCGCCGCTCGCGTCGCGCACCGGCGAGGCGCTCACGGCGAAGACGGTGCCACTCGTGCCGATCGAGACGACGACGTCGCCGGGTGCGGCGCCGAGGCCGAGAGCAGCAGCCGCATTGTCACCGGCTCCCCCCGCAACGCGCAGACCGGCTCGCACCGACCGGAGAGCGGGAGGCGGGTCATCCACGGCGACCGAGGCTCCGGCGGGCAGCACGCGAGGCAGCACGACACGCTCGTCGTGCTCGACAAGACCGGGCGAGGCGGCTCGTGCAGCCCGACCCAGCACGTGCTCGAAAAGCTCGAGGTCATACTCTCCCGTCGCGGCGGAGAAGTAGCCCGTGCCGCTCGCGTCGGAAGAATCAGTGACGAGCTCGTCGAGCACCGGGCCGAGCGGACTCTCGTCGGCGGGGCCGTACCCGCGCAGCCGCCACGTGAGCCAGTCATGCGGCAGTGCCACCGCCGCGACGCGAGCGGCGTGCTCGGGCTCGTGATCACGCAGCCAGCGCAGCTTGGTCGACGTGAACGAGGCGACGGGCACGAGCCCCGTGCGCTGGGCGAGCTGCTCGGCACCGAGTTCGGCGATGAGGTCGGTCGCAGCGTCGGCCGAGCGCGTGTCGTTCCACAGCAGTGCGGGGCGAATGACGCGGCCCTCTGCGTCGAGCACGACCATGCCGTGCTGCTGGCCGCCGATCGAGATGGCGTCGATGTCGGCGAGCCCGCCTGCCGCGTCGATCGCCTCCTGCAGGGCGGCCCACCACGCGGCAGGGTCGACTTCAGTGCCCTCGGGATGCCCCGCTCGCCCCTCGCGCACGGTCGCCCCTGTCGCGGCATCGACAACGAGTACTTTGCAACTCTGGGTCGACGAGTCGACGCCGGCGACGAGGCTCATGCGCACCATTCCATCAGTGTGAGGTTTCGGGGTGGTGCGGGCGGCGGAGTGAACGGGCTCCGCCGCCCGGGTCGGAAGTTCTAGCGAGCGCCGAGCAGGTGCTCGGTCGCGAGCTGCTGCAGCTTCACGAAACCGAAGCCCTTGCCGTTGAAGTACGCGCCCGAGTCGAACGACTCGTAGGCCTCACTATCGGCAAGCAGGTCGGCAATCGACTCGCCCTCGCCGAGCGTCGGCTGCGAGAGCTCGGCGACGCGCGCCTCGGCGAGCGCCTGCTGCACCTCGGGGTCGGCACGGAAGGCGGCAGCGCGCTCCTTGAGCAGCAGGTACGTGCGCATGTTGGCTTTCGCCGACTCCCACACGCCGTTCTCGTCTTCGGTGCGCGAAGGCTTGTAGTCGAAGTGGCGCGGGCCGTCGTACGCGGGCCCGCCGTTCGGGCCACCGTTCTCGAGCAGGTCGACGAGCGAGAAGGCGTTGTGCAGGTCGCCGTGACCGAAGACGAGGTCTTGGTCGTACTTGATGCCACGCTGACCGTTGAGGTCGATGTGGAAGAGCTTGCCTGCTTCGAGCGCTTGCGCGATGCCAGCCGTGAAGTTGAGGCCTGCCATCTGCTCGTGGCCGACCTCGGGGTTGAGGCCCACGAGGTCGGGGCGGTCGAGCGTCTCGATGAACGCCATGGCGTGGCCGAGGGTCGGCAGCAGAATGTCGCCGCGGGGCTCGTTGGGCTTGGGCTCGATGGCGAACCGAATGCCGTACCCCTTGTCGGTCACGTACTGCGTGAGCACGTTGACGGCCTCGCGGTAGCGCTCGATCGCCGCGCCGACATTCTTGGCCGAGTCGTACTCGGCGCCCTCGCGGCCACCCCACATGACGAAGGTGTGCGCGCCGAGCTCGGCGGCGAGATCGAGGTTGCGCAGCACCTTGCGCAGAGCAAAGCGACGCACGGCCCGGTCGTTCGAGGTGAAGCCGCCGTCTTTGAAGACGGGCGCGCTGAAGAGGTTGGTGGTGATCATGGGCACCTGGATGCCCGTCGCGGCCTTCGCGGCGATGAGGCGGTCGATCTGCGTGCGTCGATCAACATCGCTCGATCCGAAGGCGAAGAGGTCGTCGTCGTGGAGCGTCAAGCCGTACGCGCCGAGCTCGGCGAGCTTCTCGACGACGTGCACGACATCGAGCGGAGCGCGCGTGGGTCCGCCGAAAGGATCGCCGCCGTTATACCCGACCGTCCAGAGGCCGAAGGTGAACTTGTCTGCGGGAGTGGGCGTCGTCGCCATGAGGGTCTTCTTCCTGCGGTGGTCTGGTGAATCGCGGCGCGGAGGTGACGTGCGTCGCGACGGTGGTATATGTTGCGCGCCACAACGTATCATGAGGGCCCACGGTCGCGCCAGACTGGGGGCATGACTCCGGGAAGGCTCACCATGGACGCGAGCAGAGTGCGGCAACGCAACCTGCACGCCGTGCTCGCACTCGTGCATCGCGAGCGCGGCGTGACGCGCGCCGATCTCACGCGAGCGCTCGGGCTCAACCGCTCGACCATCGGCGACCTCGTCGCCGCCCTTGTCGATGCCGGCTGGGTCGACGAGCGCGACGATGCGCCCCGCCATGGCGTCGGCCGGCCGAGCCCGCGCGTGCTGCCGCGGCCCGACAAGCTCGTCGTCGCGGTCAACCCCGAGCTCGAGGCGATCGACGTGGCGCTCGTGTCACTCGGCGGCACGATCGTCGCGCGCGAGCGCGTCGTCGTCGACGCCGCCCCGAGCATCGCCGAGACGGTGGAGGTCACGACCGCGACCGTGGCGCGGCTGGCGGCAGGGCATCCCGGCAGCCGTCTCGTCGCTGCGGGCGTCGCCGTGCCCGGCCTCGTGCGTCGCCGCGACGGCTTCGTGCGCCTGGCCCCGCACCTCGACTGGCGCGAAGAGCCCATGGCTGCTCCGCTCGCCGACGCGCTCGGCGTTCCGACGAGCGCCGCCAACGACGCGCACCTCGGCTGTCGTGCCGAGCTGGCCTTCGGCGCCGGCCTCGGTGCGCGCACGCTGCTCTACATCAATGGCGGACCGAGCGGTATCGGCGGTGGCATCGCGGTCAACGGTGCACTCGTCGAAGGCCGCGACGGCTACGCGGGCGAACTCGGCCATCTCGGCGTCGACCCACACGGGCCGGTGTGCGCGTGCGGCGCACGGGGTTGCCTCGACGCCGTGGTGACGCGGGCCGAGCTCGCGAGTGTCGTCGGCCTCGAGCATCCCGATGATGACGAGCTCGACGCGGCCGTGCGTGCCGCGGCAGGGAGTGCCACCGTGGATGCTGCGCTCACCGCGCTCGTCGACCACCACCTCGCTGCGCTCGCGATCGCACTGCGCGGGGCGGTCAACCTGCTCAACCCCGAGCGCATCGTGCTCGGCGGCCACCTCGCTGCGCTCTGGGCGGCGGCAAGCGAGCCGCAACGTGAGACCGTGCTCGCCGATGCTTTGCGCGCGAGTGCGGAAGGCGTGCGCATCGAACCCGCGGCACTCGGCTCGCAGCGCTTGCTCGTCGGAGCCGCCGAGCTCGCGTGGGAGGTGCCGCTGAGCGATCCGCTCAGCGTGTGAGCAGCGCTTCGAGTCTCGCGACCTCGTTCGGGTCGCACAGCTCGGTTGCCGGTGTTGAGGCCGTCGCGGCCCCCGCGGCGACGCCCGCGCGAAACGCGTCGGCGAGCGAACGCCCCTCCGCCAGTCGCAGCACGATCGCGGCGACCATGCTGTCCCCTGCTCCGACGGTCGAGCGCACCGTGATCGGCGGTGACGCGAGGCGCACGGTGTCGTGCTTCGTCACGAGGGCCGCACCGTCAGCGCCGAGCGACAGCACGACGACCTCCACGGCGTGCCTGCCCACGAGTTCGCGTGCCGCCGCAACCTTCTCGTCGAACGTCGAGAGCGTCGCTCCCACGATCTCACCGAGCTCTCGACCCGAGGGCTTGACGAGGTAGACGCCTTCGCGCAGTGCCTCGACCAGCGCTTCGCCGGAGGCGTCGACGACGCATCGAGCACCGGCGTCGTGAGCGAGTCGCGCGAGGCGGGCGTAGAAGTCGTCGGGCACCCCGGGGGGCAGCGACCCGCTCGGAACTACCCACCCTCCGCCGACGAGCGAGGCGGCCGTGGCATCGAGACACGATTGCCACTCGTCCTCGGTCAGCTGCGGACCCTGCAACACAAAGCGAAACTGCTCACCGCTTGACGTCTCATCGACGGTGAAGTTTTCGCGCGTCGAGCCGGCGATCGACACGACTCGTGCCGTGACACTGTCAGCGTCGAGCAACCGCCGATAGGCCTCACCCGTGGGTCCACCCAGCGCCACGACCGCGGGGGCATGGCCACCGAGGCGACCGACGACGCGGCTCACGTTGACTCCCCCGCCGCCCGGGTCGAGCCTGCTCGGCCCGCACCGCAGCTTGTGCTCGGGCGTGACCTGTTCAGTCGAGGTGCTCACGTCGAGCGCGGGATTCACGGTCAGCGTGACGATCGGTGCGTGTCGAGTCGCCATGTGCCTCACCCTAGGGAGGAAGCAGCGGCGCGGCATCAAGATTCAACTTTGAAACGTTCCATTGTCGTCTACAGTGGTGCTCGCGCACGATCGACGGCGTCAACGACGACGAGGGGAACACCATGTACGAGCGATGGAGCAGCAGTCTGTCGACGTTCATTACGCACAATTGCGAACAAATGATGCGCGAGCCCAGCGGGCAACTCGAGCACCCCTACACGGTGCCCAGTAGCCCCGACTCGCCGCTCTACAGCGATGCCCTATGGGACTGGGATTCATGGTGGATCAGCGTCGTGCTCGGCCAGGTCGAGGTCGACACCGAGCAGCCCGGTCGATTCGGCGACTACGAGCGTGGCAGTGTTCTCAACTTTCTCGAGCGCACTGACGACGACGGTGTCATGCCGATTCAACTGTCACCCAACCGCACCCTCACGCACGGGGATGCCTCGCGCAACGGCGGCTTTGCTGAGAACATGCACAAGCCCGTCATCGCGCAGCACGCCGCACTCTTGGTGCAGCGGTCGCACGACGTCGAGTGGATCCGCCCGCACCTGCCGACGATTGCACGTTTCCTCGAGCGCTACCTCGAGAGCCACCGGCACGCGCCGACCGGCCTCGCCTACTGGCAGACCGACTTCGCCGTGGGCGTCGACAATGACCCGAGTGTTTACTACCGGCCCGATCGCAGCACGGCATCGGTGTACCTCAACGCGCTGCTGTACCGCGAGCTGCTCGCCTTCGGCTACTTGCTCGAAGAGGCTGGCGACCTTCCTGCCGCCCTGCTCTGGCGCGGCCGCGCCAACGACCTGGCCGATGCCATCAACACGCACCTCTGGGACGAGCGCGACGGCACCTACTACTCCGCTCTCATCGACTTGCGCCCGGTCGACGACAGCGATTGGCTCCACCGCGGCGCCCCGCGTCGGTGGAACTCGGTGCTGCTGCGCGTCGACAACTGGTCAAGCTTCTTGCCGCTGTGGGCAGGCATTCCCGATGCCGCTCGTGCCTCCCGCATGGTCGAGCGAGTGCGCGACGAACGCACGTTCGCCGCTCGATTCGGCATTCGCACCCTCTCACGGCTCGAGCAGCAGTACGACCTGCGCGCCTCGAACAACCCCTCGAACTGGCTCGGACCCATCTGGGGCGTGAGCAACTACATGGTGTTCCACGGTCTCGTGAAGTACGGCTTCGTTGACGACGCGCGAGCTCTCGCCGAAGCGACCGTTGCACTCTTCGGCCGCGACCTCGACGTCAACGGTTGTCTGCACGAGTACTACCACCCCGACAATGGCGAACCCATCGTGACCAAAGGTTTCCAGAACTGGAACTTCTTGGTGCTCAACATGCTCGCGTGGATGGACGGCCGATCGATGGTCACCGAGTTCTGAGCCGGCAGTGGGTCACGCACGGCGCGCGGCGCTGAGAAGCCGCGTGGATGCCGTGCTCATGTGCTGGCGCATCGCCCGTTCGGCCGCCGCTGCATCGCGAGCCGTGACCGCCTCGAGCACGGCGCGGTGCTCGTCGAGCGCGTGGCGGGCGTCGGCAGCAGCATCCATGCCGCGGTCGGTCCAGACGCGCAGGAGCGAGCGCACCGAGCGCAGCAGATCGGCGAGCACAGGATTCCCGGCGGCGTCGTCGAGCAAACGGTGAAAGCCGAGATCGGCATCGATCGCCCGTCGCGGCTGGTCGAGCGCTGCCTCCATCGCCTCGAGCCGCTCGGTCAATGCCGCGACCAACGCGTCATCAGCCTGCTCAGCGGCGCGGCGGGCGACAGTGCATTCAAGCTCAGCGCGCAGATCGATGAGTTCGGCGGTGCGCTCAGAGCTCAACATGAGCCCCCAGTCGAGCGTTTCGCTCAGCAACTCAGAGGCGCTACCGCGCAGGTAGGTTCCTGAGCCGGGACGCACGCTGACGATACCGAGAATCTCGAGCGCGGCGAGCGCCTCTCGCACGGCCGAGCGGCCGATGCCGAGTGCCGCGGCGAGTTCTCGCTCGCTGGGCAGTCGTTCTCCGGGCGCCACTGTGCCGTCAGTGAAGCTCTCGAGCAAGCGTTTGGCGACTCCGCTCACTGCGGTCGTCGCGGGGAGCGCGCTGAGGCTCGAACCGAGCGCACTGGTGGGTTGCGGCTGCTCGGTCGACACGTGGCGAGGCTAGCAGGGAGCGCGCGGTGTCGGGATAATTGGTCAACCGGTTGACGTATTGCGTCGATCACGCCAGACTAGCGAATGCCCCCATGCTGGCGGGCACGGCACCGCACGAGAGGATCACCGGTGATCGGCTGGGGCACCTACGCCTTCTTCTGGCAGTGGCGTGCGGCTGAGCGCGAGCAGGGCACTGCCGCGCTGCCGCTCACCGACCAGATCGTGCGCACGGCCGAGGCGGGCATCCACCTCTTTCAGATCTGCGACTACCCGCCGCTCGAGTCAATGACTGACGGCGAACTCGACGCCGTCGCCGCCACGGCGCACGATCGAGGAGTGCGACTCGAGCTCGGCACGCGAGGGGTCGACGCGCCCCATCTTGAACGATGGCTGGCGCTGTGCGAGCGACTCGACGCGCGCCTACTGCGCAGCATGGTGCACCGCGACGATGATCGGCCCGACGCGCGTGAAGTGGAACGTCGGTTGCGAAGCAGCATTCCGCGTTTCGCCGACGCCGGCGTGCAGCTGGCACTCGAGACCTACGAGGCCATTCCCGCACGAGAGCTCGCTGGCGTCGTGAGCGCCATCGACCATGAGGCGCTGGGCATTTGCCTCGACCCCGGCAACGGAGTCTCGATTCTCGAGCACCCCCGCGACGTCATCGACGCCTGCGCCGAGCGCACGATTGCGATTCACATCAAGGACTTCACCTTCACGCGCAACCCCGGCTGGGTCGGCTTTACCTTGGCGGGCGCCGCACTCGGCACGGGGTTACTGCCTCTCGATGACCTGCTCACGGCCACGCGCGCCGCCGAGCGCGATCTCGGACTTGTTGTCGAGCACTGGTTGCCCTGGCAGCACGACGCCGCCACGACGATTGCCCGCGAGATCGACTGGACCGCCAGTACGACCGCAGAATTGAGAAGGAGAGGTCTATGACCACCGACACGACCACCGAATCGACCACGGCCGCTCTCACCATCGCAGTGATCGGCGCCGGAGGGAAGATGGGCATGCGCGTCTCGCGCAACCTCGCGCGCACCGACCACCGCGTGCGCTACAGCGAAAACTCTCCTGCCGGGCAAGAGCGCGTGCAGGCCGAGGGTCGCGCCATCACTCCGAGCGAAGAGGCTGTCACCGATGCTGACGTCGTGATTCTGGCCGTGCCTGACCTCGCGCTCGGCCCGGTCTCGCAGCAGCTCGTGCCGCTGCTCTCCCCTGGCACCATTCTGCTGACGCTTGACCCCGCCGCTGCCTACGCGGGCCTCCTCGAGGTGCGTGACGACGTGCACTACGCCGTCGCCCACCCGTGCCACCCGAGCGTCTTCGTCGAGCGGTACACGCCTGAGGAGTACGCAGACACCTTCGGCGGCGTCGCCGCGAAGCAAGAGGTCGTCGCGGCCCTCGAGACCGGCGACGACGCGGTGCGGGCTCGCGCCGAGGCCGTCATCGCCACGATCTATGCTCCTGTGGTTGCCGTGCATTGGGTCACCGTGAAACAACTGGCCTACCTTGAGCCGACGCTGGTCGAGACAGTCGCCTGCATGGTGGGTGACTTGCTACGCGAGGCGCTGCACGAGACTGTGCACACGGTCGGCGTGCCCGAAGCTGCCGCTCGCGCGATGCTGCTTGGCCACACCCAGGTCGCGCTCGCGAACACCCTCAAGGGAGACAACCCCTTCAGCGACGCGTGCCTCATCGCGATGGAGTACGGTCGCGAAACGATCATCAAAGATGACTGGAAGAAGATCTTCAGCGACGAGCAACTTGACCTCGTGATCGCTCGCATGCTGCACCTGAATAAGTAGGAGTGACATGCTCAGCTGGGGCACGCCGCCGCCCGCGCGCACAGTGCTCGAGCACGGCGACTGGAGTCTCGTCGTCGAAGGCGACCGACTCGAGCAGGTGTCGGTCAGCGGCGTGCACGTCTTGCGCAGCATCCGGTGCGTCGTGCGAGATCGCGACTGGCGCACCTTCCCGGTGCGGGATGCCGCGCTCGAGGTGCTCGACGACTCAGCACATCGGCTCGCCGCCCGGGTGTCGGGCATGGCCGAGCTCGACGAACAGCGCGTCTCGTTCTCACTCGAACTTGGGCTTGAGCACGGGCTGATGCGGGTTGCACTGCGCGCCGAAGCGCTGACCCCTGTGCTGCGAGCGCGGCTCGGGCTCATCGTGCTGCACCCCCTCGCTGAGGTCGGCACGGTCATGACCGTCGTGCACCCCGAGGGCGACCGATCGACCGCAACTCTCGGGCCGACGATCAGCCCGCATCAACCGGCGAAGAACATCGCCGCGTTGCAATGGAACCGAGCCGGCCTCGACGTCGACCTCGCGCTGTACGGCGACGTTTTCGAGATGGAAGATCAACGCAACTGGATCGACGCCTCGTTCAAGACGTACTCGACGCCGCTCTCGATTCCTTTTCCGGTGCAACTGGCGGTGGGCGACGTGATCGAGCATGCGCTCGAACTGCGCGTGCGCGGAACCGCCGAGAGCGCGGTGGCCGAGAGCGCGGTGGCTCGTCCGCAGCTGGGCGCAGATCTCGGGCACATTCCCGCAGTGTTTCTGGGCGCCACCACGACACCGGGCGCTGTCGCGGCGTTGCCCGACGAGCTCGCCTCGCTCGGCGTACTCGTCGAGGTTCCGTTCGACTCACCGTCGGCAAGCGCCATCCTCGAGCGCGCAGCGATAGAGGCCAACGGCACGGCCCTCGATGTGCGTCTGCACGGCATCGACGCCAGCAACCTCTCCTCACTCATTGCCAGACTCGCCGCTCTCGCGAACCGCGGAGAGGTTCGCGTCGCGCGCATCGGCATCACGAGCGATCGCGGTCAGGTCACCACCCCTGAGGTGTGGGCCGCGCTCGTTGAGGCCATTGCCGCGTCTCACCAGCCTGCCGTCGAACTACTCGCCGGCGCCCGCTCGCACTTTACTGAGGTGAACCGCAGACACGCCGAACTGCCGGCCGAAGCCGCGACGCTCGGGTTCAGCCTCACTCCGCAAATGCATGACGAAGCCACCGCCCAGATCGTCGAGTCACTCGACGTTCTGCCCGGGCTGCTCGCTGACGCTCGCCGCATCGCAGGCGATCGCGCGCTCGTCCTCGGCCCCATCACCTTGCGCTCGCGATACAACACAGTCGCTAGTACCGCGGGCCCCACACCGGGCGACCCCGCAATGACCGGGTACGGCGCACATCTCGTGCCCGACGCCACTGACGCTCGCTGGCAAAGCCCCGCTGCCGGAGTGTGGTTGCTCGGAGCGCTGCAACGCCTTGCTCGTCCCGGCGTCGCGGCGATCGCGATCGGTGAAGTTCGCGGCCCACGCGGCGTCGTGCGCGACGATGGCTCGTTCACGGCCGCGGGCGAGGTACTGAAGTGGTGGGCAGGGCACGAAGAGGGCGTGCGCGTCGACATCGCGCACTTTCCCCAGGGCGTGCACGGCCTCGCAGTGCGGATGTCTGGCGCGAGCGAGTCCATCGACCTTCTGCTCGGGTCGCTGCGTGAGGAGCCGGTGCGGGTCGAGCTGCGCGATCATGCGGGAAGAATCCACGAGATCGATCTGCAACCCGGCGCGCTCGCGGCCGTGACCCTCTGACGCGAAGTTACCGAACGGGCGAAGGGGCCACGAGTACGTCGGTGCCCGCCGCGCGCAAGAGCTCGAGCGTCGACTCGGGCGTGGCGGCATCGGTGATGACGAGATCGAACTCACTCACCGGCGCGAGGGCGTGCAACGCTCGGCGCTCAAACTTCGTGTGATCGACGAGCAGCACACGACGCGCCGCCGAGTCGAGCATCGCACGCTTGGTCTCGACCGACTCGGGGTTGGGGTGAAAACACACGCCGTCGACGACAGCGGCACTCGACATGAGCACGAGGTCAGCGCGCAGAGCCCTGATCGCCTGATTCGTGACACCGCCCATGAACGCGCTCGCCCACTCGACATAGCTGCCGCCGAGGGCGATGAGGCTCAGGTCGGGCACTGAGCGCAACGTGTTGAGCAAGGGCAGCACGTTCGTGATGACGGTGAGCGGGGTCTGCTCGTGCAGCCGCGGCGCGAGGGCAGCCACGGTGGTCGAATCGTCGAGCAACACCGACTGACCCGGTTCGATCTGCTGCAGCGCGAGCGCGGCAATGGCAGCCTTCTCGGCAACCTGCCGGCCCTGACGATAGACGTCGCTCGCTTCGACGAGACTCGTTGGCTGCGCTGTCGCGACACCGCGTTGTTTGCGCAAAAGGCCACGCGCCTGCAGTTCGTCGAGGTCGCGATGCACGGTCATGAGCGACACGTCGAAGCGCTCGGCAAGCTGCTCGATGCGCACAGTGCCTTCGGCGAGCACGACCTCGGTGATGCCCCGCAGCCGGTCGGCGCGAGCGATCGACCCTGCGGCGGCATCGGAAGAACTCACGGAAGCACCTTAGCCTCGTCGAGGATGCTCACCACCGCGGCCGGGTCATGGGCGAAGCGCCCGAGGAAGAGACCGTCGACTCCCCCACCCAGACGCGCGAGCTGGCCGGGCTGCGCACTGCCGCCGTAGATGACGGCACTGCCCGCGCGATCGGGCAACCCTTGCAGGTGCGCTCTCAGCGCTTCGCCGACGTCCGTGATGTGATCGTCGGGCGCGGGCTCGGCAGCCCCGATCGCCCAGACGGGTTCGTAGGCGGCGACGATGCGGCCGGCGGGAGCATCCCGCAACGCTCTGTCGACCTGGGCGATGACATCGATCGCCGCGCTCTTCGCCGCGTCGCGCTCGACCTCGCCGATGCACAACACCGGAGTCATGCCGTGGCGCAGCACGGCCGCGGCAGTCACCGCAATGAGCTCGTCACCTTCACCGTGATCACGTCGCCGCTCAGCGTGCCCGACCTCGACGAACGAGCACCCGAGCTCGGCGAGCACGGCAGCACTCACGTCACCCGTGTGGGCACCTGCGTCGTCGGGGTGGCAGTGCTGTGCACCCCACGCGATGCCTGACCCGCGCAGTTCTCGGGCGACGGCCTCAATCGAGGGCGCGGTCGGCAGCACGAACAGTTCGGCCCCCGCCACGAGGGCCGCATGCCCCCTGCTGAGCTCGACGAGCCGCCGCGCCCACGCGATCGACTGCGCGTGGCCGAAGTACATCTTGCTGCTGAAGCCCAGCACGAGCGGGGCGGCGAGAGTGGGCACGGTCAGGCCGCGGTCGAACCGGTCTGCTCGTAGGCCGTGATGCCCGCGACCTTTTCGGCCGAGGCCGAGCCCTCGTCGAAGCGGTAGGTCAACCACTCGCGCACGAGTCGCCGGGCAAGCTCGAGGCCGATGACTCGCTCGCCCATCGTGAGAATTTGAGCGTTGTTGCTCAGCACGAGCCGCTCGACCGAGAAGCTGTCGTGCGCAGCTGCCGCGCGAATGCCTGCCACCTTGTTCGCCGCGATGGCGACGCCGAGCCCCGTGCCGCAGATCAGCAGCGCGCGGTCAGCGTCACCGCGAGCGACCCGCTCGGCAGCCTCGATGGCCACGGTCGGGTAGGGCGTGTGACCCTCAGCGTTCACGCCGACATCGTGCACTTCGGCGACGAGCTCGCTCGCGAGCAGGTCGGCTTTGAGTACCTCTTTATACGAGTAGCCAGCGTCATCAGAACCGACGACGATGCGCAAGGGCTGCAGAACGGTCACGAGGGGTCTCCGAACTCGGCCGCCAGGGCCGTGACGATGAGGGCGAACGAGTGTGCGCCAGGGTCAGGGGTGCCGAGAGTCTTCTCGGCATGCGTGCGGGCTCGGCCGAGCTTCGGCACGAGGTCTGCGGTGGCCGCTGCGGCTTCGGTCGCTGCAGCGGCAGCAAGAGTCACCGCAGTGGATGCTCGCTCTCCGCTCGCGACAGCCTCAGCGAAGCGGCTTGAGAACGGCACGATCGCGTCAACCATGGTCTTGTCACCAAGCTGCGCACCGCCGCGCGAGGCCACCGCTTCGATCGCCGCGTGCACGGCAGCCGCCATGCGCTCAGCGTCGGGGGCCTCCTCATCGCCCAGCACCTCGCCAGCGCTGCGCAGCATCGCGCCCCACAGGGCTCCCGACGTACCACCCGCACGTTCGGCCCACGCGTCGCCGGCCGCATGCAGGAGCGAGCGCGCACCCGCGACTCCACTGAGGGATTCCGCCGCGGCAGCCGCGGCCCGAGCCCCGCGCTGCATACCGATGCCGTGATCGCCGTCGCCTCCGATCGAGTCGAGGTGACCGAGCTCGTCGGCGACGGTGTCGATCGTGGTCGCGGTGGTCGCGAGCATTGCGGCGAGCATCCGCCCGGTCTCGATCGCACCCTCGCCAGCCGCAGCGATCGCGGTCGTCGCCGCGTCGGCCACTGCGGCGCGTCGCGCCCCACTCGCCTCCACATCACCCTTGCGGTAGGCGGGCGCAGCGGCGGGCGCCGCCCACAACTGCTCGAGCTCGTCGTCGAGCCAGAAGAGCGTCAGAGAGACTCCGGCCATCTCGAAGCTCGTGACGAGCTCGCCGACTTCGGGCTGCACGAGGTGGAGTCCGGCTGCTTCGAGCAAAGGCACGATGGCGCCGTAGAGCACGAAGAGTTCTTCGCTCTTGATCGAGCCGAGCCCGTTGACGAGCGGCACGACACGGGCACCCTGTTGTTGCACACCCTCGGGCACCTCCTGCAGCAAGCGGTCGACGAGCATCGCGGCGAGTTGGGCGGCGGTCGGAACATCGGTCTCGCTCACACCCGGCTCGCCGTGAATGCCCATGCCGACACCCATGCGGCCGTGGGGCACCGTGAAGAGCGGTTCGGTCGCGCCCGGCAGGGTGCAGCCGCTGAAGGCGACCCCCATCGTGCGCGTGCGATCGTTGGCGCGCTCGGCGAGCGCGACGACGTCGTCGAGACTGCGACCCGCGTCAGCAGCGGCGCCGGCGACCTTGAAGACGGTGAGGTCTCCCGCGACGCCGCGGCGCTTGTGTCGTTCAGCGAGGGGCGCGCTCGACACGTCATCGGTGACGGTCACAGTGCGGCAGTCGATACCCTCGGCGCGCAAGCGCTCTTGAGCCTCATCGAAGTTGAGCACGTCGCCGGCGTAGTTGCCGTAGGTCAGCAGTACGCCCACGCCCCCGTGCGCAGCCCGCGCGACCGACTCGACGCGAGAGGCAGAGGGCGACGCGAACACCTCGCCCATCGCCGCTCCGTGCGCAAGGCCGGGGCCGACGAGTCCGCAGAACGCCGGGTAGTGGCCCGAGCCGCCCCCGATGACCACGGCAACCTGACCCTCGGGAGTCTCGGTCGCGCGCACGACTCCGCCCGGCACCCGCGCAACCGTGTCGCCGTGCACGGCAACGAAGCCCGCGAGCATCTCGGCGACAAAGTCGGCCGGGTCGTTCGTGAGGTAGGTCATCGTCGGCCTCCTGGTGCGTCGTGAATGGGACGGGCGCGCGAGACGCCGTTCATAATTCTAACGCTTTGACTGTGTTATTTCACACCCTAGATCACACGATGGCGAGAGTCATCAGCCCCGCGGTTCGTACCTGTGCACTTCAGCCGTGCGCGCCACAATCGCCCGCAGGCTCTCGAGGTCTCCCCCGAGTCCGAGAGCTCGCGCTTGCACGAGCACGTTGCCGAGCGCGGTCGCTTCAACTGGCCCTGCAACGACCGGAAGCCCCGAACGATCGGCGGTGAGTTGGCAGAGCAACGAGTTGAGCGAGCCCCCGCCGACGAGGTGAATGATCTCGACGGGCCGGTCAGCGATACGCGCAATCGTCTCGACGGTCTCGGCGAACGCCACCGCGAGGCTTTCGACGATGCTGCGCGCACAGGCGGCGTGGGTCGTGGGTACCGGCTGCCCCGACTCCGCAATCACCTCGGCGATGCGGCGCGGCATGTCACCCGGCGCCGACAGCCTCGGGTCGTTGGCGTCGAAGATCGGCACCGGGCCGGCCACGCGCCCCGCCTCGCCGAGCAACTGCGGCAAGTCGATGGGCCCTTCCATGGCTTCCCACGACCGCATCGACTCGCTCAACAGCCAGAGCCCCGTGACGTTGTGCAAGAAGCGCACACGGCCGTCGACTCCGCCCTCGTTCGTGATGTTGGCCTCGCGCGCCTCGTCAGTCATGACGGGATGCTCGAGCTCAAGCCCCACGAGCCCCCACGTGCCACAACTGATGTACGCGGCTGAAGCCGACTCGAACGGCACCGCCGCGACGGCCGATGCCGTGTCGTGGGATCCGACGGCCGTGACCACGACCCGCGAGTCGACTGGCACCCCCAGCTCCGCTGCCGCCTCGGGCGTCAGCGCGCCGATCGTCTCGCCCGGGTGCACCACCTCAGCGAAGATGCCGCGCGGCAACCCGAGTCGCTCGATGAGCGGCTCGTGCCAGTGCTGCGTGTGCGGGTCGAGCAAGCCCGTGGTCGAGGCGTTGGTTGCCTCGGCGACCGGCCGACCCGTGAGCCACCACGCCACGAGGTCAGGAATCAGGAGCATGTGCTCGGCCTCGGCGAGCCGGTCACCCTCGGCGGTGAGTTGGAAGAGCGTGTTGAACGGCAAGTGCTGCAGCCCGGTGGTGGCGTAGAGCTCGGCGGGCGGAATGACGGCATGCACGGCATCCACCGCAGCGAGATTGCGATCGTCGCGATAGTGAAACGGTGCGCCCAGCAGTTGCCCACCGGCGATGAGACCGTAGTCGACGGCCCACGAGTCGATGCCGATCGAGGTGATGAGCGGGTCTTCGGCGAGCGCCGCCCGCAACCCCGCCATGATGTGCCCGCGCAGCGCGTCGATATCCCAGTGCAGGCCACCATCGCGACGCACGGGTCCGTTGGCAAACCTCGCCACCTCGACCATCTCGAGCGAGTCGGGCCCGACGATGGCACGCATAACGCGCCCGCTCGTCGCGCCGAGGTCGACCGCTGCGACGTGATGCTCGGCGGCCATCAGCGCAAGAAGGCTGCGGCGACTCCCGCGTCGACGGGCACGTGCAGGCCCGTCGTGTGCGAAAGGTCGGGGCCGGTCAGCACCGCCACGGCGTTCGCGACCGTCTCGGGCAGCACTTCGCGCTTGAGAATCGTGCGCTGCGCATAGAACTCGCCGAGGTTCTCTTCGTCGATGCCATAGGTCTTGGCGCGGTTCGCTCCCCACCCGGAGGCAAAGATGCCCGAGCCGCGCACGACGCCGTCGGGGTTGATGCCGTTGACCTTGATGCCGTGCTCGCCGAGCTCGACCGCGAGCAGTCGCACTTGGTGCGCCTGGTCGGCTTTCGTCGCCGAGTAGGCGATGTTATTGGGCCCGGCAAAGACCGAGTTCTTCGAGGCGATGTAGATCACGTCGCCGCCCATGCCCTGCTCGATGAGCACCTTCGCGGCGGTCTTCGCGACCAGGAACGAGCCCTTCGCCATGACGTCGTGCTGGAGATCCCAGTCGGCTTCGGTGGTCTCGAGCAGCGGCTTGCTGAGCGAGAGCCCGGCGTTGTTGACGACGATGTCGATGCC
>SXMH01000067.1 GCA_005777405.1 Actinomycetota bacterium
GAACCGCCGACGTGCGTCAGCTTGCCAGCATCCTCTTCCATGTGGGCACGCTCGATGGGAACCTGCACGAGGGTGCCGTCTTCGAGTTCGACCTCGAGGCTGCCCTCGAACGCGAGCGGCTCGTCGTACTGGCTGATCTGGTAGTTCTTCGCGAGGTCGGGGTAGAAGTAGTTCTTGCGGCTGAACGTGCTGCTCGGTGCGATCTCGCAGCCGAGGGCCAGGCCCAGCGAAATCGCGAAGCGCACGGCCTGCTCGTTGACGACCGGCAGGCTGCCGGGCAGGCCGAGGCACACGGGAGTGATCGCGGTGTTGGGCTCAGTGACGTCGTTCTCGGCGAGAGCCGGGTTCGGCGCATCGCTGAACATCTTCGTCTTCGTGCTGAGCTCCACGTGCACCTCAAAGCCGAGCACCGGCTCGAAGAGTTCGAGAGCCTTGTCGAAGTCCATGAGTTCTGCGAGCGCCATCAGAGCACCCCTCCCGTCGTTGCGAGCGCCGGGGCCTGAGCCCAGACCGGCCCGCCCTGAGCATCCTGCAGCAGCGTCTCGATCGCCGCTCCCACCTCGTAGAGGCGGGCATCGCTGCGCGCCGGCGCCATGAGCTGCAAACCCACCGGCAGACCGTCTTCGGGCGCGAGACCCATCGGCAGACCCATGCCGGGCACGCCCGCCAGGTTCGCCGGAATCGTCGTGACGTCGTTGAGGTACATCGCGAGCGGGTCGTCGAGCTTCTCGCCGAGCTTGAAAGCCGTCGTCGGCGCCGAAGGCGACACGAGAATGTCGGCTTGCGCGAAGCACGAGTCGAAGTCGCGCTGGATGAGCGTGCGCACCTTCTGTGCACTGCCGTAGTACGCGTCGTAGTATCCCGCCGACAGCGCGTAGGTACCCAGAATCACGCGACGCTTGACCTCGTCGCCAAAGCCCGCCTCGCGCGTGGCCGCCATGACGTCTTCGACCGTGCCGCCCGCCACGTCGACCCGCAGGCCGAAACGCACCGAGTCGAACTTGGCGAGATTGCTCGACGCCTCCGCCGGCAGAATCAGGTAGTAGGCCGCAACGGCGTACTCAAAGTTCGGGGCGCTGACCTCGACGATCTCGGCGCCCGCACCCGCGAGCAGGTCGAGGGCTTCCTGGAAGCGCTGCGAGACACCCGCCTGGAATCCGCCGCCGTCGCCGCGCAGCTGGGTCACGACACCGACGCGGAGGCCCTTGAGCGAGTCACCCGAAGCACCGCGCCGCGCGGCCTCAGCCATCGAGGCCCATGCGTCAGGGATGCTCGTGGCGTCGCGCGGATCATGCCCGCCGATGACGTCGTGCACGAGCGCAGCATCCAGCACCGTGCGTGACACGGGGCCCACCTGGTCAAGCGACGAGGCGAGCGCGATCGCGCCATAGCGGCTCACACCACCGTAGGTCGGCTTGACGCCCACCGAACCGGTGACGGCCGCGGGCTGGCGAATGCTGCCGCCCGTGTCGCTGCCGAGCGCGATCGGCGCTTCGAACGCGGCGACGGCAGCCGCCGAGCCACCGCCCGAGCCGCCGGGGATGCGCGAGAGATCCCAGGGGTTGCGCGTGGGGCCGTAGGCCGAGTGCTCGGTCGAGCTGCCCATGGCAAACTCGTCCATGTTGGTCTTGCCGAGGGGCACGAGGCGCGCGGCGCGCAAGCGGGCCACGACGGTCGCGTCGTAGGGCGGCACCCATCCTTCGAGGATGCGCGAGCCCGCGGTCGACGGCATGTCAAGGGTGCACAGCACGTCTTTGATGGCGATGGGCACACCGGCCAGCTCGCCGAGCTCAGCACCCGCGGCACGATCGGCGTCGACCTGCGCGGCGGTAGCGAGGGCATCCTGCGAGACATGCAAGAAGGCGTGCACGTCGCCATCGACCGCGGCGATGCGGTCGAGATGCGCTTGCGTCACTTCGACGCTCGACACCTCACCGGCGGCGAGCTTCGTCGAGAGCTCGGCGGCAGACAGGCGAATGAGGTCGGCGCTCACTGTTCCTCCCCCAGAATCGCGGTGACACGGAAGCGGCTGCCATCGTGATCGGGCGCACCCGCGAGGGCCTGCTCGGTCGTCAACGCCTCGCCGGGCTCGTCAACACGCATGCCGCCGACAAGCGGAATCGGGTGGCTCGTCGCCGGCACATCGGGCGTCGCCACCTGCTGCACTGTCGCGACCGCGTCGACGATCGCACCCAGCTCACCGGTGAGGCGCTGCACCTCGTCGTCGGTCAGAGCGATGCGCGCGAGCATCGCGAGATGCTGCACGCGCTCGGGCGTGATTTCAGACATGGGGCTCCCAAGTGACGATCGAAGGGGGACGCCTCAAGTCTAGGCCGGGCGGCACTCGCTCTCGCCGAGCAGCGTGCTCGCGCTGTCGCTCAAGCGCAGCACGAGCAATTCGTGGTCGTCGGTCTCGCCCTTCACCTCGAGCACGTCGCCGACATCGGTGCGCGTTACCTGGATGCCCTGCGCCTCCCACTCCTCGGCAACAAGGTCAGCGGCCGACGCCGGAGAGCTCGCCGGCTCGCCGACACGCAGTGCGGGCATCCGTGTTCCTCCCACCCACAGCGGGATGACGCACTCGCGCGGCGTGGGGTCATCCATGACCTCCCACTCGCCGCCGATGACACCTTGCGTGTCGTCGAGGAGCGCGAGAAAGCGCTCGTGGGCTTCGTCGTCGGTCGCCGACGAGATCGGCTGCACGGCACAACCCGCGAGCAACACCGTGGCCGCGACGAGCGAGATCAACGCCGTCGAACGGGTGCGCGAGCGCGAGCCACGAGCGATGCGACGGTGCATGGCGCTCAGGGTACTCCGCAGCGCCGTCGACACGGTGACGCGCGCGGGCACGACATCAACGCGAGTCGTCACGGGGACAGGTCCGTCGCTCAGAGAACGAGGGCGAGCGTGCGCCCCTGGTCGAGCTGCGAGCCATCGGTCACGAGCTCGCCCTTGTCGATGCCGATGAGCGCCAGGTTGCGCATCGACTCGGTGCCGGGGCTGAAGTACTCGTTGTGACCGCTCGAGCTCGCGAGCACCTTGTTGGTGATGACGTCGACGGTGCCCGCCACGCTCATGACGCGAGCGCCAAACGTCGACTCGCCGGGGTCAGAGCCGAAGAAGGCGCTGTTGGGAATCGGGTCCCACACCGCTTCGCCGACAAAGACGTCGCCGCTGACGTTGAGGTCGTCGACGTTCGCGGCGGGAGCACCGGGCGAGCCGATCATCGCGAACGCGTCGACCGTGGTGGTCTGCTCGAGTGCGAGCATCGCGGCGGTCGACCCGTACGAGTGCGCGAGCAGCGAGATGAACGGCTGGTCGCCACCGCGCACGGTCTGCAAGCCGTCGATGGTCGCGGCGATCGCGTCACGGCCCTCGTAGGCGAGGTCGAGGCTGCCGACGTTGAGCAAGTGGGGGGTCTGGTAGCCGATCCACGCGACGGTCGCGACAGTCTCGGCCTCGGCCGACACGCCAGCTTCGGCGAGCAGCGAGAGCCAGGAGACCTGCTCGTCATAGAGCCGCGCCGCGGTGTCGGTCCACTCGACGACGTTGCCGGCCACCGTGATGAACATGCCGGGGATGATGTAGCTCACGTAGTCAGCCGTGTCGAGGTCGCCGAGCACGATCGCGACCTTGCCCTCGTCGTGGGTGTCGAGGTTGAGCAGCGTGCGCGGCGGGTTGGCCGTGGCCGGGCCCAGGGCGTCGGAGATCGAGTAGAGCATCTGCAGACGCTGCTGGTTCTGCGCCGCCACCGAGCGACCGGCCTCGAGGCCGTGCAGTTCGAGCTCGCGAATGGTGTCGCGCAGCAGTTCGCGGTTGACGACGTTGCGCACCGAGTAGGGAATGCCGTCGAGGTTGCCGACGAGCTCGGGCGCTGCACCGCTGATGGCGCGTCGCGCCGTGTCATCGAGTCCTGCCCACCAGCCACTCACCTGCATCGCGGCCGGGGGAGCCTCGAGCAGCTCGTGCACGCGCTGGGGGTGCGCGATCACGTAGTCGGTCACCGCGGTGGGGGGCATCGCGGTGAGAGCGTTCAGCAGTGTCGCGCCGGAAAGGTTCGCGAGGCTCTGAGCCGTCAGGGGGGTGGCAGGAGCGTTCGTGATGGCGGAGTGCCGAGTGCTGGTGGGCAGGTCGATGTCCCGCACCTCTGCGGGAGTCTGAATGATCGAAGGAAGGATGCTCTGCTCGAGCGATGAGCTCACCGACGCAGGCACGTCAGCGCTCATGATGATGCTCGACGCGGCAAGGTCGGCATCCCGACCCCCGGGCACAACGGAAGGCCCCGTCACCGTGGCAATGGTGAGCGAGGCCAGAATTACTGCCGTCGCGTCGAGCAGCAAGTCGAGCATCCCCTTTAGTCGCTGGCGGTCCGGGCTTCCCCGAGTCAGGCCCGCAAGCGATGCTCTATGCTATGCGATTCTCGCCCCCCATTGGGGGGTAAACCGAAAGTTCTTCTACCCCTTCACTTTCTCGACACATCGGCGAAACATCAAACAGCGTTCAACCAGCGAGCATGCACGTCGTTCGCAGTCGACGCGCGGAGTTTCAGGAGTTGTGCTCGGGCTCGGCGAGGGCCGACGGCCCCTCGCGCACGAGCACCGCGAACTGCGCCGCGTCGATGATGCGCAGGCCCAGTTCTTCGGCTTTCTGCAGCTTCGAACCGGCTCCGGGGCCCGCTGCAACGAAGTCGGTTTTCTTCGACACGCTCGACGCCGCCTTGCCGCCGGCAGCGATGATCGCCTCTTGCGCCCCCTCGCGCGTGAAGCCCTCGAGCGAGCCGGTCGCGACGACGGTGAGACCGGCGAGCACTCCCCCGGCGGCCGCGGCGGCGCCGGGCCCCGCGTGCCCGGGAGTCGACCACTGCACGCCCGCGGCAGCCCAGCGCTCGACGATCTCGGCATGCCAGTCGACGGCGAACCACTCTTGCACCGCTTCGGCGATGATCGCGCCGACACCGTCGACAGCGGCGAGCTCGTCGAGCGACGCCGCGCGAATGGCATCGATTGACCCGAACCAGTCGGCGAGCGCTCGAGCCGCGACAGGGCCCACGTGCCTGATGTTGAGTGACACGAGCATGCGCCACAGCGGTTTGGTCTTGGCCTTCTCGAGCTCGTCGAGCAGCGTGAGCGCGACGGCGCTCGGCTGCGCACCCTCGAGGCCCTGCTTCTTCTCGGCACTCGTGGGGTTGCGGCGGAAGGGGGATCGACGCTTAGCGTCGCCCTCGTCGTCGAGTTTCGGCAAGCCCGTCTCGGCGTCGCGCACGATGACTTCGATCGGCAGCAGGTCGTCGATCGTGAGCGCGAAGAGCCCGGCCTCGGTCACGAGCGGCGGCGTCTCGGGCACGAGAGGCTGCGTGAGCGCAGCCGCGCCGATCTCGCCGAGGCCTTCGATGTCGAGAGCGCCGCGACTGCCGATGTGCTCGACCCGACCGCGCACTTGGGCGGGGCAGCTGCGGGCGTTCGGGCAGCGCAAGTCGACGTCGCCCTCTTTCGCGGGCCGCAGCTCGGTGCCGCACTCGGGGCAGTTGCGCGGCATGACGAACTCGCGCTCGGTGCCGTCTCGCAGTTCGACTACCGGCC
>SXMH01000068.1 GCA_005777405.1 Actinomycetota bacterium
CAGCGCGTCGCGATTGCCCGCGCCCACCCGAAGAAGCCCCAGTTGCTGCTCATGGACGAGCCTTTCGGTGCGCACGACGAGATGTCGCGCGAGTACTTGCAGACCGAACTATTGCGCATTGCGGCCGAGACGGGTGCGGCCGTCGTGTTCGTGACGC
The DNA here is from genome assembly GCA_005777405.1 of Actinomycetota bacterium. Classification (GTDB taxonomy): domain Bacteria; phylum Actinomycetota; class Actinomycetes; order Actinomycetales; family Microbacteriaceae; genus Microcella. The sequence goes on from SXMH01000068.1 coordinate 158, forward strand.
ACTCGATTCCCGAAGCGGTGTATCTCAGCGACCGGGTCGTCGTGATGTCGCCGCGCCCTGGCCGCATTGCCGAGGTCGTGCCGATGTCGCTCGGCAGCACGGAAAGTCGCGCCGACGATCTGCGAGAAGACGGCAGCTTCTTCGAGATGATCACCGCGGTGCGCGAGGCGCTGCACGGCGGGAGCCCAGCAACCACTGCGCGCGGAGTCGAGAACCGCTGATGTCGACCGCCATCCGCACGCGCCCAGCGACCCGCACGCACACCGGCCCGCTGGGCAGAACCGCGAGCGGTGCCGAGCGGGCGATCGCGCCCATCATGCTCGGCATCGTGGTCATCGGCACGTGGCAGCTGCTCACCAGCAGCGGCCTCGTCGAGGCCTACTTGCTGCCGAGCCCCGATGCCATCGTCGCCGAGATGGTCGAGTTTTGGCCGTCGATGCTCAGCGCGGGCGCCATCACCGGGCTCAACGCACTGGTCGGCCTCGTGGCCGGATCACTCGTCGGCGTGGTCGCTGCACTACTCGCCTCGACCAGTCGACTGCTCGACGGGATGCTCGCGCCGATCGTCGCCGCCCTCGCAGTCATCCCCATCGTGGCTCTGGCCCCCGTGCTCAACACGATGTTCGGCGCCGACTCGCAGACCGGCCGGCAGCTCATCGCGAGCCTCGCGGCGTTCGTTCCCGTCTTCATCACGACCGCGCGGGGGCTGCGGCAGACGCAGCCGGTGCACCGCGAGCTCATGACGAGCTTCGCCGCGACGCCGTGGCAGGTCATGCGCACGATCACGCTGCCGACGGCGGTGCCCTACACCTTCACCGGCATCCGCCTGGCCTCATCGCTCGCCGTCATCTCGGCGCTCGTCGCCGAGTACTTCGGCGGCCCGCGCGGCGGGCTCGGCGGGCTCATCTCGACCTCGGCCGCCTCGAGCGCGTACCCCCGCGCCTGGGCCTACGTGGTCGCCGCCATTGTGCTGGGGTTGGCGTTCTACCTCGTCACCCTCGCACTCGAACGTTGGGCCTCTCGTCGACGGTGACGTGACCCCGAAGCGTCCTCGGCTGTTGCCGAGGCCGACCTGCACCATCCCGCACCGTCGAGAACACCGAAAGGACACAGCACATGATGAACCGCACACGTCGCCTCGCGACGTTCAGCGCCATCGGTCTCACCGCCGCGCTCGCGCTCTCCGCCTGCTCCGCTCCCGCCGAGACAGAGGGCGAGGGCTCTGACGAGCTCACGCCCATCAAGCTGCAGTTGCAGTGGTTGCCGCAGGGCCAGTTCGCCGGGTACTTCGCCGCCGTCGATCAGGGCTACTTCGAAGAGGCCGGCCTCGACGTCGAGATCATTCCGAGCGGTGGCGACATCGTGCCGCAGGATGCCCTCGCCAACGGCGATGTCGACTACGCGATCGCGTGGGTGCCGAAGGTGCTCGGGTCGATTGAGGCGGGCGCCAATGTCACCAACATCGCGCAGATCTTCCAGCGCTCGGGCACTCTGCAGGTGGCGTGGGCCGACAGCGGCATCGAGTCGGTCGCCGACTTCGAGGGCAAGAAGATCGGCTCGTGGGGCTTCGGCAACGAGTGGGAGATCTTCGCGGCGATGGCCGCCGAGGGTCTCGACTCGACCACGGTCGAAATCATCACGCAAGACTTCAACATGAACGCCTTCCTCGCCGGCGACATCGATGCGGCGCAAGCGATGACGTACAACGAGTACGCGCAAGTGCTGGAGTCGGTGAACCCCGAGACGGGCGAGCTCTACACGGCTGACGACCTCAACGTCATCAGCTACGAAGAGACGGTCGGCGCGATGCTGCAAGACGCGATCTGGGCCGACACCGAGCGCCTCGAGAGCGACACCGAGTACCAGGAGACGACCGTCGAGTTCCTCAAGGCCGTCATCAAGGGTTGGGTCTACGCGGCAGAGAATCCTGAAGAGGCCGCGCAGATCACGATCGACGCGGGCTCTGGCTGGGGTCCGAGCCACGAGCTGTGGATGGTCAACGAGACCAACAAGCTCATCTGGCCGGCACCGAACGGCATCGGCTACATCGACCCCGACGCGTTCGCCGCGACGGTGGCCGCTGCGCTGAGCGCCGTCAACGAGACGGGCGCAAGCCTCATCACGGCCGAGCCGCCGGCGACCGCCTACACGAATGAGTACATCGAGCAGGCGCTCGCTGAGCTCGCCGAAGAGGGCGTCGACACGACGGGCGAGGGCTTCGCGCCCATCGAGGTCGAGCTCATGGAGGGCGGCAACTAGCCGCTGTTCTGCACAGCACCTTTGAGGCGGCGGGATGCTCGCACCGGGCGTCCCGCCGCCTCTCAGCGTCTCTGCCGCACGATGGGGCCATGACGGCTGAGCGTTCGAGAACACCAGTGGCCACGCGCGCCGAGGGGCTCGCCCGGCTCGCCGACTTCGTTCCCCGTGCCGGTCGTGCCTACGCCGCCGAGCGCAACACCGATCGCGGTCCGGCGGATCGGACGAACGTGTCGACCCTCTCGCCCTGGGTGCGGCACCGCCTCGTCACCGAGCGCGAGGTCGTCGAGGCTGTGCTGCAGCGGCACTCGTTCGATGCGGCAAGCAAGTTCGTGCAGGAGGTCTACTGGCGCACCTATTGGAAGGGCTGGCTCGAGCTGCGGCCGAGCGTGTGGACGCGCTACACCGCGTCGGTCAACCCCGCGCTCGACGCGCTGAACGCCGCCGAGCGAGCGACCTACGACGCGGCGATCACCGGCACGACGGGCATCGAGGGCTTCGACGACTGGGCGCGCGAGCTCGTCGAGCTCGGCTACCTGCACAACCACGCGCGCATGTGGTTCGCCAGCATCTGGATCGTCACGCTGCGCCTGCCCTGGCAGCTCGGTGCCGACTTCTTTCTGCGCCACGTGCTCG
>SXMH01000069.1 GCA_005777405.1 Actinomycetota bacterium
CAAGCACTCGAACGTGCACTTCATCATCGGCAAGACCTCGTTCAGCGAAGAGCAGCTCGGTGAGAACCTGCAGGCCGCCCTCGACGAGGTGCAGCGCTTGAAGCCGTCGAGCTCGAAGGGCCGCTACGTGCAGAAGGGGTCGCTCTCGACCACCTTCGGCCCGGGCATCCCGCTCGACGTCAACGCCATTTAGGTTGCTCGGTGAAGGCCCCGCTTCGGCGGGGCCTTCGTCGTTTCAGGCGGGCCTGGATGCTGCGCCTCAGTCGCGCGTGACCTCGACCACGACTTTGCCGCGCACGTGGCCTGACTCGACGAGGGTGTGCGCTTCGGCGAGCTGGTCGAGCGGCAGCACGCGGTCGACGTGCACGCGCAGGTCTCCCGCTTCGATCATGCGCGTGAGTACCGCAAGCGTGGCGCCACTCGGCGACAGCTTGTAGTCGGTCGCGCGCACGCCCGCCGCCGCCGCGTCGTCGAGCAGGGTCGGCCAGCTGCCGGTCGGCGCGTTGATGAGCAGGCCGCCCGGTCGCAAGGTTGAGAGCGATCGCGTGCCCGTGTCGTCGTGCACATTGCCGATGAGGTCGATGACCACGTCGTGGCCCTGCACCTCGTGCTCGAAGCGAGTGGTCGTGTAGTCGATGACGCGCGCTGCCCCGAGTTCGCGCACGAACGACACGTTGTCGGTGGAGCACGTGGCGGTGACGGTCGCGCCGAAATAGCTTGCGAGCTGCACCGCGAAGTGCCCGACGCCGCCCGCTCCCGCGTGGATGAGCATCCGCTGGCCTTCGTGGGCGCGCGCGACCTCGACGACCATGCCCCACGCGGTAAGTGCTGCGAGCGGCACGCCAGCCGCTTCGGCGAAGCTCATCGAGGGTGGCTTGGGCGCGAGAAACATCTCGGGCACCGAGACGTACTCGGCGTTCGCACCCGCGTAGCGCGGAATCGTGACCATGCCGTAGACCGCTCGACCCCGAGTCAAGGGGTGCGCCTCGTAGGCGGGTTCGACGACAACGCCGGCGATGTCATGGCCGAGGGTGACCGGGTAGTGGCTGATGGCCGACGACGCACCGCGACCGGCACGCGTCTTCACATCGATCGGGTTGACACTCGTCGCGTGCACCTTGACGAGCACTTCCGCCCCGGCGCGCACCGGTAAGGGCACCTCGGCCTGCTGCAGCACCTCCACTGCACCTGGCTGCGTCATGACCATTGCGCGCATCGTTGACATCGCTCGCTCCTCCCCCTGCTGCGACCAGTGAACACCGTTGCGAGGTCGATCGTGTTAACGCGGTGTCACACCGTTGCGACAAACGGTGCCGACACATTGCGCTCGCTCGGCCGTAGCATGTCTCTACTGAGCACCCGCACGTGAAAGGGACCCGACGTGACCGCTCTCTTCCTCGTGCTCCGTCTGGTGGCGGCGCTCGCGATCGGCGCTGCCGTCGTCGGCCAGCTCGTCATGTCGATCGCTTTCTGGCAATCGCAAGGGGTGACGAACCTGGGCTTCCAGATCGTCAACTTCTTCAGCTTCTTCACCATCGAGTCGAACGTGGCATCGGTCGTCGTGCTCGTCATGGGTATCGGGCTCACGCTCCTGCGTCGCAACCCGATGTGGTTCACCGTGCTGCGCGCGGTCGTCGTGACGTTCATGGTGACGACGGGCATCGTCTACAACCTGCTGCTGCGCGGCATCGAGCTGCCCCAGGGTTCGACGCTCGACTGGTCGAACGAGATCTTGCACGTGTGGGGCCCGATCTACCTGCTCGTCGACTGGCTTTTCGCTCCCGGCCGGTTGCGGCTGGAGTGGAAGCACATCGGCACGATCGTGGCCTTCCCCATCGTCTGGGCGATCTACACGCTCGTGCGCGGCCCCTTCGCGATCGACGAGCGCACCGGCGCGCCCTGGTATCCCTACCCCTTCCTCAATCCCGACCTCTCGGCGAACGGCTACCTCTCGGTGGCGTTCTACGTGATCCTCATTGCCGCAGTCATCGGCCTCGCGGGGGCAGGGGTCATTCGCATCTCGCGCTCGGGCTCTGCCGAGCCGGCACCTGCGCAGCGCTGACGACATGGTGAGTACGACCTCAGGCGCTTCGTCGAGCGGGTTGACGGCGGCATCGCGCACTCCGAGCGTTCGGCGTCGGCGTCGGGATGCTGCGCTCGCGCTGCTCGGCAGCCTCATGGTCTCCGCCGCCCTCGTCATCATCTGGCAGGCCCGACTCACCGTGCCGCGCGAGCTGTACGTGAGCGAGTTGGGGGCCGTCGGTGAGCCGACGGCCGAGGCGTTCCGGGTGGCGCTGCTGCTCGTCGCTGGCGGGGGAGTGCTCGTCTCCTGGGCCATGCGCGATCTGCGCAGCGGTGTGCCTTTGCTGCGCTCGGGCGGCCCGGCGCTGAGTCTCGCGCTCGCGTGCTCGGCGTTCTTCGTCGCGGCGCAAGTGCCGTGCTCGCAGGGGTGCCCTTTGCCCGTGGGGGAGACGTTCACAGCGCAAGACTTCGTGCACACCGTCTCGGCGGTGATCGCCTTCGCCGCGGCATGCTGGGCGATGCTGCAGGTCGCGTTCGCGCCCGGTCATCGTTCGCTCTCGCGCGTGACGCTCGCGCTCGCCGTCGCGGTGGCGCTCATCGCTGCGACCGGCGGCATGCTGTCGCTGCTGCGGTGGAACGCCGAGTTCGGCAGTCGGCTTGAGCTGGTCGCCACGACGATCGGCATAGCCTGGCTGGTCGTGTTCGGCGTCACGTGGGCTGTGCGCATCGTGCGGGAGGCGCCGACAGACTCCGAGGCTGCGTCGGAGGCTGCGATCGTGACTGCGGCCGTGATGCCGAGCGAGCCCGGGTCGGCCGTCGTTGATCAGCCGATCATGGCGGCAACGCGCTCGGGCGCGAGTGCTGCCTCGAGCGCGAGCATGCCGCCACCGATGAGAGCCACCTGAGCCCCGAGCGTCGAGGCCACGATGCGCAACTCGTCGGTCGCCAGTGGTGCTGAGCGCTGATAGACCGCTTCGCGCACCCCGGCGAGCACGTGCTCGCCGGCCGCCGTCATCGAACCGGCGAGCACGATCACCGCGGGATTGACGAGCTGCACGACGGTGGTCAGCACCTCGCCGATCTCGCGACCGGCCTGGCGGATGTGCTGAATCGCCTCTGAGTCGCCCGATTGCACGAGCTCGAGCACGTGCTCCCCGGTCGTGATCTCGGCACGGCCGAGTTGTCGGATGATCGCGGGCCAGCCCGCGTGCGCTTCGAGGCAGTCGAGGTTGCCGCACCGGCATCGCACGCTCTCGGGTGACGCGAGCGGTGCGTGGCCGATGTCGCCGGCGATGCCGCGCGCACCGCGATGCACCCGCCCGCCGAGGATGAGCCCTGAGCCGATGCCGGTCGCCACCTTGACGACGATCATGTCGTCGACGTCGGGCCACGCGGCCGAGCGTTCGCCGAGCGCCATGAGCGTCACGTCGTTGTCGACCAGCACGGGTACGTCGAGGTGCTCGCGCAACAGTGCGGCGACGTCGACCCCGTTCCAGCCGGGCATAATGGGCGGGTTCACCGGACGCCCGGTACGAGAGTCGACCGGCCCTGGCAGGCCGAGCCCGATGGCGAGCAGGCGTTCGGAGGGCATCCCGTGTCGCCGAAGCAAGTCTTCGAGCAGGCGCGCGGCGAGTGCGAGTGTCTCGGCGGGGTCTTCGGCGAGCGGTACGGGCTCGGTCGCACTCGCGACGAGGTGAGCCGTGAGGTCAACCAGTCCGACCGCGAGGTGGGTGGCGCCGACGTCGATCGCGCCGACGACCCCAGCCTCAGGGTTGATGCCGAAGCGGAAGGAGGGCCGCCCTCCCGCAGACTCGGGGGCGCCGGCGGGTGCGATGAGCCCGGCAGCGAGCAGCGCGTCGACCCGACCGCCGATCGTGGCGCGCGAGAGGCCGGTCGCAGCCGCGAGCTCGGCGCGCGAACGCGGCACGCCGTCACGCAGCAGCGTGAATAGGTCGACGGCTCCGCTCGCCGGCGGGTTACTCGCGGGGGTGGAGGGCACGGTCTCCTCGCAGCATCTTGCGACTCCAGGGTGGTGACCATTACTATCAGTGATTAGACAACTTTTGTCAACTGACTGAAATAAGTCGGGCTGACATGACCATAAGTGCCGTCGAGGCTGCGGATGCTGCTCTCGAGCACCTCGAAGGAGAGACCGTGCCCCGTCCCCCCGCTTCCGTGCAGCTCTACTCGGTGCGCGATGCCCTCGATGCCGACGCAGCCGCCACGCTGCAGCGCCTCGCCGAGATCGGGTTGCGTTCGGTCGAGCCCTACGGCCTCACGCAGTACGTCGACGTGCTCGAACCGGCTCTCGCTGCTGCGGGCCTCGCGGCTCCGACCTCGCATGTCACCCTGCTGGGGGGTGAGCACGAGGCGGCATTCGCCGCGGCGCGGCGCGTGGGAGTGACGACCCTCATCGACCCCTACGTGCCCGAAGAGCAATGGACGAGCCGCGACGCCGTCGCCGCCATCGCCGCAGAGCTCACCGAGGTGGCGCGCCGGGCGGCCGATGAAGGCCTCACGGTCGGGTACCACAACCACTGGTGGGAGCTCGAGCAGCACATCGACGGCACGCCCGCGCTCGAAATCTTCGCCGACCTGCTCGGCGACGAGGTCGTGCTCGAAGTCGACGCCTACTGGAGCGCCGTCGGTGGAGTCGACCCGGTCGGCCTGCTCGAGCGGCTCGGCGACCGCGTCGTCGCCATCCACGTGAAAGACGGCCCCATGACGAGAGACACCGGTCAGCAGCAACCTGCGGGCCAGGGCGGCATGCCGCTCGACGCGATTCTCGCGGCCGCGCCGAACGCGCGCCCCGTGCTCGAGTTCGACGAGTATGCCGGCGACATCTTCGACGGCATCGCCGCGAGCCTCGCCCACGTGCGCACGCTCGGCGTCGTGACCGAGGAGCGTGCGGCGTGAGCGGTTCGGTGGGCGTCGGCTCTGTCGGTGTGGGTGTCATCGGCGCTGGAGTCATCAGCCAGCAGTACCTCGAGAATCTGACGCGCGCCGCTGATGTGCGCGTGCTCATGGTCGCCGACCTCGACGTCGACCGAGCTGCCGCGCGCGCGGCCGAGTACGGCGTGCCCTCGAGCGGTTCGGTCGCCGAGCTGCTCGCGCGCGACGACATCGAGATCGTTGTCAACCTCACCATTCCCGCCGCGCACGTTCCCGTCGCGCTCGAGGCGCTCGCCGCGGGCAAGCACGTGTTCACCGAGAAGCCCTTCGCGCTCGACCTCGAGAGCGGCAGCGAGCTCTTGGCGGCATCGCGGGCCAGCGGCCTGCGCGTTGCGTGTGCGCCCGATACCGTGCTCGGGGCGGGCATCCAGACCGGTCGGCGACTCATCGAATCGGGCGCCATCGGCACTCCGCTCACGGCGTTGACGCTGTTTCAGGTGTCCGGGCCCGAGACCTGGCACCCGAACCCCGACTTCCTCTACGCCCGTGGCGGCGGACCGCTCTTCGACATGGGCCCGTACTACCTCTCGACGCTCGTGCAGGTCATGGGCCCCGCATCTCGCGTGACCGCTCGCGGCTCCCGGGCGCGTGACACCCGCGTCATCGGTTCAGGGCCGCGCGCCGGCGAGACCTTCCCCGTCGAGGTTCCCACCCACATCTCGGCCCTCATCGACTTCGAGCGCGGCGGCAGCGCGCAGAGCACCTTCTCGTTCCAGGCGAGTCGACCCCGAGTGGGCGTCGTCGAGATCGCTGGCACCGAGGGCACGCTCGTGCTGCCCGACCCCAACATGTTCGACGGCGAGCTGCGGCTCTGGCGCGACGGCATGTTCGAGGAGTCAGAAGCCGAACTCATCCCCGCGGTCGGTTCGACCTTCTCGCGCGGGGCTGGCGTCGTCGACCTCGCACGCGCTATCCGCGAGGGTCGCCCCGAGCGCACTCCCGGCGACTTCGCATTTCACGTGCTCGACCTCATGGTCTCGATCCAGGCGTCGGCAGAGGGCGACGGTCAGGCAGTCGCGATCGAGAGCTCGGTCGACCTGCCGCCGGCGCTGCCCGAAGACTGGGACCCGACTGCGGCGACTCTCTAGGAGGCCAGGCTCATGACCAGCACCCCGATCGGCATCGCTCTCATCGGCGGCGGCTTCATGGCCGACGTGCACAGTCGGGCGGCCCGGGCGGCCGGCGCTCGTGTCGTCGGGCTCGCGAGTTCGAGCCCCGAGAGCGCACGGCGCGCGGCCGAGCGCGTGGGGGCGGAACGCTCGTACGACGACGTGGATGCTCTGCTCGACGACCCCGCCGTCGACCTCGTGCACGTCGTCACGCCCAATGCCTCGCACCACCCGCTCACCGTGCGCGTGCTCGAGGCCGGCAAGCACGTCGTCACCGAGAAGCCGCTCGCCACCACTCTCGACGATGCGCTCGACCTCGAGCGGCGGGCCGAAGCCGCGGGGGTCATCGCGACCGTGCCCTTCGTGTACCGCTTTCACGCCATGGCGCGGGAGGCGCGAGCGCGCATCGCCGCCGGGGAGGCGGGACGCATCGCCAGCGTGCAGGGCGCCTACTTGCAAGACTGGTTGCTGACCTCGGAGGACGACAACTGGAGGGTCAGCAGTGCCGAGGGAGGAGCATCCCGCGCCTTCGCCGACATCGGCTCGCACCTCTGCGACCTGCTCGAATTCGTCACTGGCGACCGCTTGGCGCGTGTGCAGGCGATCACGAGCACGGTCATCGCCGAGCGCGCCGCGAGCGGCGCCGTGACCACAGAAGATCTCGCGGGCGTTCTCGCCCAGACCACGAGCGGTGCCGTCGTGAGCCTGCTCGTGTCGCAAGTTGCTCCGGGGCGCAAGAACGGGCTCGTGCTCGAGGTGCACGGGGCGGAGCAGTCGCTGCGCTTCGAGCAAGAGAATCCCGACGCGCTGTGGGTGGGCCGGCGCGCGGGCAGTCAGCTGCTGCTGCGCGATGCCGAACTGCTGCACGAGAGTGCGGCGCGGCTCTCGGTGCTGCCCGCGGGGCACCCGCTCGGCTACCAGGACGCCTTCACGGCGTTCGCGGCCGACACCTATGCGGCGGTGCGCGGCGAGCATCCCGAGGGATTGCCCCGCTTTGCCGACGGCGTGCGCGCGAGCCGCATCACCGACGCCGTTCTCGCCTCCTCGCGCACGGGCGAGTGGATCGACCTCTAGACCGACCGACTTTTCGAAGGAGACACCATGGCTACGCATCCCGTCACCCTCTTCACCGGTCAGTGGGCCGACCTCACTCTCGACGAAGTCGCCGGCCTCGCGGCGCAATGGGGCTATGACGGACTCGAGATCGCGGCGTCGGGAGAGCACCTTGATGTGCAGAGGGCGGTCGAGGACGACGCTTACCTGCAGGGCCGACTCGACATTCTCGACAAGCACGGCCTGAAGGTCTACGCGATCTCGCACCACCTCGCGGGTCAGGCGGTATGCGACGATCCCATCGACTTCCGGCACCAGGCGATTCTCTCGAGCCGGGTTTGGGGAGACGGCGAGCCAGAGGCCGTGCGGCAGCGCGCGGCGACCGAGCTGCAGTATGCCGCTCGCGCCGCACGGCGGTTGGGAGTCGACACCGTCGTGGGCTTCACCGGCTCGAGCATCTGGCCGTACGTCGCGATGTTCCCGCCCGTGCCGGCGAGTGTCATCGAGGGCGGATTCGAGGACTTCGCTCGTCGCTGGAACCCCATCCTCGATGTCTTCGATAGCGAGGGCGTGCGGTTCGCGCACGAAGTGCATCCGGGCGAGATCGCGTACGACTACTGGACGAGCGTGCGCACCCTGGAGGCGATCGAGCACCGCGAGGCCTTCGGGTTCAACTGGGACCCGAGCCACATGATGTGGCAGAACATCGACCCCGTGGGCTTCATCGTCGACTTCGCCGACCGCATATACCACGTCGACTGCAAAGACACGCGACTTCGCCCGCAGAACGGTCGGGCCGGGGTGCTCGGCTCGCACTTGCCGTGGGGTGACCCCAAGCGCGGCTGGGACTTCGTGTCGACCGGTCACGGTGACGTGCCGTGGGAAGACTCGTTCCGCGCGCTCAAGTCGATCGGCTACTCGGGCCCCATCTCGATCGAGTGGGAAGACGCGGGCATGAGTCGGCTGCATGGCGCGGCTGAGGCGGTCGACTTCGTGCGTTCGCTGCTCTGGGACCTGCCTGAGCAGTCGTTCGACGCCGCGTTCAGCAACCAAGACTGAGGTCGCAGCGCCCGGCAAAGGTGAGCGCGCTCGACCCCCGCTCTGGGGTCACGCGCACCCCCGTTGGGGGGAGTGTGAAGGGTGTTCGTTAAGCGCACACTGGTTGTGGGGGACATCCCGAGTCCCCCACAGTGAGGACACGGTGCGGCCCGAACCCGCACCCTCCTCACTGGCACCCGAACAGCGAGGAACCCACGATGATCTCACTTCCCCTCGTGATGATCGCGTCGCTCGTCGCGTTCTTCGGCCTCATCGTCGGTATCGCCGGCGCCGGCCGCAAGGCGCGCGGCGCACACCGCGCCTGAGTCGCAGTCACACCGCGACTCTCATCCGAACCCCGGCCGCCGCTTCCCCTCGGTGGCCGGGGTTCGCTGCGTGGGTGGTCAGCTGCATAGGGATTCAGCTGCGTGGGGGTTCAGATGGCGCAGTGGATGCTCCAAGCCTGCTCATAGGTGACTCCGACTGAATGTCACCATGGCCGATGACACGCTTCCCGAAAGCCCCCGCCTCACGCGCCCCGACGGTTCGCCCATTCGGGCACTCGTCGTCGACGATGAAGCATCGCTCGCCGACCTCGTCTCGATGGCGCTTCGCTATGAGGGCTGGGACGTGCGCACCGCCCACTCCGGCGCCGAAGCTCTGCAGCACGGTCGTGAGTTCTCGCCCGACATCGTCGTGCTCGACATCATGATGCCCGACCTCGATGGGCTCGAAGTGCTGCGCCGCTTGCGTGCCCAGGGTGACGACGTGCCCGTGCTCTTCCTCACCGCGAAAGACGCCGTCGACGACCGGGTGGCGGGCCTTACCGCCGGTGGAGACGACTACGTCACGAAGCCCTTCAGCCTCGAAGAGCTCGTCGCTCGCTTGCGCGGTCTCATTCGCCGCAGCACGCTCGTGGTGAGCGAGCGCGGAGACCCCGAGATTCGCGTCGGTGACCTCGTGCTCAACGAGGAGAGCTATGAGGTGCATCGCGGCGAGACGGAGATCGAGCTCACCGCCACCGAGTTCGAACTGCTGCGCTATCTCATGCGCAACCCGCGCCGCGTGCTCAGCAAGGCTCAGATTCTCGACCGCGTGTGGAGCTACGACTTCGGGGGCCGCTCGAGCATCGTCGAGATCTACATCTCGTACTTGCGCAAGAAGATCGACACGATCGGCGCGCCCATGATCCACACCGTGCGCGGCGTCGGCTACATGATCAAGCCGGTCTCGTGACCGGAGCGTGAGCGTGACCCACTCGCGCGACACGAAGTGGTCGTTGCAGAAGCGGCTCGTCGCCGGCGTGCTCGTGCTGCTGCTCGCGGCGACGGTGGCCATCGGCGTGCTGTCGATCGCCCTGCTGCGATCGAACCTCGTCGCGCAACTCGACGACGAACTGCGCATGGTCGCGACACGCATCTCGAGCCTCGCGGCCGATGATCGCGCTCCGCAAGCGAGCCTTGAAGGCCCTGGACTCCCGCTCGGTTCCGTCGTCGCGGTCGTGCAGCTCGACGGAACCGCCGTCGCGGCCTATCTCGACGACGACGCGACCGTGCGGCAACTCACCGGAGCGCAGTTGCGCCTGCTGGCGACGCGCACGATCGGTGAGCCGGCTACCGTACGACTGCCGGGCGGCATTGGCGAGTTCCGTGTGCTCGCCACGCAGACGGCGTCGGGCGAAGTGCTCATCGTGGGTCTGCCCACGCGCAGCGTGCAGTCGACGATCGCGCGACTGGGGGTCGTTATTGCCGCGGTGCTCGTCGGCATCCTCGTCGTCGCGGCCGTGCTCGGGCGCGAAGTAGTGCGCATCGGATTGCGACCGCTCAGTCGCGTGCGAGAAGCGGCGACCGTCGTCTCGACGCTGCCGCTCGATCGCGGCGCCGTCGCTCTCGCCGATCGGCTTCCTCGGCTCGAGACCGACCCCTCCACCGAGGTCGGCCAACTCGGCGCGGCATTCACCCGCATGCTCGACCACGTGCAGAGCGCATTCGACTCCCGCCAGGCGAGCGAGCAGAAGGTGCGGCAGTTCGTGAGCG
>SXMH01000070.1 GCA_005777405.1 Actinomycetota bacterium
GGGGTTGGCGGCGCCGGCCTGGATCTGCAGCTTGATCAGACCCGTGACCTTCTTCTTGGGTGCCATGTTCTTCTTCTTTCGTGTCGTGCGGCATCCGGGTGGATGCCGCGCTCCCGCCTGCGCGCCCGATGCGCGCCGCGGTGCGCGCTGGAGCTTGAAGAATTGCGCAGCAATTCCGCGACGCCAGCGCTGATGAGGCTACGCCTCATCAGTTCTATGTAACTACAGCTTGGTGACCTGGTCGAACGACAGCTCGACGGGGGTCTCGCGCTCGAACAGCGAGACGAGCACGGTGAGCTTGCCGCTCTCGGGCTTGATCTCGTTGATCGTGCCGGGGAGCCCGGCGAACGAGCCCTCCTTGATCGTGATGGTCTCGCCGACCTCGAAGTCGATCTCGGCGGGGATGACGCGGGCAGCGACGCCACCCGACTTCGCGCCACCGGCCTTGGCAGGAGCCTCGGCGATCTGCACGGTCGACTTCAGCATCTGGAACGCCTCGTCGAAACGCAGCGGCGTGGGGTTGTGGGCGTTGCCCACGAAGCCCGTCACGCCGGGCGTGTGACGCACGACCGACCAGCTGTCTTCGTTGAGGTCCATGCGCACGAGCACGTAGCTGGGAATGCGCACGCGCGTCACGAGCTTGCGTTGGCCGTTCTTGATCTCGACGACGTCTTCCATGGGAACCTGCACTTCGTAGACGAAGTCCTCCATGTTCATCGAGATCTTGCGGTTCTCGATGTTCTGCTTGACGCGCTTTTCGAAGCCGGCGTACGAGTGCACGACGTACCACTTGCCGGGCTTCATGCGCAGCTCGAGCTTGAACTCCTCGTAGGGGTCGACCTCGGCCGGCTCCTCGTCAGCGGCTGCATCGTCCGCGGCTGCATCGTCAGCGTCGGTGTCATGCTCGTCGCTCGTCGCCTCGGCGGCGGCGTCTGCCTCGTCGGCCGAGTCGATGTCGAGAGCGTCGTCGACGATCGCATCGGCTTCGGGGTCGATGGCGGCGTCGAGCGCATCGAGCAGACCATCGAGGTCGGGCTCGTCGCTCTCGTCCACGACGTGCATCGCCGTGTGCTCGGCGGCATCAGCCGAATGCAGCTGGCGGTCGAGGGTGTTGCCCTCTTGAGCCTCGTCCTCTTCCGACGACTGCTCAGCAGCCGTCGAGAGGTCGAGGTCGCTCGGGAGCTTCTCGGTCACGTCAGGTTCTCTTTCCTTGAAATTGCGGGCGGTGGATGCTGATGCCGGGCTAACCGCCCAGCACCGCGCTTCCGTCGCCGAAGACGAACGACACGAGCCAGCCGAACACAATGTCGAGGCCCGAGACGATCGCCATCATGATGATCACGAAGACGAGCACGACGAGCGTGTAGGTGATCAGCTCGCGGCGGGTCGGGGTAACGACCTTGCCGAGCTCGTTGAAGACCTGGCGGATGAACAGCGCCATGCGGCCGAAGGGACCACGCTTTTCGGCGCGATCTTTCTTCGCGTTGGCGACGATGTCCTCACCGGGCTCGTCGATCACATTGCTCACGTGACGCTCTCTCTCCCTCGACGGTGCCCCGTCGTCTGGTCGTGCACACCAGTGCCATACCCGGGGCGCTCCTCATGAGGAACGCCCCGAGCCGGCGACTATGCAGGGCGGACAGGACTCGAACCTGCAACCTGCGGGTTTGGAGACCGCTGCTCTACCAATTGAGCCACCGCCCTTTGCGGTGGATCGCTGAACTCAGGGCACGCGAAAGCATGGCAGAGATCAACTACCGGCTCCAGTGTAGGCGACGTCGCACAGACCGCCAACCTGAGGCGAGCATCCACCGGCCCTTCCGCCGGTCAGCGGGGTGCGCGCCCTGCGTAGAATCGTGGCCGTGACCGCCGACTCCGCTCGAATCTCCGCCCGCATCGCCGCTATCAGCGAATCGGCGACCCTCAAGGTCGACGCCAAGGCCAAGGCACTGCAGGCCGCGGGGCGCCCTGTCATCAGCTACGCGGCGGGTGAGCCCGACTTCGCGACGCCCGAGCACATCGTCGAAGCGGCTGTCGCCGCGGCGCGTGACCCCAAGAACCACCGCTACACCCCCGCCGTCGGGCTTCCCGAGCTGCGCGAGGCGATCGCCGAGAAGACTCTGCGCGATTCAGGGCTCGAGGTGCCGGCGAGCCGCGTGATCGTGACGAACGGCGGCAAGCAAGCGGTGTTCCAAGCCGTGGCGTCGATCGTCGGCGACGGCGACGAAGTGCTGCTGCCCGCGCCGTACTGGACCACCTACCCGGAGGTCGTGCGCTTGGCCGGAGGCACTCCGGTCGAGGTCTTCGCCGACTCGTCGCAGGACTACCTCGTGACGGTCGAGCAGCTCGAAGCAGCGCGCACGCCGCGCACGAAGGCGATGCTCTTCGTGAGCCCCTCGAACCCCACCGGTTCGGTCTACAGCCCTGAGCAGACGAAGGCCATCGGCGAGTGGGCGCTGCAGCACGGCATCTGGGTCATCAGCGATGAGATCTACCAGGCGCTCACCTACGACGGCGTCGAGGCCGTGTCGATCGTGCAGGCGGTGCCCGAGCTCGCCGAGCAGACCATTCTGGTCAACGGCGTCGCGAAGACCTACGCCATGACCGGCTGGCGCGTCGGATGGATGGTCGGCCCCGCCGACGTCATCGCCGGCGCGGCCAACCTGCAGTCGCACTTGTCGAGCAACGTCGCGAACGTCTCGCAGCGCGCGGCGCTCGCAGCGCTCACCGGTCCGCAAGATGCGGTGGCGACCATGCGCGACGCCTTTGATCGCCGTCGACGCACGATCGTCGCCGAGCTCAGTCGCATCGACGGGATGCTCACGCCGACCCCCACGGGAGCCTTCTACGTCTACCCCGACGTCGCAGGCTTGCTCGGCCGCGAGTGGCGCGGCGTCACGCCCACGACCTCGCTCGAGCTCGCCGACCTCATCTTGGAGCACGCCGAAGTGGCGGCCGTGCCCGGCGAGGCCTTCGGGCCGAGCGGCTTCTTGCGCTTCAGCTACGCCCTCGGCGACGACGCGCTGCTCGAGGGCATCCAGCGCCTGCAGGCGCTGTTCGCGAACTAGCCTTCAGCGCTCAGCGCCGCCGTATAGCGCCGCCGGCTAGCGCTGCGCGGCGGCATAGGCTTCGCGGATCTCGGCCGGAATACGACCGCGGTCGCCGACGGAGAGGCCCTGCTCTTGCGCCCACGCGCGAACGGCGGCGGTGTCGCTCGAGCCGGCTGAACGCGAGCGGGAGCGCGTGGAACCTGCCGCACGACGGCCGGTCGACCGTGCCTTCTGGATGAACGGCGCGAGAGCATCCCGCAGCGCTTGCCGGTTCTCGGCACCGAGGTCGATCTCGTAGCTCGCGCCATCGAGAGCGAACGACACCGTGCCGCCCTCTCCGGGTGCGATGACGGTGCCGTCGAGATCGTCGACCAGTTCGGTAGTAATGCGCTTCACGAGAATTCTCCTCAGTTTATCAATATGCGCGCCATTGTGTGGCGCGACAAACACTTTATCCGATTATCCGGATTCGCTATTCAATGCGGAAAGGCGAGAGTGCGCCATAAACATTGCGCGCGCGGTCGGGCCGGGTGATGCACGACGAGCATCCACCGTTCGGTGGACCCGAGAGTCCGCCGGGCGACCGTTCCGCGAGCGGCCCCTCACCGGCAGTCTGGGGTCATGACAACTCACGAGAATGTCGTCAAGGTGCGCGGACTGCGCAAGACCTACGGCGCCATGGTCGCGGTCGACGGGGTCGACTTCGACATTCACCGCGGCGAGACCTTCGCCCTCCTCGGCCCGAATGGTGCCGGCAAATCGACGACGATCGAGATTCTCGAGGGGTACCGCGACCGCTCGGCGGGCGACGTGCGCGTGCTCGGCGTTGATCCCGCGCACGGCGGCCTCGACTGGAAAGCTCGGCTCGGCATCGTGCTGCAGTCGAGCGGTGAGAGCGGCGCCGTCACCGTGGCCGAGCAACTGCGCCACTTCGCCGCGCTCTACCCGAACCCGCGATCGGTCGATGAAGTCATCGCCGCGGTCGGACTCGAGAACAAGGCTGGCACCCTCATCCGCAAGCTCTCCGGCGGCCAGCGCCGACGGGTCGACGTTGCCGTCGGCATCATCGGCGCACCCGAGCTGCTGTTTCTCGACGAACCGACGACGGGCTTCGACCCCGAAGCGCGCCGCAGCTTCTGGCAGCTCATCCGAACTCTGCAGAGCGAGGGAACGAGCATCCTGCTCACCACGCACTATCTCGACGAGGCCGCGCAGCTCGGCGACCGCGCGGGCGTCATTGCCGGCGGCCGCATGATCGACGTCGCGCCGATCGCCGAACTCGGCGGCGTGGATGCCCGGGTGCCGGTCGTGCGCTGGCGCGAGCAGGGCACACCGCACGAGCAGCGCACCGACGCTCCTGCCGCACTCGTGGCTGAACTCGTCGCGCGGTTGGGTTCAGAGCCCGACGCGCTCGAAGTCATTCGCCCGAGCCTCGAAGACGTCTACCTCGATCTTGTCGGTCGCGAGAACGCGGAGGTGACGGCATGAGCGGCACGCAGTTGCGCCCCACGCGCCTGGGCGGCACGACCAGGGCTCTGCGCCTCGGCGCCGTGCGCATCGGCTACGAAGTGCGCGCCTACTTTCGCCAAGGCGACACTGTCTTCTTTACGTTTCTCTTTCCCGTCGTCATGCTCACGATCTTCTCGGTGTCGTTCAGTGAGGGCAGCTTCGGTCAGGCCGCCGACGGCACCGAGGTCTCAGCAGCGCACTTCTACCTACCGGCCATGCTCGCTGCCGGCCTGCTGCTGAGCGGCCTGCAGAACCTGGCGATCGACATCGCGATGGAGAAGAGCGACGGAACCCTCAAACGTCTCGCGGGCTCTCCCCTGCCGGTCGTGAGCTACTTCATCGGCAAACTCGGGCAGTCGCTCACGACGGGAGCGCTGCAGGCGGGGCTGCTGCTGCTGCTCGGCTTCACCGTCTTCGGCGTGCCCCTTCCCGAGCAGCCCGAGCGCTGGCTCACGTTCGCGTGGGTCTTCGTGGTCGGCGTGGTGACCTCGGCGATGCTCGGCATCGCCCTCAGCGCCGTGCCGCGCAGCGGCAAGAGCGCCACAGCGGTCGTCATTCCGATCACCCTCGTGCTGCAGTTCATCTCGGGCGTCTACTTGAGCTTCTCGATGCTGCCGGACTGGCTGCAGACCGTGGCGAGCGCCTTTCCGCTGAAGTGGATGGCTCAGGGCATGCGCAGCGTCTTCTTGCCCGACACCCTGGAAGTGCTCGAACAGGGTGAGAGCTGGAACCTCGCGGGAGTGGCGATCGCGCTCGCCGTGTGGCTCGTGGTGGGTCTCGTGCTCGCGCGGATCACGTTCCGCTGGATCCGGAAGGACGCCTGAGTCGGCCGCGCAGGCTGACTAGGCTCGGGCCCATGACGGCGCGCCGCGTGTGGACAGCTGCCGTGCTCGGCATGGCAGCGCTGCTCTCTGTGCTGCTCGTGCTCACGCAGCGGCAGCCCACCGACCTCGCTGTCGGCGGGGCGGGCATCGCCCTCTTCGTCGCGGCCTGGTTCGTGCTGGGTCTGCCACGGCTCGACGACCCGCGAGGGGCACCGGTCTTGGTGGTCGTCATCGCTGTCGCCGTGACCCTCATGGTCGCCGCGTCACCGACGCTCGCGATCGTGCAGGCCATCGCCTACTCGATCGCCTGGGTGTTCTGCGCCTCGGTGCGAGGGGCGGTCGTGCAGAACCTCGTCGTCGCGACCGGTGTCACGATCGGCTTTCTCGTCAGTCTCGGCACCGCGCCCGGCGCCCTCCTGCAGACCGCTTTCACCATCGCGCTCTCGCTGGGCTTCAGTCTCGCGATGGGGTTCTGGATCGCCCACATGAGCGAGCTCGGCGAACGCAACGGCCGGTTGCTCGCCGAACTGCAAGGAGCGCAAGCGCAGATCGCAGCACTGCACCGCGAGACCGGAGCGGCCGCTGAGCGCGAACGACTCGCCCGCGAGCTGCACGACACCATCGCGCAAGACCTCACCGGCCTCGTGATGCTCGCCCAGCGCGCTCGCCGCGAGCCCTCCGCCTCGGCCGAGACGCTGCAGCTCATCGAAGAAGGAGCCCGCGCCGCACTCGCCGAGACGCGCGCGCTCGTCGCCGCGGGGGCGGCAGTCGGCGACGCCGATGCCGACCTCGCGGGAGCCCTGCAGCGGCTCGCCGATCGCTTCGCCCGTGAGACCGGCGTGCACGTGGCGCTCTCGGTGGATGCTGCGCTCGAGCTCGCGCGAGAGACCGAGGTCGTGGTGCTCCGCTGTGTGCAAGAGGCGCTCGGTAATGCCCGCAAGCACGCGCGAGCATCCAGCGTCGAGATCGACGTCGCGCGCGCCGACGCCGCGACCGGCGAGGCCGACGACGCCCAGTGAGTGCGCGTCGTCGTGGTCGATGACGGCACCGGCTTCGACGTCGCCGCCGCCCCAGACGGCTTCGGGCTCACGGGCATGACCGAGCGCGTCGCACTCGTCGACGGCTCGCTCGAGATCGAGAGCGCACCTGGGCAGGGCACGCGCCTCACGATCGAGTTGCCCGTCGCGCGCATCGAGGTTGCGTCGTGACGCCGACCGTGCGCGTGCTCGTCGCTGACGATCACGCCGTCGTGCGAGCGGGAATCGTCGCGCTGCTCGAGGCTGAGCCCGACATCGAGGTCGTCGGTCAAGCGGTCGACGGTGATGATGCCGTGGCGCAGGCGCTCGCACTGCTGCCCGACCTTGTCGTCATGGACGTGCGCATGCCGCGGCTCACGGGTGATGTGGCGACGGCGCGCATTCGCGAGCGCGCTCCGAGTGTGCGCGTGCTCGTGCTCACGACGTACGAGTCTGACGCGAGCATCCTCTCGGCGATCGAAGCGGGAGCGAGCGGCTACTTGCTGAAGGCCGCACCGGCCGAGGAGCTCATCGCGGGCGTGCGCTCGGTCGCCGCGGGCGAGGTGGCACTCTCGCCGGCGATCGCCGCGCAGCTCGTCGCGCGCGTGCGCCAACCTGCGCCGGCAACCCTCACGCCGCGCGAGACCGAGGTGCTGCGGCTCGTCGCCGAAGGGCTGTCGAACCGTGGCATCGGCGAGCGCCTGTTTCTTGGTGAGGCGACGGTGAAGACGCACTTGCTGCGGGTCTTCGAGAAGCTCGGCGTCAACGACCGCACGCGCGCGGTGACGCTGGCGATGGAACGCGGCTTGCTCTGAGCCGATGTTCGGCTGCCCGGCGGGGCTGAATCGCCGACAAGGGCCGAAGCTCGGCCCCGCGCGGCGCACGAGCCCCGCTCGAGCGCGGCTAGAGTCCGACGCCGACGAGCACGGGCTCGGGGTGCAGCACGACCCCGAACTCGCTCTGCACTCGAGTTTGAATGTAGGTCGCGAGCTGCAGAACCTCGGCGGCGGTCGCCCGACCGCTGGGGTTGCAGAGCGCGAGAGTGTGCTTCTTCGAGACGGCGGCTGCCGAGCCGGGCAGTGCGAACCCGCGGCTGATGCCGGCGTGCTCGATGAGCCAGGCCGCGCTGAGCTTCACGGTGGCGGGCACGGGCTCGGGCGGTAGCGCTGGCTCGGCACCGAGCGGCACCGCGAGCGCAGCCTGCTCGGGCTGCTGCGCCCAGCGCGGCGCCTCGCTCGGCAGCGTCGCCGCGAAGGTTTCGCTCACAATCGGATTGGTGAAGAACGAGCCCGCACTGCGCGAGTTGGGGTCGTCGTCGTCGAGCACCATGCCCTTCGCCGCGCGCAAGCTCAGCACCGCCGACCGCACGCCGACGAGGGGGGCCCGCTCGCCGATCTCGACGCCGAGCGCGTCAGCGAGTTGCGCGTAGGCCACCGGCATGCCGAACTGGTCATCGCGTGCTTCGAGCGCGAAGTCGACGCTCAGCACGACACCGCGCCACCCTTCTTTGAGGGCGCTCGTGCGGTAGCCGAGGCGCAGTTCAGGTGCCGGTACGAGTCGGCGCTCTCCGGCGTCGAGGTCGAGCAGCTCGACGGCGACGAGGCTCTCGGCGATCTCTTGACCGTACGCTCCGATGTTCTGCATCGGGGCGGCACCGACCGACCCCGGGATGCCCGACAGAGCTTCGAGCCCGCCGAAACCTTCACGCACGCAGTGCTCAACGAGGGCATCCCATGATTCCCCCGCTTGCACGCGCAGCCGCACGGGCCGTGCGCTGCCCGCCACGTCGTCGAGCCGCTCGATGCCGCGCGAACGCGCGCGCACCACGACCCCGTCGAAGCCCGCGTCGCTCACCACCACGTTCGAACCGCCGCCGAGTACGAGCCATGGCTCGCCGGCGGCTTCAGCCTCGAGCACGACGGCTTCGAGCTCGTCGGCCGTGGCGGCGTCGACGACGCGCTCAGCCTCACCACCGACGCGCAGTGTGGTGAGGTCGGCGAGGCGCACGCGCTCTGCCATCGGGTCAGCCCAGCGGGGTGACGCGCACCTGCGCCTTGCCGAGCACCGTTGAGCCGCCGTAGCTCACCGTGAGGTCGATGCGTGCCCCCTCGTCATCGAGCGCTGCGACCGTCGCAACGACGGTGATCTCGGCGCCAGACTCGGGGTCAACGACGACCGGGCGGGTGAACCGCACTTGATAGTCGCTCACCCAGCCGCGACCGTCGAGCCAATCGACGACCGGCTGCACGGCGACGCCCATCGTGAGCATGCCGTGCGCGAGCACGCCGGGCAAGCCAACGGCAGCCGCAACATCGTCTCGGTAGTGAATGGGGTTGAAGTCTCCGGAGGCTCCCGCGTAGCGCACGAGCGTGTCGCGGCTCAGCGCGAATGAGCGCTCAGCGATGACCTGGCCGGTCTCGAGTGCGGCGAGCAGGCTCATGACTCGTCACCTCGCACGACGAGCGTCGAGATGCTCGTGACGACGTGCTCACCGTTCGCATCGACCATCGCCGTCTCGCTCGTGATCATGCTGTTGCCGCCGAGCGACTTGATGCTCGTCACCCGCAGGGTCGCCGTGAGCTCGTCGCCGGCGACCACGGGGCGCGAGTACGTGAACCGCTGGTCGCCGTGCACGACACGGCTGAAGTCGATTCCAGCGTCGGGCTCGGCGAGCAACTGCTGCAGCGTCGCTTCAGAGACGACGATGGGAAAGGTGGGCGGCGCAACGACGTCGGCGAAACCCGCGGCGCGCGCGGCCTCGACGTCATGGTGCAGCGGAGCCGTCGCGAGCACGGCACGCGCGAACTCGCGCACCTTCTCGCGGCCGACCAGGTAGGGGGCGACAGGAGCGAAGTCTCGCTCGGTCAGCTCAGGGTTCACAGCCACCCGCCCAGTCTAGGAGGGCGCTCTTAGAAGAGGGTCGTGCCGAGCACTCGGTCGAGCATCGACCGACCGAGTGCGCGCTCGGCAGCATGACCGCGCGCTGAGCCGCGTACCAGCAGCTCAAGGCCCCGCGTGGCCGCGATCGCGCGCAGCGCAAGCTCGTCGCGGTCGGTCGGAATGCGTCCGTAACCGTGCAAGAACGCGGCGCGCAGCCAGGGTTCGTCGCGCCACGGCCCGTATTCGAGCCAGAGCAGGTCGGCGATGCGAGGTTCGAACTGCAGATGCGAGAAGTCGATAAGGCGCACGCGGCCACCGGGGTCGATGATCCAGTGCTGCGGGGCGAAGCGGCCGTGCACGGGAACGTGGTCGAGTTCGCCGACATCCATCGCCGCGGCGATGTGCTCGCGCGCGAGGGCGCGCTCCTGAGCCAGCCGCACACCGCGCGCGTCGGCGGGATCAGCGCCATCGCCCCACAGTTGCTCGGCAGCGACGCTCCAGCGCTCGAACTCGGCGGCGATGTCGCTGCCGAACCGCGAGTGCTTGCGAGGGGGCTCAGCGTCGTGCAACCTGCGCAGCAGTTCTCCCGCGCGCTGGTGGATATCGCCGTCATGTTCGTGCGGTGTGCCCGCAGCGGGTTCGCCGAGCAAGCGCGAGAGCACCGTCAATCGCAAGGCGGCATCGGTGAGCACCACGCGCGGAGCGTCGCCGCCGAGCGCGATCTCGTAGAGCTGCAGAGACTCGCTCTCGCGACGGTGCGGTGCCGCGTCTCGATGCCACTTCACGACCGCTTGCTCGCCACCGCGCGTCACGACGTGCAGCACGCGTGAGTCGCGATGAGCGCCCCAGTGCTCGACGACCACGTCGACCGGGCCGAGCGTGCGGTGCACGCGGTCGAGCACTTCGGCGTCGGAGGCCAGGCGCGGGCGGGCGAGCGACGAATCGTGGGCATCCACGGTGATGCTCATCGCTCCTCCTCCGGCCAGGGTGACGGTGCTGAATGTTGCTGGGGCTGATGCTAAGTCGTGACGCTGGGTGACGCTGGCACCTACACGAAACCCCGGGTCACCAGTCGTGGTGGCCCGGGGTTTCGGTCAAGTGTGGGTGGCTGCGCTTACTGGCAGCTCTCGCACTGCAGCAGGTCCATCGGGTCGACGGGGACTGCGTAGCCACCGACGCTGTCGTTGTCGTTGTCCATGATGGGCCTCCTTCTGTGGTCTCGGTTCCCGCGATGAGCGGGTGGGTCATCACTATATAACGGGAATGACAGCAATGTCATTCCCCCACATCTAGTGTTTTCGGCGTGTCGCGAAGTTTCTTCTCGCGCACGAATCGGCACGCAGTGGATGCCCCCGCTTCGTCCCGCGACGGCGAATCGTGCACCACTGCACAGGGCCTTCGTGCCCTGCCTCGGTTCAGGTGCAGCCCGTACCCTGGAGTTCCACGACCGCAGCGCGAAGGACACCATGTGCCCTCCCCCCGCACCTGACGGCGGCGCTCCCGCCCCGGGAACTTCGGCGTTCGCGCCGCACGGGCTGCGCTTGCCGTTTCTGGGCCGAGGTCTCGCTCTGCAAGTCGAAGAGGGACTGCTCGTCGCCCAGTCAGCGCTGCGGCTTGCCGTGAAGAATCGCGTCATCGTCGCCACCATGCGCGATGGCGGCGCGTGGAATGACGATCAGATGGCTGAGATCGTGCGGGCCGAACTCGACGAGCTGGTGGCGGAACTCGACGCCGACGCCAGCCGACTTCGCGAGGGTGCCGACGCAATCTCGCGACGCGGCACCTATGGACGACGTTTGACCGCACGGCAGAAGAAAGAGGTAGATCGACTCGCGACCCGTGGGCGCATCTCGCATCGAGTCGCCGAACGGTTGCGATCGGCGCGCGACGATGAAGCGTTCGTGTCGTCAGTAATGCACCTGGCGCGAGAGGACTCGTTGCGCGAACTGCTGCAACCTCGACTGCTGCCGCTCGACGGGCCATCGAAGCTCACGCCGAAAGAAGAGCGCATCGCGCTGCGGGGTGTGCAGGCCGACCTGCGGAAGTTGCTCGCCGACTACGACGCGCGTACTGGGGGGTATGCGGAGGAGTGGTGAGTTGGCGGAACGGGTGTGCGGGTGGGTGGGTGGGTCGCTGGCGGGACTCGATCCCTACGGTGCCGCCGGCACGCCGCGCAGCGGCGAGCCGGACTGCGCCGTGGGGGCCCAGGAAGGTTCGAGCTGGTACCCCCGAGACCAATGAAAAAGGCCCCGCTTGGGCGGGGCCTTTTTCATTGGTAGCGAGGGCGGGACTCGAACCCGCGACACCACGATTATGAGCCGTGTGCTCTAACCACCTGAGCTACCCCGCCGGGCAGAACCCGCCTCGAGAGGCTTGTTCAGAGCCCCGAGTCAGGATTGAACTGACGACCCCTTCCTTACCATGGAAGTGCTCTACCACTGAGCTATCGGGGCGTGACCGTACCCTCACCGGGAAACGGCACCAGAGAAGATTATCACCAACTTCAGGCGGCTACTGCGGCCGCTCGGCACCCCGCTGACCCGGCACATCGACGCCCGGCAGCAGCCACGCGGTGAAGTCGGGGCCGCTGACCTGGATGCTCTCACCGCGCACCTCGGCCCCTCCGACGAGACGCGGCGCGGTCGTGAGCGGCTGCTCTCCGCCGAGGGCTCCCGCTGGCAACGAGATCGTCGCATCACCGCGAGCAGCGAGCACGAGCACGCTCTGCTGTGCGGTCTCGCGCACGAAGAGCAGGCACTCGTCGTCCACGTGCAGCCAGCGCAATGAGCCATGGCTGAGGGCGGGGTGCTCGCGGCGCACGCGGATGAGTGAACGGTAGAGGTCGATGCGCTCTGCGTGAGCATCCATCGTCGCCCACGGCATCGTCGTGCGCGAGTGCTCGCCGTTCTCACCGGTCGCACCGATCTCGTCGCCTGCGAAGAGCACGGGGATTCCGGGCAGTGTCATCGTGAGCCCGACTGCGACGGCCACTGCTCCCGGCAGGGCTCGGTTCGCGAAGCGTGCGGTGTCGTGGGTGTCGAGTGCGTTCATGCCGTGCACGCGCGTGGCCCACGGCATCGCTGCCGTGAAGCGACGATGAGCGAGGTAGACCTGCTCGGCCGTGTACTCGGGCATGACCGGATACGGCAGCCCAAAGAACCAGTCGATCTCGCCGGGCTCGCTCAGCCACGCCCATACCGGGCGGGTGAGATTGGCGTAGGTCATGGCGCCGTGCCAACCCTCTCCCTGCAGGTCGGGCGCCGCATCGTTGGTGTACTCGCCGAGCAGGAGAGTCTCGGGGTTCTGCTCGGCCATGGTGCGGCGGATGATCGCCGCCACCTCGAGTGCGAGGTCGTCGTCGCGAAACCGACCCGTCATGTTGGCGACGTCGATGCGCCAGCCGTCGAGCGAGTACGGGGGCTTGAGCCAGCGCGCGACGATCGAGTCGGGGCCCTCGATGAACCGTCGGCGCAGCTCGGGCGAGTTCCAGTTGAGCTTGGGCAGGCTGGGCACACCGAGCCACGACTCGTAATCGTCGTGCGTCTCTTCGAGCCAGTAGTAGAAGTCGCTCTCCGGCGCTGCCGGCTGACGGTGCGCGGCTCGGAACCACTCGTGCGCATCGCCCGAGTGGTTCGTCGTGAGATCACCCATGACCCGGATGCCCCGCTCATGCGCGGCATCCACGAGTCGCACGAGCGCGTCATCGCCACCCAGCAGTGCATCGACCTGCTCGAAAGTGTGAGCGTCGTATCGATGGTTCGAACGCCCGGGAAAGAAGGGAGTGAGGTAGAGCAGCGTCGCGCCCAGCCGCTCGAGGTGGTCGAGGTGCTCAGTGATTCCGTCGAGGTCGCCGCCGTAGAACTGTCGTGGCGTCGAGGGCCCGCGGTAGATCGGCTCATCGCCCCACTGCGCGGGCTCGGCCCAGTCGGGTGCGGGGCGGCTGTCGGCGGCGGCCGATCGGGCGAATCGGTCGGGAAACACTTGGTACATGACTTGCTCGGCCGCCCAGGCCGGCGCCGGCTCGTGCGTCACGAGCCGAAAGTCGTCGTCATCACGCGTCTCGATATCGCTGAGCCCCGCGTTGCTCAGCCACTGCACGCGCCCATCGGCTCGCTCGATGACCCAGCGGTAGACGTGTACGGGGTTCTCGACGAGCACTTCAGCCTGCCACCATTGGGCTCCCCCGCTCTCGCCCAGCAACTCGGCGGGATCCCAGCGCGGTTCGCGGTTGGGATTCGAGCGCGTTGTCACTCGTGTCACCGCGCCGTACGACGACGGGATGCGCAACCGCACGGCCACGCGAGTGCCGAGCTCGATGCCCGCACTCGGAAGGTGCCCTGCCGACCCGTCGAGGGCGCCGACGTAGAGCGCCGAACCGTCGTGGTGCGGTTCGGCGCCGAGCGCGCCCGTCACTTGACCGCGCCCGCGGTGAGGCCGCCGATAATGTACTTCTGCAGGTAGAGGAACAGGGCGACGACCGGCAGCGCAGCGAGCACGGCTCCCGCCGAGAAGATCGTCCAGTTGCGCGAGGTTTCTTGCGAGACGAACTGGTACAGACCGACGGCGAGCGTCTGCGTTTGCGGGTCGGTGAGCACGATCGAGGCGATGACGAACTCACTGGTCGAGCCGATGAACGACAGCAGGCCCACGACGGCGAGGATCGGCGCGACGAGTCGCAGAATGATCGTGAAGAAGATGCGCGCGTGACTCGCGCCGTCGATCTTCGCTGCTTCGTCGATCGACACCGGCACCGTGTTGAAGAAGCCGTACATGAGGTAGGTGTTCACGCCGAGCGCACCGCCGAGGTACACGAGGATGAGGCCGGTCTGCGTGCCGATGCCGATGGCGGGGAAGATCTCGCCGATTCCCGTGAGCAAGAGGAAGATCGCGACGACTCCGAGCAGCTGGGGAAACATCTGCACGAGGAGCAGTGTGAGCAAACCCACACGTCTGCCCGTGAAGCGCATGCGCGAGAAAGCGTAGGCCGCGAGCGCACCCAAGAACACTGTGCCGAGAGCCGCGACCGATCCGATGATCATCGTGTTGAGAAACCACGCGGCGAAGGGTTGCTGCGGCAACTGGAAGAGCCGCACGTAGTTGCCGAAGTCGATCGTGCGGAAGAGGTCGTTCGACCCGACGAGCGTGCCCGAGGGGTTGAGCGACGCCGACAGCACGTAGAGCAGCGGGAACGCCGCGAAGACGAGCATGACGAGCCCGATGAGGTGACGCCACCCGGTGTCGCGCGCCCAATACAGGAATCCCTTGCGGCGCGTGGCGGGAATGATACGAGCGGTGCTGGTCATGTCAGTTCAGCTCCTCGAGGGCCTTGGTCTGACGGAACGAGATGATCGAGACCGTCGCGACGATGAGGAAGATGAGAATGGCGAAAGCGCTCGCAAGACCGTAGTCGCGACCCGTGCCTTCACCGAACGCCACCTTGTAAACGAGCGTGATGAGAATGTCGGTGGCTCCGGCATCGACTCCGGCCGTCACATCTCGCGGCCCTCCTCCGGTGAGCATGTAGATGATGTTGAAGTTGTTGAAGTTGAACGCGAACGACGAGATGAGCAGCGGCGCCACCGAGACCAGCAGCAGCGGGAACTTGATGAGACGGAAGACCGCCCATGGCCTGGCGCCGTCGACCGTCGCGGCCTCGGTGAGTTCTTCGGGGATCGACTGCAGCGCCCCCGTGCAGATGAGGAACATGTAGGGGAAGCCGAGCCAGAGGTTGACGAGGAGCACGCTGAACTTCGCGAGCCACGGGTCGGTGAGCCAGGGGATGCTCGCCCCGCCGAAGATGACCTGGTTGACGTAGCCGAAGTCTTGGTTGAGCAGCCCGAGCCAGACCAACCCCGAGAGAAAGCCCGGGAAGGCGTAGGGCAGGATCATGATGATGCGGTAGATCTTCTTGCCTCGCATGAGCGGCTTGTTGAACACGATCGCGAGGAACAACCCGAGCGCGAACGTCGTGACGACCGACAAGATCGCGAACGCGAACGTCCAGATCGTGACGCTGATGAGCGGGCCGCGAATGTTCTCGGTGGTGAAGGCCGTGATGAAGTTGTCGAAGCCGACGTTGATCGTCCACCCGGGAGTGAGCTCGCGACCGCTGTCGTTGACGAACGCTCCGTCGCCCCCGTCGCGGTAGACAGTGCCAGAGCGATCGACGAAGGTATCCGTCGCTTCGTCGTATTCGAGACTCGACAGATAGAGGTAGGCGCTGCTGCCGTCGGGCGTGCGCAGTGCCCCGTCATTGGGGTCGTCGCTGAGCTGCACGGCGAGGTCGGTGATGGCCCGCTGATTGCCGAGCAGGTCGTTGAACGTGAGCGTGGTGAAGCCGGGCACCGAGTCGGCTTTGCCGGTCGAGTCGGTGCCGAAGTCGCCCACGGGCTCGAGCGGCTGGTCGGCGCTGCCGAGCAGCACCTCGCCGGTGGGGTCGGTCACGAGGAAGAAGTACTCGCCGAACTGCTCGAGCACCGTCAGTCGGTAGGTCGGCGAGTCGGGAACGCGCTCTTGCGCGGTGAGCACGATGGTCTGAATCGCATCGTCTTTTGAGCCGTTTCGGCCGTCGCCGTAGTTGGTAAAGGCGATGTAGCCGCTGTAGACGACAACGAAGATCTGGAAGATGGCGAGAAAGACGAGTCCGGGGGCGAGGTACTTCGCCGGCAGCCAGCCTGGTCGCAGGTAGATGACGTTCAGCAGCACCGTGACGGCGAGCACGATACCGACGAGCAGCCATTCCTCTTGCAGAAACAGCATGAAGAGCGCGAAGACGGCGATCGCGTCGAGAATGCTCAGCAGCGCGATCGTCATGATGAGGCCGCGAGTGCTGCGCGCCTGACGAATGCGTCGCACCGGCGCCGGCGGTGCGGGTGGCGGCGTCGCGGTCGCGGCGGCGACCGACGATGCGGTGGGGTGGATGCTCACAGTGACTCCCGTCGTGTGCCGTGCTGCTCGTGGCGATGCCGGGGGCCGAGCGCAGCATCCACGATGCGCGCCCGACCCCCGGCGGGTCAATCAGTCTCGACTAGCCGTCGATCTTCGACTGAATGCTCTCGACCATGGCGCGCCAGAGCTCGACCGGGTCGCCCTGGCCGTTGATGATCGCGACCTCGGTCGTGCCCCAGTCGCTCCACACGACGTCCATCGCGGGCACGTTGGGCATGGGGTTGCCGTTGGCACCGACCTCGCCGAAGGCAGCGACGTCAGCATTCGACGCGGCGGCGTCGAAGGCGGTGAGCAGTGCGGGAGCACGACCGCCGACTTCGTAGAGCGCCGTCTGAACGGCCTCGGTGCCGATGTAGTTCACGAGGAACTCGTTCGCCGCGAGGGTGTTCTCGCTGCGAGCGCTGATGAAGAAGCCCTGCACGCCGACGAAGGGCGAAGCGGTCTCGCCGCCCGCGGTCGGAATCGGCTCGATCGCGTACTCGATGCCAGCTTCGCTAATTGCGGGGATGTTCCACGGCCCGGTGAGGAAGAACGGTGACTTGCCCGCCACGAACTCCTCGCGAGCGATATCGCCCGTGATGTTGGTGTTGAGCACGCCAGCCGCGCCCCACTCCGCCAGCGCGGTAGCGAAGGCCTCGCCACCCTCGTTGCCGAGCGCGAGCGCGGTGGGGTCGTAGGTGCCGTCAGCAGTGATCTCGAAGACGGGAGCGCCGAACGAGGCCTGCAACGGGTACAGGTGGTACGGGTCGGCCGCGTTCGGGTCGAGCCCGACGAGGAAGGAGTACTCGGTGCCGGCGGCTTCGCCGAGCTCGAGCAGCTCGTCGAAGGTCTCGGGCTGCTCGGAGACGAGCGCGGTGTTGCGGATCATCGCGATGTTCTCAACCGAGTAGGGCAGACCGTAGGTCTGGCCCTCGTAGCTCATGGCCGAGATCGCAACCTCCTGGAACTCGCTCGCCTTGTCGCCGAGCTCGAGCGGCGCGACGACGCCGTTCTGCACGAGCTTGCCGAGCCAGTCGTGTGCACCAACGATGATGTCGGGGCCGTTGCCGGTGGGGGCCTGCGTGATGAAGTCGTCGCGGATCGCGCCGAACTCCTTCGTGACGAGCTCGACCGTGACGCCGCGCTCCTCCTCGAACTGCGCGGCCACCTCCTCGAGCACGCCGGCGCGGTCAGCGTCGACCCAGACCGTGAGCGAGCCCTCGAACTGCGGGGCCTCGGGCTCAGTGGCGCATCCGGAGAGCACGATCGCCGTGGTGGCGGCGAGTGCTCCCGTCATGAGCAAGCTGCGTGATGTCACCTTCATCGGTGGTCACCTTTCGTGTGCGGTCGGCCTCGGTGCCGACCGCCGGTGGTCACGATGTCGTGACGCCGACGAGCGCAGAGGCCGTTCTCCTGGTGCTCGCGGACTGCAAGCGTTTCCATTACCGCACACGCCGCTCGGGAGTGCAAGCGCTTCCATGTTTTCGACGAAGAGAACCCGCGTCACGCACCGAAACGTTGCGGAAACACTGCACTCGGCGCGTAACGAGTGCGTTTCACGCATGGAACCGTTCTCACGATTTGGCCTGCGTGTCTTACAGTTGCACCCATGCCCCACGACACGACCACCCCCCTGACGCGTCCCGTCGAGCACAGCGGAACGGCCGCCCCCGGCTCGGAATGGTGGCGCTCCGCCGTCATCTACCAGGTCTACCCCCGCTCATTCGCCGACGCCTCGGGCGATGGCATCGGCGACCTCGCCGGCATCACCGACCGGCTGCCGGCGCTCGCTGACCTCGGCGTCGACGCGGTCTGGCTTTCGCCCTTCTTCCGCTCGCCGCAGAACGATGCCGGATACGACGTCAGTGACTACTGCGACGTCGACCCCATCTTCGGCACGCTCGCTGACTTCGACGTCATGCGCGACCGGGCGCACGAGCTCGGGCTGCGAGTGATCGTCGATCTCGTACCCAACCACTGCTCGAGCGAGCATCCCTGGTTTCAAGAAGCACTCGCCGCGGGCCCCGGCTCGGCCGAGCGCGAGCGGTTCATGTTCCGGCCCGGCAAGGGAGAGAACGGCGAGCTTCCTCCCAACAACTGGCAGTCGGTCTTCGGCGGCGCCGCCTGGACACGCATCACCGAGGCCGATGGCTCGCTCGGACCCTGGTACTTGCACATCTTCGACAGCAGCCAGCCCGACTTCAACTGGCACAACGAGTGGGTGCGCGAGCAGTTCCGCTCGGTGCTGCGGTTCTGGCTCGACCGCGGCGTCGATGGGTTCCGCGTTGACGTCGCGCACGGCCTCATCAAGAAAGACGGCCTGCCCGACATCGCGGAGAAGGCAGAGGCCGCTGGGCTCGCTGACGCCATCTCCTCCCCCGATGACGTGCCCTACTGGGCCCAGCCCGAAGTGCACGAGATCTACCGCGATTGGCACGAGGTGCTCGCCGAGTATGAGGGCGACCGCGTACTGTGCGCCGAAGCCTGGGTAGAACCGCTCGAGAAGGCCGCACTGTGGGTGCGGCCCGACGAGATGCACCAGGCCTTCAATTTCAGCTACCTCGGTACTCCGTGGAACGCCGAGCGCTTGCGCTCGGTCGTCGACGAGTCGATCGCCGCGTTCCATGGCGTCGGCGCACCCAGCACGTGGGTGCTGTCGA